>NZ_JBFANM010000048.1:0-99120 GCF_040674815.1 Nonomuraea sp. NPDC049709
CCGGCGCCACCGTGAACGCCGGAGGCCGGCTGATCGTCCGGGCGACCCGGGTCGGGCCGTGGGCACGTCGTGAGGAGAGGGTCCCGGCTCCGCACAGCCGGGCCTACGATCTTCAACCCTAATACGAGCTGCGACATCCGCCTGAAACATGAGATCGTGTCGCCATGGTGCGATGGGCGGAAGCGAGCGAGCTGCCCGGGCTGGTCTCCATCGAGCTGGCCGCCGACCGGCTGTTCGAGCAGGTGGGCATTGTGTTCCCGCCCGGCACCACGATGATCGAAGAGGTCGACGACCCCGGCGCCGTGCTGGTCGAGGGGAGGCCTCCGGCCGGCTTCGCGCTGATCGGATGGGTCGACGGCAACCTGCACCTCGACCAGCTCGCCGTGCACCCCGGCAGCATGCGCCAGGGGATCGGCGGGCGGCTGGTGGCGGCCGTGATCGACCACGCGCGGGCCGCCGGCGCGCCGGCCGTGACGCTGACGACGTACCGGGACGTGTCCTGGAACGCGCCCTGGTACGCGCGGCACGGCTTCTCCGTGATGCCCGAGGCCGAGTGGGGCCCGGAGCTGCGAGCGCTCGTCGAGCACGAGCGCGAGCTGGGCATCGAGGTCGCGCCGCGCGTGGTCATGCGCCGCGCCTGACCCTGACTCCGTATTCCCCATTCGAGGAGTGGGTCCGACCGGCGACGGAACGACCGAATGCTCTCATGTGCCAATTGGATTCGCCGGTAGACACTGCAGCTAGGCGGGTTGGCCGGTCGCGTGAAAGCAGGGTCCTCCGGTGGCCGAACTGCCCCTCTTCCGGCGTTCCATCCTGCGGTCCGCCGCGCTCGTCGCGGCCCTCCCGGCGTTCTTGCCCGCGTGCGGCTCCGACGACGCCACCGCGCCACCGTCCGGGCAGGCTCCTCTGGACAACGCTGCGGGTGGCCCTGCCGTCCTCCATCGGCTCGCTGGACGCGGGCAAGGAGGCGGGCATCATGAACTACGTCGTCGCCTGACCGTATGGCACCCCGCCTCCGGGCGTACGTCGCTCTCCGACGTGTCCTTCGAGGCCGGCCCCGGGGAGTCGGTGGCGATCGTCGGCAAGTCGCTGACCGTGCGCGCGCTGCTCGGGCTGCTGCCCGCCGGGCTGGAGTCGGACGGGCAGGTGCACATCGACGGCCGCCGGGTGGACGACGACCCCCGGACGCTGCGCGGCGCACGCCGAGCTCCGGGGCACCGGATGGTCGTCGGCGTGCGTTCGGGCGGGCGAGCCTCCACCAGGTGGGTCCTGGTCAGCTCGGCGAACGTGAGGTCCAGCGAGGTCGCCAGCCTGGTCAGCACCTCGATCGTCGGGTTGGCCACGCCCCGCTCGATCTGTGAGATGAGCGCCTTGCTCACCCCGGTCAGCTCGGCCAGCTCGCCCACGCTGAACCCGCGGGCCAGCCGGGTGCGCCGCAGGTTGCCGACGATCGCCCCCCTGACCCCGAGGCCGGCCCCGGGGTCACCGCCAGGACGGGGGTCTTCTCGTGCCGCACGTGGTCAGGTCCCATCCTCGGAAAGCTCACTCCATGATGCCTCGCCGCCGACGTCCCTCCGTCCGCGACCTCGTGCGCGTCAGCGCTCGATGCGGGGCGGCGGCTCCTCGAAGCGGGAGCGCTGCGCCGGCTCGCCGCTCACCTGCTCCACGATCGAGGCCGCGATCTGGTGCAGCTTGACGTTCCGGTCCTGGGAGACGTGGCGGAGGACCTCGAACGCCTGCTGGGCGGTGCAGCGGCGCTGCGCCATGACGATGCCGAGCGCCTGGTCGATGATCGCACGGGTGGTGAGCGCCTCCTTGAGCTGCGCCGCCACCTCACGCATGCGGGCCACGTCCAGCGCCGTACGGAACAGCAGGCCGATGTGGGCGGCGGTGACACCCACGGCGACCCGGGTCTCCCCGGCGAACCCGGCCGAGCGGTAGGAGTAGAGCGTGAGCACGCCGAGCAGCGCGCCCTCCGACTCCAGCGGCTCGCAGTGCACGGCGCGTATCTCCGGCCACTCCGCCGTGAAACGCGGCCACGGGGATTCGGCGGCCAGGTCGCGCGCTGTCACCGGCCGCCCGCTGTCGATCGTGTCGAGGACGGGCCCCTGCCCCGTGGTCACCTGTAACCCGTCGAGCAGCTCGGCCCGGGCATGCGAGCGGGCCACGGTGCGCAGGCCTCCCTCCGCGCACAGCGCGACACTGAGCATCGGGGAGTCGGGCATCGCCCGCTCTGCGATGGTGACGCACTCAGCGAGTGCCCGCTCGAACTCCTCGATGCCGCTGGGCACGCTCAGCCGGTTGACCACGATCCCTCGCGCTCGCTGCGTCGGGGTGCACGGTTGTGTTCCTAGGCTAGCGGCTCGATGACGCCGTCACGAGACATAAGCGTCGACCTCGGCGACATAGGCGTCCTTGAGCTGCCGGGGCAGCCAGGTGATCTCGAAGGCGTTGCGCTGGAGCTGGGCCAGCTCCTCCCGGCCGAGCTGCAGGGCCTCCTGGACGGCCACCAGGTTCTCCGCCACGTAACCGGAGAAATAGGCCGGGTCGTCGGAGTTGATCGTCACCCGCACGCCCAGGTCCATCAGCTTGCGGATGCCCTCGGCCTTCATCGACTCGGTGACGTAGCCGTTGGAGATCGGGCAGCAGGTCAGCCCGATGCCCCGCGCCAGCACGGCCTCGACCAGCCGCTGGTCCTCCAGGATGTTGACGCCGTGGTCGATCCGGTCGACGCCGATGTCCTCGATGGCCTGGCGGATGTGCTCGATCGCGTTGTCCTGGTCCACGTCGCAGTGCATGGTCAGCAGGTAGCCCTCCTGCCGGGCCCGCTCGTAGACCGCCGCGAACTTGCTCGGCGGGTTGCCCTTCTCGTCGGAGTCCAGCCCGACCCCGGCGATCCACTCCTTGTACGGCAGCGACTCCAGCAACGTCGCCATCGCGTATTCGGCCTGGAAGTCGCGCAGGAAGCACATGATCAGCTGCGCCCGCACCCCGAGCTGCGCGTACGCGTCCATCAGCGCCCGGCGCAGCCCCCGGATCACCACGTCGAACGGCACGCCCCGCGAGGTGTGCGCCTGCGGGTCGAAGAAGATCTCGGCGTAGCGGACGTTCTGCTCGGCGGCCTTGCGCAGGTAGGCCATGGCCAGGTCGTAGAAGTCGGGCTCGGTGCGCAGCACCCGCATGCCCTCGTAGTAGATCGTCAGGAAGGAGGACAGGCTGTCGAAGGTGTAGGCCGCCCGCATCTCCTCGACCGTCGCATAGGGCAGCTCGAGGCCGTTGCGCCTGGCCAGCTCGAACTTGAGCTCGGGCTCCAGCGTGCCCTCGATGTGCAGGTGCAGCTCGCACTTGGGCAGTCCGGCGATGAAATCCTTCACCGTCCCACCTTAGAAGAGGATCGTCCGCTAGAAGATGATGGCCAGGCCCACCGCGAGCAGCACCCCGTACGCCATCTGCAGCTTGCCCGTCTGCTGCAGCACCGCGATGAGCGCCGGGCCCACCGCCTTGCTCAGCACCGTCCGGATCGGCTGGATCGCCAGCGGCGCGGCCAGCAGCACCAGCGCCGCCCACGGCGTGATCGGGATCATCGCCAGCGCCACCACGAACGGCACGACCTGGCAGGCCACGTAGAGCGTACGGGTGCGCTCGGCCCCCAGCAGCACCGCCAGCGTGCGCTTGCCCGCCTGCCCGTCCGTGCCGACGTCACGCAGGTTGTTGACCACCAGCATCGAGCACGACAGCAGCCCCACCGGGATCGACGCGAACAGCGCAGGCCAGCTCAGCTGCTCCGTCTGCACGTACGCCGTGCCCACCACCGGCACGACCCCGAAGAACACGAACACGGCCAGCTCGCCGAGCCCGCGGTAGCCGTACGGGTGCTTGCCGCCCGTGTAGAACCAGGCGGCCGCGATCGCCAGCGCGCCCACCACCAGCACCCACCACGCCCGCGTGACGAGCACCAGCACGAGGCCCAGCACCGCGGCGAGCGCGAAGCAGCCCAGGGCGGCGATCAGCACCTGCCGCGGCGTGGCCGCGCGCGAGCCGACCAGCCGCATCGGGCCGACCCGCTGGTCGTCGGTGCCACGGATGCCGTCGCTGTAGTCGTTGGCGTAGTTGACGCCGATCTGCAGTGAGAGTGCCACGAGCAGCGCCAGGATCGCCCGCCACCACACGAAGCCGTCTTCGCCGATCGCGACGCCGGTGCCGACCATGACAGGCACGACGGCGTTGGGCAGTGTGCGCGGGCGGGCGCCGGCGATCCACTGGCCGGGGGTTGCCATATCCTTCTTCAACCTCTAGCTGATGTCTGTGGTGAGCCTGACCATCCGGATCGGGCGGCCCATGTCGAGGACACGTTCGGCCATGTCCTCGCCCCAGCCGGCCGACTCCAGGAAACCGAGCACCGCGTAGTTGTCGGCGAACACCCAGGTGACGATCTGGCGGAAGCCGTCCTCACGAAGGTAGTCGACCGTGGCGTTGAGCAGGCGGCTGCCGTGGCCCCGGCGTACGAAGTCGGGGTCGACCAGCAGCGTCAGCATCTCGGCCACCACGCTGGGGTCGAGGTCGGGATCCTCGGCGGGGGCATGGGAGGCCAGGCCGACCACGCGCTCTCCGCCGCGGGGGGTGACGAGGGCGGCGCTGCCACCCGCGCCGAGGGCCGGGAAGCCCTCGGTGTCGAGGATGGTCTCCACCGCCACCAGAACCCGATGCATGGACGTGGGAGGTGCGACGATCGCCTCGTCCCACTGGCGCAGCCACATCTTCTCGGCCGCCGCGCCTGTCATCTGCTCGAGTGGGCCCTCGGGGAGGAAGTCCCGATAGCCGTAGCGCCAGGCGCGGATCTGAGTGTTCGCAACCTGGAGCACATCCTCGCGCCGGGCCGCCCGGACGCCTACGTCTGCCATCTCGGCCCGCTCCTTCGCCTGCCGTTCGTGCCACAAGGCACGAGTTACACCGTATCGGTGTTTGAGCCTTGGAGACGACGCGAACCCCGCTTCCTCGCCCGGTAAGCCCGTGTCTTGGTGCGGTTACCGCATACCCGCATAGAACACCACGAGCGGGAACGATTCTTCGACGAGTCGATGAACGCCCACTGACAGGTTCCCTCCGCGCACACCTTGAGCCGGTCCCACGACGCGCCCGTGGCCGCCGCGGCGATCCTGGCCAGCCCGCCCTGCACACCACCCGTGGCGGGAACCAGCTCCGGCCGCTCCCCGGCCCGCACGCCGACCTTGAGGTGGAGCGCCGGGAGATCGGCGGCCTCGCGCCTGAGCGCGGCCCTGAGGCCCTCGCGGAGGGAGTGAGCGGTCTGGAGGTCGTCGTCGGTGGCGCGGTCGCCGGGGCCGACGAGGGCGCGTTCGCGCAGCCACAGGGCCAGCTCGGCGGGGGAGGACAGCTCGTCCGCCTGGACTTCGACGTCGAAGGTGTTCACGAAGTCTCGTACGAGCTCCGCGTCACGTACGAGCTCCGCGGAGAACTGCATGCCGTCACTCTACTGGGCGGGCCGGACGCCTATGATCGCCACGTCCTCGGAGAGCCGACCGCCGTCGCTTCGGAGAGCGCCTCGGCGAGCCGCCGGACCCCTTCCCCCAGCTCCGCCAGATGGGCGGCGGCCATGTGCGTGACCCGGATGCGCGGCCCCGGCGGCTCGGACGGGTAGTACATCCGGCCCGGGCTCACCAGCACCCCGTTCCGCCTGGCGGCCTCCACCAGGGCGTTCTCGTCGACCTCCGCCGGCAGCCGGACCCACAGGTGCATCCCGCCGGCCGGCAGCAGGTGCGGCTCGGCCTCCGGCATGCGCGCGGCGAGCGCCGCGGCGAGCGCGTCGCGGCGGGTCATGATCTCGGCGTGCACGGTCGCCAGATGCCGCCGCCAGGCCGGCGAGCCCACGAACTCCAGCGCCGTCTCCTGCAGCGGCCGCGCCACGAAGAACGACTCCACGAGCTGGCTCGCCCGCAGCCGGTGCGCGGCCGGCCCCCTGGCGATGACGGCCGCCACCCGCATGCTGGGCGAGAGGATCTTCGTCAGCGACACGATGTGCACCACGGTGCCGTGCTGGTCCATGGACGCCAGCGACGGGGGCGGCTGCTCGGTCAGGTAGCGGGCGAAGTCGTCCTCCACCACGAACGCCCCCGCCGCCCTGGCCACCTGCAGCACCTGCTCCCGGCGCTCCAGCGACAGGGTGGCGCCGGTGGGGTTGTGCAGGGTGGGCTGGCAGAAGAACACCCGCGCCCCGGTGACGGCGAACGCCTCGGCCAGCAGCTCCGGCCGTACGCCGTCGCGGTCCATCGGCACGGCCGTGGCCCGCAGCCCCGCCGCCTTGGCCGCCGCCAGCGCCCCCGGATAGGTGGGCGTCTCGACCAGGATCGGCGTCCCCGGCGCCGTCAGGGCCCTGAACGCGTGCGTGAGCGCCGCCTGCCCGCCGCTCACGATCAACGCGTCGGCCGCGGTCATGTCGCCACCGGCCTGCGTCGCGAACCACCGCCGCAGCTCCAGCAGGCCCGTCAGGGGCGGCATGGCCCAGGCGTCCGGCCGGCGTACGGCCCGCGCCGCCGCGGCCGCGAGCTGCCTGTCCGGCCGCAACCCCGGCCGCAGGTACCCGCCGGTCAACGGCACCACCCCCTCGGCCGCCGCCCCCAGCAGCATCGAGACGGGCCCCTCGTCGACCACCCGATCGCCGAGGGCCACGGTCTGCCAGGACAGGTCGGCGGCGTCCTGCGCGCGGCTGACCCGCTGCGCCACGAACGCGCCACTGCCCGGCCTCGTCACCACCCGCCCTTCGGCGGTGAGCTGCCCGATGGCCCGGGACACGGTGACGGGGCTGACGTTGTGCCGGCGCATGATCTCCCGGCTGGACGGCAACCGTGCCCCCGGCCCCAGCCGGTCGGCCTCTTCGCGCAGCATCGCGGCGATCTGGGCGATACTGCTATCGTTGTCCATGAAGGATGAGAATAGCGCTACTGTCCCCGAAGGAGTAGCGGTCCCTGTCCCCTCGAACCGCCTCCCACCGCCCACCGCCACCCACCCGGGCCCCGCGTCCTCTCATTCGGGCCCCGCATCCGCTCATTCGGGCCCCGCATCCGCTCATTCGGGCGCCGCGCCCGCTGCCCCGGGGCTGACCGCGGATCCGGTGGCCGTGAGTCCCCCGAGGTCGCCGCGTCGGCGAGGCGTTGAACGGTCCGGCTCTGCGCAATCCAACGGCGCTCAGCCCCCGACCACGGACAGTGCCCAGCCGCCCACCACAGACCAGCACAAGCGCCACCGCCAAGGCACGGCCCTGGCCTTCCTGGGCGTGCTGGCGTTCTCCGGCTCCTTCCCCGCCACCGTCCACGCGATGCAAGGCTTCAACCCCTGGCTGGTGGCAATAGGCCGAGCCGCCATAGCAGGCGCCATAGCCGTAGCCTGCCTGAAAGCCACCAACCGTCCCCTCCTCCCTCCGAAGTCCCAATGGCCCGCCTACGCCCTCATCTCCCTCGGCGTGGTCTTCGGCTTCCCGGTCTTCAGCGGCCTGGCCCTCGACCTGGGCGCCAGCACGGCCCATGCCGCCGTGATCACCGGCCTCCTCCCGGCGGCCACGGCCGCCTGCGCCGTCCTGCGGGCCTCGGAACGCCCCCGCCCCCTGTTCTGGGCAGCATGTACGGCCGGCGCCATCGCCATCACGACGTTCACCCTCATCCAGCACCAGGGCAGACCGTCGTGGCCCGACCTGCTCCTGATCGGCGCCCTCCTCTCGGCGGCGGTCGGCTACACGGAGGGTGCCCGCCTGTCCAGGCACACCCCGGGCTGGCAGGTCATCTCCCACACCCTCGTACTGTCCCTGCCCCTGACGGCCCCCATCACGGCGGTCCTGGCCCTCACCACCCCCATCACCCTCACCCCCCAGGCCGTGACCGGCTTCGCCTACGTGTCGGCGGTCTCCATGTTCATCGGTTTCATCCCCTGGTACGCGGGCCTGGCCAGGGGCGGCATAGCCCGGGCCGGTCAGACCCAGCTCACCCAGCCCCTCCTGACCCTCATCTGGGCGTGGTTCCTGATGGGCGAGCGCTTCGGCCCGGCGACGGTGGCGGCGGCGCTGGCCGTACTCGTCTGCGTGGCCATCACCCAGCGCGCCCGTACTTGAAAGCCGTGACGCCACCCCGCAGGATGGGAGAGGAGGTGTCACAACCATGGCGGACCTCACGATCCCAGAAGGCGGCTTCTGGCCGGCGCCGGAGATCCCGCAGCCCAACATCTATCCCATGGAATGGCGAGTGGAGACGGAGAAGCTCGCCGCCATATACGAGAAGTCCAAGCGCGTGCTCTGGAACCCGGCCGACCTTCCCTGGGACGGCCTGAGCCCGGACGACTTCACGCGGGAGCAGCGCCTGGGCATCATGTACTGGTTCGCGGTCCTGGCGAACTTCGACGCCTCGGGGCCCGCGGTGTTCGCCCGGGCCACCATCCAGGCCTTCGAGAAGCACGAAGAGGACCCCGTCAGGAAGTGTTTCTTCTCGATCACTCGTGACGAGATGAACCACGAGGAATGCTGCCAGCGCACCATCGCCAAACTCTGGCCGGGCGGCCCGCTCAACTGGACCCCGTCCGACGACCTCGAATCCGCCGCGCACAACAACATCGGCTGGCTCTATCACAACGGCGGTCGTTACTGGGTCGGCTACACCTCCGCCGTGGGGAGATATTCGCTGCCGGTCCTGTTCACCAGCTTCATGATGGGGGAGATGGCCGCATCCACCCTGTTCAGGGGCATGGCGTCGGGCACCCGGCATCCGGTCTTCAGCGAGATGTTCCAGCGCATCGGCCGCGACGAGTCCCGCCATCTGCAAATCTGCATGACCATCCTGGAGAACGAATGGCCGGGCCTCACGGAGGACACGCGTGCCCTCATCACCCGTCAGCTCAGAGCGGGTTTCGTCTTCCTCAGCATGATTCTCTGGGAACCGCCTGAGGGCTTCTGGGAGCTCCCGCCGTACTTCCTGGGCAACCACCGCGTCCTCATGGACCACGCCAGGGAGGCGGGGCTGGGCGTCCTGTCGTACGACGAGCAGGCGGAGAACTGGCGCGTGGCGATGGCGAGAATTCGCGCGATCGTGGAACGCTGGGGGATCGCCTTCCCGGCCATTCCGGAGCTGGACCTGGAGGGCGTACAGGTCGATTTCATCGACCCGGAGGAAATCATCCCGGTCTTCTGACCCTTGCCGGCCGGCGGCGCCTGGGCTGGCTTAATCGTCGGAGGGCCACTGCTCTTCGGGAGCGACATAACTCCCGCGATGCGGGACGCTGTACACCCATCCCTCCTCGCGCAACACGGCAATGGCCCGGCGTACGGTCTCGCGCGCGGCCCCGTATTCACGCACCAGCTCGACCTCGCTCGGAATCAGCTGGCACGCCACGAGTTCGCGATTTCTTATTCGCTCCCGGATTTCACCGGCGATATGTCGATAGAACGGCGTCCGCCGCCCCGAGGGGCCGGTCTGCCCGGGGACGTTGACGAACGTTCCCTCTCCTTGCCGCGTGTGGACCAGCCCCTGGTTCCGCAGCACGCGAATCGCCCTGCGCGCGGTGGTGCGCGCGACCTTGAACTCCCGCTGGATCCCCGCCTCGCTGATCACGAGATCTCCAGGGGAGAGCTCGGCGATGATACGCGCCCTGATGACCTCGCTGATCTGCAGATATAGATAGGTGTCACCCTCGCGATTCAGCACGCCTCAAGGGTAATCCAATGGCCCCGCCAAAGGAGGGGCAATCAAGAACCCTGATTTATGGGCCATTTTTCGGGGTCGGTCACGTATGTGCCCCGATATGGCACCGTGAAGACCCAGCCCTGATCCCGGAGATGCGCGACGGCCTGGCGTACGGTCACCTTTGCGGCGCCATATTGGCGCATCATCACTTTCTCGCCGGGAATTGCCCGGTTGGGGGGAATCTCGCCCCGCTGAATACGTTCGGCGACCTCTCCGGCGATCTTCCGATAAATCGGCATCCTCCTCGGCGACCGCGGCGTGCCAGGCCGCCCGACGAACGTGCCTTCGCCCCGAATCGTGTACGCCAGCCCCTGCTCCCGCAGCTCCCGGGCCACCCGCCGGGCGGTGGTCCGGGCGATCTCGTAGTGCCTCTCGAGGGTGGCCTCACTGGGGACGGGATCGCCGGCGCCGAGCTCACCGCGTTCGATCTGATCGCGAACCAGGTCGGCGACCTGCTTGTATATGGGCACGGGCCCCGCGCGATCCAGCACGCCCGGATTATAGAACAGGCACCGGCCCTGCCTGCGGGAATACCGCCGAGGCGCCTCCTGGCACGGTCGCGCCGGCGGGGCGCCCGTCAGACGGCGAGCGCGTCCATCGCATCCCGCTCGACTCCGCGGACGATGAGCCGGCCGCCGGCGACAACTCCCAGGCGAACATCGGGACCGCCACGACCGCCCCCGCTTCGCCGGCTGCCCGAACCCGCCGAATGTCCCGCCCTGGCCGCCCACGGCCACCGCCGACGCCAGGACCAGCAGTCCGCCGACGAGCCCCAGCACGGCCACGAACCGGGGCACCAGACCGGACCGCCTTGCCTTGTCGTGCCCGCCACCGCCAGCCATGCGGCTCGCCCTAATCCACCTCGACGTCGTCGAGAAGCCGGAGGAGACGGGAGAGCACTCGGAGGCAGGCGGCGACCTCCGCCTCGGTCAGGTCGCCACCGACCTGGCGCAGCACCGCACGCTCACGGTCCATCACGGCGTTGATCGCGGTCCGGCCGTCACCGGTGAGCCGGATGAGCGAGGACCTCTTGTGCGCCGGATTGGCGACGAACTCCACCAGACCTCGTTCGGCCGCGTCGTTGCTCATGCGCTGTACGAACTGCCGGCTCAGCGCTTGAGCCCGGCCCATCTGGGGAACGGTCATCGGGCCGTGCTCGCGGAGCAGATTGAGCACCGCCCGAACCCCGACCGACAGCCCTTCGATGGGCGCGTCCTGCTCCACCTTGCGCTGGGCACGCCGGTACAGCGGCCCCACCAGGTCGAACACCTCGGTCAGCCGGTCGGTCAGCTCTCCGGGCACCTGGGCCGGATCCGTCTCACTCACCCCTCCATGATGACACCTAGGTTGTCATCCTTCTCCAGAAATGACACCTTAGTTGTCATGAAGGATCTGTTCTGGCTCGACACCGGCACCGGCCGCCCCCTCGTCCTGCTGCACGGCGGCTTCCTCGACCACCGCATGTGGGAGGACCAGATCCCGGCCTTCGCCTCGCGCTACCGGGTCATCGCCCCTGATGCCCGCGGTCACGGCCGCTCTGCCAACGGTACGGAGCCGTACCGGCTGACCGACGACCTGGTCGCGCTGCTACGCCACCTGGACATCGGCCCCGCGATCCTGGTGGGCGTCTCCATGGGCGCGAGCGTCGCCGTCGACACCGCACTGGAGCACCCGGACCTGGTGAGCGCCGTGGTGGTCGGCGGCGCCGGAACCAGCGAGCCCTACTTCACCGACCCCTGGACCACCCAGGCCATGACCACCTGGCACTCGGCGATGGCCGCCGGCGACCTGGACGCCTCGGTGGAGGCGTTCACGCTCCTTGGCGCGGGCCCGCACCGCCCTCTCGACGATCTCGATCCCGAGGTCGTCGCCCGCCTGCGCCGCATGGCCCGGGACACCATGGCCAAGCACACCGCCGGCGAGCCCAACCTGCTCGTCCCGGTGCGCGACACGTGGGAGCGCGTGGCCACGATCGACGTTCCCGTGCTGGCCATCAACGGCGCCGTCGACTCGCCTGACCACATCGGCATGGCCGAACGCCTCACCCGGACCGTCGCGAACGGCCGTACGGCGTCGATCGACCGGACCGGGCACTACCCCAACATGGAGCGTCCGGACGTCTTCAACAAGATCCTCGCAGACTTCCTGGACGGCCTGCCGCTGACCGTTTGGCGACCAGATGAACACAACTGCCCGACAAGCTAGGCAAGGCAGCCGCCGCCGCCGTGGAGCGCGACGATGGCATCGTCACCATGCCGCTGCCGATATGACGGCACCTTCACAAACCTCCACGCTCAGCACACAGATCCACCATTCGCGTAGTCCGCTGTCGATGCTGTAGTCGCAACTAATGCCGGAATTTGATGTGATCTGCTCGAATTTGGTCCGCTTTTTCCTACGAGCACAGGGTCGAACCGCGGACGCTCGCGGCGTCGGCGCTATGACAGTCGTTGTGCTGTCGGCGTCAGGAAGGCGTGCTTTCTTGCTCCCCCTGGACCGATTGACCTTCGAAAAGCCGAGGTGGAAGAAATGGTGACGGCCATCGCGGTCCTTTTGAAGACGCAGTTCAGAAGGACATCGAGCGCGATGGCCGCAGACACATTCTGATGCCTGCACCACCGGCCGGTGAAGGGGTTACATGACCGGTGGCTCCGACTTTTGTTGCGGCCCGCGGCGAAAGCCAAAGGCGCCACACCGTTGCCGAACGGACCCCGCGTCCCATCCTCGGGGCGACAACGGCACACCTAGTCTCGGGCGACTGCGGCACACTGAGCCCCGTCCGCAACACTGACCCCTCGGCTCTCCTGGACCGAGACAGTAGCAGTAGCAGTAGCAGTAGCAGTCGCGGTGGCAGTCGCGGTGGCCGCAGAGCCGGGCCTCCCGACTGCGAGAAAGGCGCGGCCGCAAGCCGAGTGCGTGTCATCACCCACCGCACCAGGCATGGCTGCCGCATCAGGCCATGACGACCACATCGAGCAATGACCACCAAATCAAACCATGGTCACCGCATCCGTGGAACAACAACCGTATCGGCAACATGACTACCGCATTCACGAAACGGAAGCCGTAGGCGACGGCATGCTCGCCGGGCCGTCGCCAACGCACCGTGTGTCTACGCGCGATCCCGGGCGACGCGCCTGCCCAGATCTCAGAGGGAGGAATGGGCTTCACCCGGGACCACGCGAGACCATGGCGTGATCCCGCGCTTCCAGGAGGTGCGCGGAACCACGCCATGACGAGTAATGGCCGGCTGACGTCCATAACGGCCTACCCGCGCCATTAGGTTCTCATGGTCGTCCCTTGGAAAACCGCGGTTCGGCGCTATATGCGGGATCATGCCCTTTGCGCTTCACAGGAGTTGAGTTTCGCTGTTGAGTTGGTTTATAAGATATGAATTGCCCTAAAGGGGGATCCGCTTCCAAGATCCGTCCGCGACGATCAGATGATCGAGAAGCCGCAACCCCACCGTCCGTGCCGCCTCAAGGAGCATGGCCGTGGCCTCGAGATCCTCCGGGCTCGGGTCGAGTGATCCGCCAGGATGGTTGTGCGCAAGACCGAACATGGCCCCGCCCGAGGTGAGCACTTCCGTGATCAACTCACGTACGGGCATCACCGTGTGATCGCTCCCACCCTCGGTAAGCACCGACCGCTTCAGCACCCGCCCACCGGTGTCGCACACCACCATGACCAACCGCTCCTGCGTCCGGTCGCGTAGCAGTGGAGCGCAGGCATGGGCCAGGTCGGACGTGCTGGTGATGCGTTCTCGCTCGGGCCACGCCTGCGCTCGGCGTACGAGATGGAAGGCCGCCGTCACCCGGGCGGCCTTGGCCGGACCGATACCGCGCAAAGTGAGTAACCGATGCGGATCGGAACGTGCGAGGGCGTCGAGATCCCCGCAGTGCTCGATCACCTGGCTGGCCAGGTCGAGGGCACTCGCCCCGCGGAATCCCGAGCCGAGCAGCACGGCCAGCAGTTCCCGGTCCGCCAGGGCGGCAGCACCGATGGACATGAGCCGCTCGCGCGGCCGATCGCTCTTGGACAGGTCTTTGACTCGCATCGGCAACCTCCGCAACCGTTGTATCAACGCCCACCGACAATCTCTGACCTGCACGTTCACCACGAAGTGGTTCGTGGCTGCATGGGCGTCATGTCCCGCCACCTGCCGTCACGCCCCAGCAACGATGGTGTGTACGCAACGTCCCCGGCGGCCATCGCACGGGTGGACGTTCAGGCGAGTCCAGCCGGGCTCCTTGGCTTGCCTCGTTGATCACCATCTCGCCCGGGCGGGTCATCCGCGTGCTCGTCCAGACGGGCCGTCCGCCGCGACAATCTCGTGCGGCGACAGCGTCCGGCGGGTCTCCAGCCACCACGGATCGCCTGCACGGCCATCCCTCCAACCAGTCCATCCGACGCGGGCGGCAAATGGAGGTGCTCAGAGGCCATGCTCAAGAGGGATTCGGCGCGTCTTCCCACGCGGCGTCTTCCCACGCGGCGTCTTCCCACGCGGCGTCTTCCCACGCGGCGTCTTCCCACGCGGCGTCTCCCCACGCGGTGGGCGGGTACGTCAGCTCTTTGGCATGGGCGTTACGGCGAGTCGGCCTCACGATGCACCGTGTTAAGCGCGACAAGAAGAGAGCGCCGACAAGCCGCCCGCATGGATCGTGCCACGGTCGGAGCGCAGTCGGCTGCCATGGTCGGAAGGGGCGGTCGGAACCCTCGCCATAGCCGGCGTACCCAACGGCGACACCAGCCCCACATTCCTCGCGCTCCGGCCGGAAGCCCCGCGTATTCCGTGCTCAGATATGAGCACCCGTGCCCTGCGCGCGGGATCACGAGTCCCCGGCGTACTACATGCGGTGGGGCGAAAGCCTCCGCACACGCGCGCTCTGGCGTGAGGTTCGAGTGCAAAAGAGCGGTGGGATGAGTCTCCGTGTTCCGCGTTCCGCGTGCTATGGCAGGCCCCCGGCGTGCCGGACATGCCACAAGCTCCGGCGAGCGTTCAGGCGATGCCGAGATCGGACCGGAGCATGACCCACACCGGGTTCCTCAGACACCCTGAAGCAGCACGATCGTGCTGGCGGAAGGGAATGTCACGCATGACGCCAGCCTCAGGAAGCACTGGGATGAGCACCGTGGGGCGCGCAGTGTCGATGATCTTCCATGCTCGGGACCCTACGCTGGCCCGGCGAGTGCGTGATCGTCAGGCCTGACGAGTCGAGTCGGGCCGGCCCTGCTCCCCAAGGACGCCACAGGTCGTCACTGGGTCAGGCCCGGGAGGCCCTGGTGATCGAGCGCTCACCCAGAGGCCTCCCGAGCCTCCCCGCCTAAACGGGCATGCTGTACATGACCCGGAAGCGATCGCCCGGAATGACGATGTCGCTGGTCTCGACGGGCCGATCGCCTGCCCAATGGGTACGTTCCACGTGCAGAACGTGCACCCCCGCCGCCAGATCCAGCGCATCGCTCTCCACCGGGCGAGGGATACGGGTCTGTACGCTTTCGACGATCTCCGTGATCTTTATGCCATGCGCGTACATCCTCGCGACCAGGCTCCGGCGCTCCTCGTCCGTGTGAGGAGCGAACTCCCGTAGCTCATAGGACGTGGCAAGCTGCAGCGGTCTGCCGTCTCCGCGGAAGACATAATGCGTTTTGGTCAGCGTGGCGGACTCCGGCAGCCGTAGCCGCCTGGCGATATCCGGCCCCGCCTCGGCCGGTTCGCTGTGCCAGTCCCACGTCACACGTCTGCCTTGCGATTGCAGATCGGCGGCGAAGGGGGCAGGGTGATCGAGAAACCGCCATCGGTACAGCGGGGTTAGGTCGGGGCGTTCCCTGACGTAATGACCCGAGCCCACGCGGCCTATGATGAGGCCTTCGCCCGCGAGCACACGTAGTGCGTGACGAGCGGCAGTCTCGCCGACCTGATACTTGCGGGTCAGCTGCGCCCGCGAGGGAATCGGCGCGCCGGGGGGAAGGGTGCCGTCGGTGATCTGTCGCCGGATGTCTTCGACGACACGCAGGTAGACCGGATCTGAGGTGGCCACTAGTCCATCCCTGGGGGTTCGTGTGAGGCGTTGCCCCATGTTGCCGTATTCGGCAGGTAACCGACCGTCATCGATGACTGCTGGAGCCCCAACTTTGCGATGGCGGAAAATTATCGGAGAAACCCTGTAACGCAGATGTAAGGGGTGCCGATTCTCCGGTAGAGGTCGTCGATGTGTGTACCCCCGAGCACATATCGGCGACCTCTTCCATGTCCGGCCTCTGGAGCCACGACGCTCCCGGGTAACGAACGCCCTGGTCGGATGTGGTTTTTGGGGAAGTTGCGAGGTGTCTCGAACGCAGGCTCGACCGACACCGGCACGTCCGGCCCGCCACTTCCGCCAGCGCCCATCCCCATCCTCACCAGCGACATCCTCAAACCTCGTGTCCTTACTCTGCCATCCTTACCTCGCGAATCTTCAAGTTACGCAAGTTCGGGTTGGACGTTCTCGGGGCGCATGTGGCTGTCGAGCGTCTGGGGTTGTATGTGCCCTGCGTCGCGGGGCTTCGGGTGTACGCCTTCGCGGTGCTGTGCTTCGGGTCGGTCGTACGTCTTCACCTCGCGTATCCGCGCTTCGCGTCACCGCATCCGCGCCTCACGCCCTCGCTCGTCGCTGCACAGGCCCTCGTCACCTTGCCGCTCAACCTCGCCCCCGCACGCTCGCAGCCGTCACTCCATGCCTTGGGATCGAGATGCGGTCCGGTGCCCGGCGCCCGGCGGTTGTGCTCGGGAGGGCTACGGTCTCGGGCTCTGCAGTTGCGAAGGTCGTGTGGGGTCGGCGCACGGGTGCTCCGCCATGACCAGAGCCAATGCCTTGATGCCATGAGCAAGTGGTCATCCGGTATCGCCATGGAGTGGCCGTAACCGGGAAGAGGCACCTTCTTCTAACTTGTGACGTCGAAGCCGTTCCGGCGACGTACCAACCAGGCCATGCCTCTGGATCGCCGAACAGCACCATGGCTGTCCCGTCTCACGACGGGATGCACCACTTCGAGGGACATTCATGATCGACATTGGCCGGCTTCTCCCGTCCGATCGGGACGTTTGGGAGGGCTTGTTCCGTGCGTACATCGACTTCTACGAGAGAGTCGAGCCGGACGAGATGTACGACCGGGCATGGCACGAGTTCCAGGCGGACGGCCGGTTGCACGCCTTGGGGGCGCGGCTGGACGGGCGCCTGGTGGGCATCACGCACTTCCTCACTCACGGGAACACCTCGGCGCCCGACACCGACGTCTGCTACCTGCAGGACCTGTTCACCGCTCCGGATGTCCGTGGCAGAGGCGTGGGGCGGGCGTTGATCGAAGCTGTCACGGATTGGGCTCGGGAGCGCGGTTGCTCCCGGGTGTACTGGAACACGCACGAGTCAAACAGCACGGCGCGGCGCCTGTACGACACAGTGGCCGAGAATCGCGGCTTCATCCGATACCAGATCGAACTGTCGAAGTAGGCATGGATTCCGTGGCGACGTCATAAGCCGCGCCTCGACCTCGTTCGACGTGGCCGGGCACGTGACACACCTGTCGCCGGCATGGCCAGGTACGTGCCCAGCCGGCGCGGCCGGGTACGTGCCCAGCCGACGCGGCCGGGTGCGTGCCCAGAAGCCTGCTGGGACCGGCGCCGGGGGATCCTTCGGTCGGTCCTGGGCGGGGCAGAGTCGGATGCGTTGGAGTCCTGCCCCACCGTGGCGTTTGCTGGTCGGGCGGCCATCCCGCCCGTAACGGCTCAGGGGTCGGGTGTCTTTCCGGGCGCCGCTTCGGTAACCGATCGATCTGCACGCAACGGCGAAGTGGAGTGTGGGCGCGCCCTTGCAGGTGGTGATGTGTCACTCGCGGGTATGCATGTCTCGCCAAGCGGTGGTGGTCGCGTGACATCGGCGGCAGACGGTCCGGTTGGGTTGGAGGGCTTGAACTCGCCGCCAAGCAGGTGAACATGGGTGGGATTGCGTGGATCCGGGGCGGATCGCTGCTGGATCCCCATTTGCGGTGGTGCGCAGGGGGCTCGGATTGAGCCGTATGGTGTGATTGGAGAACGTGGTCGGTGGTGTGGCTGCTGGAGTCGGCTGAGTCGCGAGGCGTCGGGTGGCTGGGGGGCCAGATGCCGGCGAAAGGGGGCAAAAAGCGGTTCCAGGCAGGCAAAGCGGGGTGGCGACGTCCAATGGATTTCTGAATCCAGGTAGCGTTCGCACTATGGCATCGCCAACTGGAACCACCGACGCGCCCTTCGGCCGTATGCTGACCGCGATGGTCACGCCGTTCACTTCCGACGGCGAGGTCGATTACGTGGCTGTGCGACGGCTTGCCACCTATCTGGTGGACGAGCAGCGCAATGACGGCTTGATCGTCAATGGGACGACCGGCGAGTCGCCCACCACTTCGGACGACGAGAAGCAGCGCATCGTCAGCGCTGTACTCGATGCGGTCGGCGATCGCGCGACAGTGGTGGCCGGCGCCGGCACCAACGACACCCGTCACAGCGTCGAACTCGCGAAGCAGGCAGCACGTGCCGGTGCGCACGGCCTGCTGGTGGTGACGCCGTACTACAACAAGCCCCCGCAAGAGGGCCTGTATCGGCACTTCACCGCCGTCGCCGACGCGACCGACCTTCCCGTGATGCTCTATGACATTCCGGGACGCAGCGGCGTACCGATCAAGACTGAGACCCTGATCCGGCTGGCGCAGCACGAGCGCATCGTCGCCGTGAAGGACGCCAAGGGAGACCTGTTCGCCGCCAGTCAGGTGATGACCTCGACGGATCTCGCCTTCTACTCCGGCGACGACCTGCTCAACCTGGCCTGGCTCTCCCTTGGCGCGGCCGGGTTCGTCAGCGTCGTCGGGCACGTGGTGGGTGCCGAGTTGGCGCGTATGATCCACCTGCACAAGAACGGCGACGTCGCCCAGGCCCTGGCCGTACACAGCCAGGTGGCACCCGTGGTGGACGGGATCATGCTGCGTGCGGGCGGCGCGATCATGGCAAAGGCGGCACTGAGCATGGTGGGGGTGCCGGTCGGTCCGGTGCGGCTGCCGCTCGTGGACGCAACAGAGAAGCAAATCGCCGAGCTGCGTGCTTGCCTGGTGGCCGGCGGGGTGAAGTTGACAGACGTATAGGAACGGGGAGGAACCGGGAGTTTTGAGAACAAGATCTGACCGTGGGGGCCAGGCATGAGCCATCCGCATCCTGAGCTTGGCCCCCCGCCGACGCTGCCTGAAGGCGGCTTGCGCATCGTCGCGCTCGGTGGGTTGGGGGAAATCGGCAGGAACATGGCCGTCTTCGAATATGACGGTCGCCTGCTGGTCGTCGACTGCGGGGTGCTGTTCCCCGAGCCCGACCAGCCGGGTGTCGACCTCATCCTGCCTGACTTCGAGTACATCAGGGACCGGCTCGACGACGTCGAGGCCGTGGTGCTGACCCACGCCCACGAAGACCACATCGGGGCGGTGCCGTATCTGCTGCGCGAGCGGCGCGATATCCCGCTCATCGGCTCCAAGCTCACGCTTGCCCTGATCGAGGCCAAGCTGACCGAGCATCGAATCCAACCGACCAAACTCGAGGTCATCGAGGGCGAACGCCACGTCTTCGGGCCTTTCGACTGCGAGTTCCTCGCGGTCAATCACTCGATCCCCGACGCTCTGGCCGTCGCGATCAGGACGCCTGCGGGCATCGTCCTGCACACCGGCGACTTCCGGATGGACCAGTTGCCGAGCGACGGCCGCCTCACCGACCTCGGCGGGTTCGCCAGGCTCGGCACCGAGGGCGTCGATCTGCTGATGTCCGACTCCACCAACGCCGAGGTGCCGGGATTCGTCACCAGTGAGCGGGAGATCGCGCCGGTCATCGATGAGGTGATCCGCACCTCCGAGCAACGCGTCATCGTGGCCAGCTTCGCCTCGCACGTGCACCGCATCCAGCAGGTCATGGACGCCGCTGCCAGGCACGGCCGCAAGGTGGCCCTGGTCGGACGGTCGATGGTGCGCAACATGGGCGTGGCCCGTGACCTTGGATACCTCAAGGTGCCGCCGGAGCTGATCGTCGACTCGCGCGACATCGAGGAATGGCCGCCCAAGGATGTGGTGCTCGTCTGCACCGGCTCCCAGGGCGAGCCGATGGCGGCACTGTCCAGAATGGCCAACCGCGATCACCCGATTCGCATCGCCGAGGGCGACACCGTGTTGCTCGCCTCGTCCCTGGTGCCGGGCAACGAGACCGCTGTCAACAAGGTCATCAACGGGCTGACCAGGTGGGGCGCCCGGGTTGTGCACAAGGGCAACGCCAAGGTGCACGTCTCCGGTCACGCGGCCGCCGGCGAGCTCCTGTACGTCCTCAACCTGACGCGTCCGTCGAACTTCATGCCCGTTCACGGTGAGTGGCGTCATCTGCGCGCGCACGCCAAGCTCGCGGCCCTCACCGGCGTTCCCGATGACCACATCGTGATCGCCGAGGACGGCGTCGTGGTGGACCTGGTCGATGGCCGCGCCAAGATCGTCGGCGCGGTCCATGCCGGGTACGTCTATGTCGACGGCTCGTCCGTGGGCGAGATCACCGACACCTCGCTCAAGGACCGCAGGATCCTGGGCGACGAGGGGTTCATCTCCGTGGTCATCGTGGTCGACTCCAACACGGGCAAGCTCACCGCCGGCCCCGAGATCCACGCGCGCGGGTCGGGCATCGACCCCATGCAGTTCGACGAGTTCATTCCGCAGATCGAGAGGGCCCTTCAGGAGAAGGCCGCGGATGGCGTCGTCGACATGCAGGAGATCCGCCGGGTCGTGCGCCGTACGGTGGGGCGCTGGGTCAGCGACACCTATCGCCGTCGTCCGATGATCATCCCTGTGGTGCTCGAAGTCTGAGCCTGCTGACGGTACGGCAGACGTTCTCGTCTGCCGTACCGGTGGATGGGCGTGCGCCGTGGACTGTCGTACCTGCGGAAGGGCGTGCGTATCCGTCTGTCGCACCTGTGGAGGGTCGAAGGCGCGCGCGGTTGGAAGACCGTATGTAGCGGTGACTTCGTCCGGGCTCCACTGTTGCTGTGGCGGTGGTGGCGGTTGTTGTCGTGGCTGCGAGGTGACGGGCAAGGCCACGGGGCCGTCTTGGACGGTCTGGACGGGCAGTTGTTCGCCAGGTGATGGTGCGGGGCCTTCGGCGCGCTGCGCGGTTGCGGACGTGCTGGAGCGGATCAGTCGCACTCCTGCGGCGGTTTTGGTAGCGGGCAGGGGCGACGGATTACTGGATGGTTCACCAGTGGTGGTGATGTCCGTGGGCTGTGAGCTTGGGTGTGGGTAGAGGCAGACCCCGGGAAGAAGACGGGTGATGCGACGGAGGCGACCCCTCGGAAGAAGATGGGTGCTGCGTGGGAGGCGGGCCCCGGGGAGAGGCCGGGTGATGTGACGGAGGCGGACCCCGGGAAGGACAGGGGCGATGCGCCGGAAGCTCTGTCGTGTTTGCTGGAGCAGGCGACTGGCGGCCTGATGCGTGAGGGCATGGCGCCGCAGGAGCGATGGCATCGAGATCCTTGGAACCGGCGGGGTCCACATGTCAGGCGTCCCTTCGGCGTACCAGCCAGATAGCCGCAAGCAGGGGAACGGCCGCGTACGCGATCATGACTGCGGCGGCTGCCGCGGGAGGCAGGAGCGAGCCGTACACCGAAGTGGTGATGAGGTCACCGGTGATCTGACGGGGTAGTGCGCCGATCATCAGTGAGCCGAGGCGTTCGTTCCACGGCTCGGGGATGTTGCCGATGATGATGGGTACTACGTAGACGAGGCCTGCGATGATCGCCGTCGCGCCTGCCGTGGAGCGCAGGAGTGCGCCGAGCCCCAGGCCGAGCAGCGCGAATATCGCCACTGTCAGACTGTGCGTGAGCAGGAGCGGTAGCCGGTCTCCGAATGCGGTGGAGTACGCACCGGAGAAGCGGTCGCCGAGCGCGCTTCGAGCCGCGAAATAGGTGCCGAAGACGGCCAGCGCACCGACGATCAGACCCAGCATGCCGACGATCGCGGATTTGGCGGCTAGGACGGGCCAGCGACGGGGGACTATGGTCAGGCTCGTCCTGATCAGGCCTGTTACGTATTCGGATGTCATGATCAGGACGCCCAGGATGCCCATGCAGAGCTGGGGAACGATCACGAGGGCCTCCTCCAGGTGCGCGATCCGGGCTCTGCTCTGCTGCTCAGGGGGAGCCGCGTCGTACGTGCCCGCGGCCATTGCGGCGATTGCCAGGCCGAGAAGGACGGTGCTGAGGCTGAGGGCGAGGATCAGGTAGGTCGAACGGACCGAGCGGATCTTCAGCCATTCGGAGGTGAGGATGTTCATGTGCGTACCGGCGCGTAGCTGAGCGGTCTCATCCATGGATTCGTTCTCGTGGTTGCTTTCTCGGGAGGCGTTCGCTGGCTGTTGTCGTCGGCCGGATGGGTGGGCGAGAGGCAGGCTGGGTGGGCGGGTGGAGGACTGGTGCGGGGCTGCGAGGTTGGAATGGGGACGGTCACGCGTCTTTCCGCTTGAACTCGTAGTAGCCGATGGTGAGCGCGACGATCGGGTAGGCGAGGAGCACCGCGAGCGCGGCCCAGGGAGGTAGGAAGCCGTTGCCGAGGCGGGACGACAATCGCTGATCCGCTATTTGGGGAACGAGGTTCGGCAGCAGGAGTGTGGCGATGCGCATGTTCCACGGTGGAGGCAGGTAGTTGACCACGCCGGGCAGCACGAACAGCATGGCCACGACCGACACGATGGCTCCCGCTGTGGATCGGATGGCCGCGCCGAGGCCGAGCCCCACCAGGGCAAGTGCGGTCACCGAGAGGCCGGACGCGAACAGCATCGGCAGGTCGTCGGCGAATGAGGTCTCGTTGAAGCCGAGGTGACGATCGTTCGCGATCAGGCGGC
The DNA here is from genome assembly GCF_040674815.1 of Nonomuraea sp. NPDC049709. Taxonomy (NCBI): domain Bacteria; kingdom Bacillati; phylum Actinomycetota; class Actinomycetes; order Streptosporangiales; family Streptosporangiaceae; genus Nonomuraea; species Nonomuraea sp. NPDC049709. The sequence continues at coordinate 22,654 of NZ_JBFANM010000048.1, forward strand.
TCGTGGCATAAGTGAGCAGGAGGGTCGAATTGGCGGCCACGAACGTGGCCAGGCCGACGATGCCTGCTTTGGCCAGGAGTAAGGTGCTGCGTTTCGGGACTGCGACGAGACTGGTGCGGATCATGCCGGTGGCGTATTCGGACGTGATCGCCAGCACGCCGAGCACTGCCAGGCTGATCTGGACCAGCGGCAGGAAACCCTCCTCGGGTGCGGCCGCGCGGAGTGTGCCGCGCTCGTCGGCGAGGCTGCTCACGTAGAACGTCCAAATGACGCCCAGGACCACCATCAGGGCTGCGATGCCGATCGCGTGATGAGTCGCTCTCACCGAGCGGAGCTTCAGCCATTCGGAGGAAAGGACCGTCTTCATCGGGCCGCTCCATATTGGACACTGTCGGCGGTCAAGGCCATATAGGCGTCTTCGAGCGATGGGTAGCGCGTTGTCAGCTCTGCGACGGTGGCCTCCGCGACGAGCCTGCCGCGGCCGACGATGACGATGCGCTCGGCGGTGAGAGCCATCTCGCTCATGAGATGGCTGGACAGCAGGATGGTCCTGCCCTCGGCGGCCAGCGAACGCATCAGATCGCGGATCCAGCGCACGCCGTCGGGATCGAGGCCGTTGACCGGTTCGTCGAACATCAGCACGCCCGGATCACCGAGCAGTGCGGACGCGATGCCGAGCCGCTGTTTCATGCCGAGGGAGAAGCCGCCTACGCGCTTGCGCGCCACGCCCGAAAGTCCGACCTGCTCGAGGACCTCGGCCACGCGTATCGGGCCGATGCCGTTGGTGCGGGCCAAGCAGAGAAGGTGGTTGTAGGCGCTGCGTCCACCGTGGACGGCGCCGGCGTCCAAGAGGGCCCCGACCTCGTGCATCGGCCTGCTCAACGAGGTGTATCGACGCCCGTTGACGAGGGCCTGGCCGGACGTCGGGGCGTCGAGCCCGAGGATCAGGCGCATCGTGGTGGACTTGCCGGCGCCGTTGGGCCCCAGAAAGCCGGTCACGTGGCCGGGCTGGACCGTGAAGGACAAGTCGTCCACGGCGAGCGTGCCGCCGTAGCGCTTGGTGAGGTGCTGGAGTTCGATCACGCGGTAAAGGATGCGGGACGGTGGGTCGCCGGCGCGTCGGACCACGGTTCGAACCTCAAGGTCAGACCGTGGGTTGACGTGGGCACGCGGGTTCAGCGGCTACGGTTCAACGCGTGGACGACACGCACCCCTTCTTCGCCAGGAGCCTGAGCCGGCATCAGCTGATCATGTTCGATGCGCTGGTGGGGTTGTTCTTGGGGTTCACATTGTTCACGGTGACACTTCACGCCACGGCCATGCCTCCGTGGATGCGGATCGCCCTTCCCTTCGCACTGGGGCTGCCGCTGGCCCTGCGAAGGCTGTGGCCTCTGCCGGTCTTCTGCTTCACCCTGGTGCTCGCCGTCTACGCCGTGCTGGTGGACGCCGTGGGATTCGCGTACCTCGCGCCTGCGTACGCCCTCTATGTTGTTGCTCTGTCCGACAGGCGCGGCCCGGCGATCCCTACGTCGGCCATCGCGGCCGTCAGCTTGGCCGCTGTCCTGGGCCTGACCATGGCGGGCGCGCCGCACGACACGGCTCCGAACTGGCTGTTGCACCTCGACCAGCCGCTGTTGGGCATCGGGGCACTGGGAGGGGCATGGACGGTCGGCCGCGCCGTGCAGGAGCGCAGATTCTTCGCGGCCCGTGACGCCGAGCGGCTGGCGGCGCAGGCTGTGACGGAAGAGCGGTTAAGGATTGCTCGCGAGCTGCATGATGTGGTCACGCATAACGTAGGGCTGATCGCAGTCAAGGCGGGCGTCGCCAATCACGTCCTGGCGACCAAGCCGGAAGAGGCGCACGACGCTTTGCGCGTGATCGAGACCGCCAGCCGAAGTGCGCTGGTCGAAATGCGCCACCTGCTCGGTGTGCTGCGGTCCACGGCGGTGCCCGACCTGGTACCCGCGCCCGGCCTGGCGGGAATCCGGGGCTTGGTGGGACAGGCTCGGCTGGCAGGGGTCGACGTGGAGCTCGAGCTCCGGATTGAGGCCGGTGACGAGGAAGGGCTACGCGAAGGGGCAGAGGAGTGGCAACGGCTGCCTGAGGGCGTGGCACTGTCGGTTTATCGCATCGTGCAGGAGGCGCTGACCAATGTTGTGAAACATGCCGCGCCCGCGCGCTGCCGGGTGTCAGTGGTCGCTGACAGCAAGAATGTACGGATCGAGGTGACCGATGATGGGCCGGGGCGGCGCACTCTGCCCTCTGCCGGTGCCGGGCATGGGCTTATTGGGATGCGGGAACGGGTCATGATGTACGGTGGCTCGTTTGAAGCCGGGAGCCTTCCGGGGCGGGGGTTTCGAGTATTCGCGAAATTGCCCTATGAGGAGGTCAAGTGATCCGTGTGGTCATCGCTGACGATCAGGCGTTGCTCAGGGGGAGTTTCCGGGTGCTGGTCGACTCCGAGCCCGACTTGGAGGTGGTCGGAGAGGCTGCGACCGGGGCTGAAGCGGTTGCCGTGGCGTTGGAGGAGCGTCCGGACGTGGTTCTTATGGACGTACGGATGCCGGAAATGGATGGGATCGAGGCTACTCGGCGTATCAAGGATGTTGCTCGGGTCTTGGTTGTGACGATGTTCGATCTGGATGCTTATGTTTACGATGCACTTCGGGCTGGGGCGAGCGGGTTTCTGCTGAAGGACACGCCGCCTGCGGATTTGCTTGCTGCTGTTCGGGTGGTGGCGGGTGGGGAGGCGCTGCTGGCTCCTACGGTTACTCGCAGGCTGATCGAGGAGTTCACGCGTACGCCCGTACTGCCTCGGGTGAAGGGGCTTGAGGGGGTTACGGAGCGGGAGCGGGAAGTGTTGATGTTGATTGCGCGAGGGTTGTCGAATGGTGAGATTGCTGCTTATTTGCAGGTGAGTTTGGCTACGGTTAAGACACATATCACGCGGTTGCTGGCCAAGTTGGAGGCTCGGGATCGGGCGCAGCTTGTTATTGCGGCGTATGAGAGTGGGCTGGTTTCGGCTGCCGGATGAGATTGTCGCCGGTGGGCTTGCGCGGTCTTGGCCGTGGTCGCATGAGTGGTTGTCGGGTGATTATGCTTGCGATGCCTTGGGTGAGTGCTGAAATTTGGGTTGAATGGGATTAGGTTGCTCTTGTAAGCCATTCCAGATGTGCGCCGCCGAAAGGGCCTTTTCTCTCTCCGACTGCGTCCAGTAGCCAGTGTGCGGTTTCTTCTGCCCGTGTGATTAATTCGGGTGGATAATTAAGCAGGAGTTGGTGTTCGGCGAATTCGTCTTCGTCGTCGAGGATCAGGCGCCCGTTCCTCAGGCGGATCACGTCCAGGTCCAGGTCGAGCATGGTGACCTCGTCGTCCTTCCATTCGGGAACGGTGGTGACGTCGACGTAGATCTCGCTTTTGTGAGGTGGCATGTTGAAGGATGCGGTCCACCAGGCGTCCCGGGGGAACAACATGATCGCGGTTGACTCCCACGTGACAGGCGGGCCTTCGCCCTTGCGGGCGACTGTTCCTCCTGGGACTTCCGCCCAGACGCCGTGCTCATCCTCGCCAAGTAGGCGGCCGGGGTGGTTCCAGTGCAATGCGCCGCCGTACTTTCGAAAGACGATTCGCACATCAGTCATGTGATGAACCTATCCATGTCGGACGCCATACACACGAAGGGCTGGTGATGGGGGTGCGGATCGAATGGGGCCCTGAGGCGGACCAGCAGAGTGCGCGTGGAGGAGACGTGAGGGCTCTTGGGGTGGCGGGTTGGTGAGGTGGCGCCATCCCGGCCGCGTCTCGGGCGGAGGAGGGGGATGGTGGGGCTGAAGGGTTCTGGTGTGGGATCGGCGGATTCGCGCGTTCGGGATGCTGATGCCGGTGAGTTCGTGTGGGCAAGGGGCGGTAGTTGAGGGTGACGTCGGGTAGTGAGAGGGCGGTGTCGAAGGTGAGGTGGTGTGCAGAGAGAGCGGTGGTGCGAGGGTGCGCTTTATGTGGGTGGAGGGGGTAGTGCCCCTGGATGGCTTTATGGGCTACAGGGCGGTGCTGTGGCGGAGTGGCCTCCGTATGTATTCGGCTGGCTTGGGCTGGTGTGGTGTGAGGTCGGGTTTTCGGTAGTGAACTGTCGGGTGCTTGGGCGTGGTGGTCCGGGTTGAGAGAGCTACTTGGGATTTGGGTCGGGGGTCATCGTGGGAGGGGGTTATGGGTAGAGGCGTAGGGCCTGGGAGAGGGCTGCCAGGCGTTGGGGGGAGGCCAGGCCTGCGTGGTACAGGTGGAATTCTGAAGCTCCTGCCTTGGCGTACGTTCTGAGCTGGTCGGCCAGGGTGTCAGGGTCGGCTGAGCGGGGTGGGAGGGCTAGGACGTAGGCGCCTACTCGCTGGCCTGGTGTGGAGAGTTCCTTCAGGCGGGTGAGGCGGATGGCGTCGGTGGCGGGGTCGCCCCAGCAGTTGGCGACCAGGACGTCTGCTGCTGGTTCGCCTGAGGGGAGAGGGGCGAAGGCGCCGGCGGCCCAGGGGTCCGGGTTGGCGTGCAGGGTGATGGGGACGTCGGGGGCGGTGCTGCGGGCGGTGGCGATCAGGCGTTGACGGAGGGTGGTTGACAGGGCGACGCGGATGGTGCGTACCTCGTCGGCCAATGTCCCGAGGGCGTCCTCGATGGTGCTGGGGGCCTGGTCGGCGGCATTGGGCGCCCGGTCGGTGGTGTTTGGAGTGTGGCCGCTGGTGTCAGGAGCTTGGTTGGTGGCGCGGTCTATGGCGGTGCGGACTGCGGTCCTTGTTTCTTCGGGGTAGCGGGGGGCGCAGCTTGTGCAGAAGCACAGAGAGAGAAGGTCGTTGTCCACGGGGGTCCAGTCAGCGCCGGATGTCTTCTCGTGGACGCTCTGGTGGCCGAAGCCCATCGGGCCGCAGGCCTCCAGGATCAGGCCGTCCGGCTCGCCTACCTCGAGGATCTCCTGGACCAGGTGTTCGCAGTACTCGATGACGTCCTCTTGGGCCGGGCAGAGGGCGTAGGGGTACGGGTCGCCGAACGCGTTGCGTACGGCCAGGTCGGGGTTGGCTTTGCCCAGGTGGGAGTTGTGGGTGAGGACGGTCCAGGCGTGTACCTGGAGGCCTGCGGCCTTCAGGGCATCCCTGGCCTGGAGGTAGGCGTCGGCGGGGGTCCACGTGGGGGTGGCGGGGACCAGGCGGGACCAGGAGGACGGGCGGACCGGGAGGTAGAAGGCCGGATATGGAACATCCAGTACGCGGTGGGCGGGGTGGTACGGCGTGGCCGCCCTCGTCGAGTGGTAGCTGGCTGCCAGGGCGACCGCTTGGACACCGAGGTCTGCCAGGCGGCTGGGGGCTGACGGGTCCCCGACCACGTCCCACGGGTAGAGGTAGGCGACGTTCACCAGCGGGTCTCCTTGAGGATGTTCATCAGTGGGTTTCATTGCCGATGTTTATCGGGTGTTCGGTTTGGCTGCCGGAGCTCACCGGAGGTCTGGTTTCCGGCCGGCTTTCGTTGGTGGTTTCGGTGGGCGGTCTGAGCGGGTGGCCCGTTGGGCGGTCTTGGTGGGCGGTTCGCTGGATGGTCTCGGTCCAGCCCCTCGGTGGAAGGGTCTTTCCCTTGCTGCTGTTTGCAAGGGTGGCGCGTCTCCGTGGGTGCGTCAGTGGGGTTCGGGCGGGGTCTGGTTGTGAGGGTTCGCGAGGGGGTGCGCTTGTCGGGGACGGCCCGGGTATGCGGGTGGGGATGCGCGGGCAGGGTCCGGTTGCGAAGGTCCGTGCGGGTCCGGTTGCGAGGGCCTCCGTGCGGGTCCGGTTGCGAGGGCTCGCCAGTGGGCTCTGCTTGCCGGGGTTTGCCGGCAGGGTTGGCGAGCGGTCCGCCTGCGGGGGTTTGCGAGCGGGGTCTGCTTGGGGGTTCGCCTGGGGGTTCCTCTCGCAGGGCGTCAGTGAGGGGTGGTTCGGGAGGGGTCACCAGCGGGGTCTGCTTGCTGAGAAGGAGGGGTCGATGCGTCGCATGTACGAGGTGTCGTCGCGGGCCGTGATCCCGCACCTCTCGTACTGCTCGTTCATCACCGCCAGCATGTCCCGGTCCAGCTCCACCCCCAGGCCGGGGCCGGTGGGGACCGGTACGGCGCCGTTCACGAAGCGGAGGGCGCCGGGGAGGACCACGTCCTGGCCGTCCTGCCAGGGGGTGTGCGTGTCGCAGGCGAACGTGAGGTTCGGCGTGGCGGCGGCCAGGTGCGTCATGGCCGCCAGGCTGATCCCGAGATGGGAGTTGGAGTGCATCGACATGGCCAGGTCGAAGGCGTCGCACATGGCGGCGATGTGCGAAGAGCGTACGAGGCCGCCCCAATAGTGGTGGTCCAGGAGGAGTACGCCGATCGCCTGGGACGCTATGGCGGGGGAGAGATGCTCCGGGGTGACCACGCACATGTTCGTGGCCAGGGGCATGGGGACGGCGGCGGCCACCTCGGCCATGCCGGGGATGCCGGCGGTCGGGTCCTCCAGGTATTGGAGGGCTCCGTCGAGCTCCTGTCCGACGCGGATCGAGGTCTCCACCGACCAGGCGGCGTTGGGGTCGAGGCGAAGCGGCACGTCGGGGAACGCCTCGTGCAGCGCGCGGATCGCGGCCATCTCCTGGTCAGGGGGGAAGACGCCACCCTTGAGCTTGATGGATTTGAAGCCGTACTCCTTGATGAGCAGCCCCGCCTGATCGACGATGCCGGCCTCGTCCAGCGCGGCGCCGAACCTGTCCGGCTCCTCGCCGGGATGGCCTGCCCACTTGTAGAAGAGGTACGCGCTGTACGGCACCGCGTCCCGGACCTTGCCCCCCAAGAGGTCCGACACCGGGACACCGGCCGCCTTGCCGCGAATGTCCAGGCAAGCCACCTCGAACGGGGAGAAGATGCGGTCGATGCTCTTCTCCGTCGTCGTGACGCCGGTCAGGCCGTGCAGGTCGGTCACCGCTTCGCCGATGATCGCGCCGATCCGGGCGTACATCGTGTTCAGGGCGTGAACGTCGAGGCCGATCAGCGCCTGCGCGCACTCGCGCACCTTGCCGAGATGATCAAGGTCGCCATAGGTCTCGCCCAACCCGGACAGACCTTCGTCGGTGACGACCTCGACAATGGTACGGAGAGCCCACGGCTCGTGGACTCCGGCGGCGTTCAAGAGGGGCGGATCCCGGAAGGCAACGGGAGTTACGTGGATCTGCCTGATGATCATCTCGCCGTCCATATATGTGAACAATAGCCAGATTTGTGGACAAGTTGCCGCAACTGTAAGAATCAGGCTGAAGAAGTGTCAAGACTCCGAAGGGCCATTCGATGATCTACGGACACGACCCCAGGACAGGCGGAACCGTGGGCGCCGCCCTGCCCGAGACCGACAGTGCCGGGGTCGACATGATCGTTTCTGCTGCGGCCGCCGCCGGAGCGGCCTGGCGGGCGACCTCGGCGGCCGAGCGGGCCGTCGCGCTGGAGGCCGTCGCCGACGCGCTCGCCGCACATGTGGACGAGCTGTGGCAGCTCGCCGACGAGGAGACCGCGCTCGGCGAGGTACGGCTGCGCGGCGAGGTGGCGCGTACGGCGGGGCAGTTCAGACTCTTCGCCGACGTGATCAGGGATGGTGGCTACCTGGAGGCCATCATCGATCATGCCGACCCTTCGCTCGCGCCGCCCCGGCCGGACGTGCGGCGGATGAAGCACCCGCTGAAGGGCGTCGTGGCCGTGTTCGCGGCCAGCAACTTCCCGTTCGCGTTCTCGGTGGCCGGGGGTGACACCGCCTCCGCGCTGGCCGCCGGGTGCCCCGTCGTCGTGAAGGCGCACCCCGGGCACCCGAACACGTCCGAGCGGGTCGCGAAGATCGTACGGGAGGCGCTGCCGAACCCCGACCTGCTGGGCCTGGTCCAGGGCATGCAGGCCGGTATCGATCTCGTGCAGCACTCCGGTGTGGTCGCCGCCGGGTTCACCGGGTCCGTGGCCGGTGGGAAGGCGATCCAGAAGCTGATCGACGAGCGGGAGGTGCCGATCCCGTTCTTCGGCGAGCTCGGTAGCGTCAACCCCGTGGTCGTGCTGCCGTCGGCGCCGGTCAAGGAGGTGGCCACGGGGTTCGCCGGGTCGCTGACGATGGGGGTCGGGCAGTTCTGCACGAACCCGGGGCTCGTGTTCGTGCCCGAGGGTGACGAGCTGCGTGACGCGCTCGTGGAGGCCGTCGGGGGCACCGCCGGCGGGCCCATGCTGGCCGAGCGGATCCGGGACGGATACCTCGGGGGCATCGAGCGGCTGGGCGAGCTGGACCTGCTGGCCGAGGGCAAGCCGGGGGAGGGCAGCTGGGCGGTCACGCCCAAGGTGTTCACCGCCGATCTCGACACGTTCGCGGCCAAGCTGCCGCACATCGGCGAGGAGTGCTTCGGTCCGGCGTCGATCGTGGTGACTTATCGCGAAATTTCGGACCTGCGGCCGGTGCTTGAGCGGCTCGAAGGGTCGTTGACCGCGACCCTGCACGGCACGGACGCCGACGAGGCCACGGAGCTCGTCGACGTCCTGGAGCGGAAGGCCGGGCGGCTCATCTGGAACGGATGGCCGACCGGGGTCGCGGTGTGCTGGGCCATGCATCATGGCGGTCCGTGGCCTGCCGCCACGACGTCCTACACGTCTGTGGGGGCCACGGCGATCGGTCGGTGGCTGGCGCCCACGGCTTACCAGGACTGGCCGGAGGCGCTGCTGCCGGATGAGCTCAAGGAGGGCAACCCGCTGTCCATCCCGCGGAGGGTGGACGGTCGCCTGAGCTGAGCTGAGCTGGGATGAGCTGAGCTGGGATGGGCTGAGCTGCGTGTGGCCGTGCTGGGCTGAGCCGGGTTGGGATGGGCTGAGCTGTGCGTGGCCGTGCTGGGGTGAGCTGTGCTTGGCCGTACTGGGCTGAGCTGTGCTTGGCCGTACTGGGCTGAGCTGTGCGTGGCCATGCTGGGCTGGGCTCGGGGTTCGATTGGGCTCGCCGGTCTGGCTGAGAGGTGGAGGGTCTCCACTCGCCAGGCCGGTGAGCGTCGGCGGCCGGTTGGTCGGTGGTGGGTCGGGTCCCGTGGGAGTGCGGGTGGGACCCGGCCGTGGTGGGAAGTGTCGGTGGTGGCTTGAGGTCGTGCGCGGGTGTGGGTGGTTGGCCAGCGTGTGCGGGGGGCGGTGGTATGGCCAGCGTTCGGGGAGTGTTAGTGGTGGTCTGGGGCGGTGCGGGGAGCGCTGGTGGTGGTGCAGGGCCGCAAGAGGACTGCGGGCGGTTGGCCGGCGGGGTGCGCGGAGTGCTTGGTGATGGGACTGGTCACGCGGGGGGTCGGTGATGGGACTGGTCACGCGGGGGGTCGCTGGTGGGCCAGGTCGGTGTGGGGAGTGCTGGTGGTGGGCCAGGGAGCCGTGTGGTGGTGGGGTCAGGGGGCGGCTATTTCCAGGCCTGTGGCGATGATGCGCTCCAGCGTCGCCAGGTGCTCGGTCGTCGGGTCCACCAGCGGTGCCCGTACGCCGCCCACCTCCAGCCCCCGCATCCGCACCCCCGCCTTGACCAGCGCCACCGCGTACCCGGGCACGAGGTCACGCAGTTGTACGAGCGGCAGGTAGAAGCCGGTCAGGAGCCGCTGCACGAGCACCTCGTCCCCGCCCGTCACCGCCTTGTGGAAGGCGAGCGCGATCTCCGGTGCGTACGCGAACACCGCGCTCGAGTACAGGCTCACCCCGAGCCCCCGGTACGCGGGCACGGTCAGCTCGGCGGTCGGCAGGCCGTTGAAGAACGTGAAGTCCTCCGTCACCTGACGCACGGTCAGGATGATGCGCTGCAGCAGGTCGAAGTCGCCCAGGCCGTCCTTGAAGCCCACGACGTTCGGCACCCGGGCCAGCTCGGCCACCGCCTCCGGGGTGAAGCGGGCGGTGCCGCGCTGGTAGATGACGACGGGGAGCCCGCCCACCTCGGCCACCTCGCGGACGTACCGCACCAGGCCGGAGGCAGGGCCCGTGACCAGGTAGGGAGGCATCAGCAGCAGCCCGTCGGCGCCCTGCGCGGCCGCGGCGCGGGCGATGGACCTGGCGGTCGGCAGCGGGCCCCCGGCGCCGGCGAAGACCGGGACGCGACCGGCGGTGGCCGTGACCGAGGTGGCCACGACCCGGGTGTACTCCTCGAGGTCGAGTGCGTTGAACTCGCCGGTGCCGCACGCGGCGAACACCCCGCCCGCCCCCGCCGCGACCCCCTCGGCGACGTGCCGGGCCAGCGCGGGTTCGGCGAGGTCGCCGCCGGGCCCGAACGGGGTGACCGGAAAGAAGAGAACGCCGTCCAGCCGCATCTACGATCCTTTCTAGCGGATGCCCTCCCTGCGGAGGGTCGCAGCCAGCTTTCGGGTGTGCTTGATAACCGCTTCGGTGATCCGCTCGACCTCGCCGGCCGCGAGGCCCGCCGGCATCGAGCAGCTGATCGCGTCCGTGGCCGGGATGCGGTAGTCGACCGCCACGGCCACGCAGGCCACGCCCAGCGTGCCTTGCTCGCGTTCGTACGACCAGCCCCTGGTGCGGACCTGGTCGAGCTCTCCTGTCAGTTTGGTCAGGTCGGTGAGGGTGTGCTCGGTCAGCCCGGCCAGGGGTTGAGGCAGCAGCGCCTCGACCTCGTCATCGGTGAGCTGGGCGAGCAGCACCTGCCCGAGCGCCGTGACGTGGGCGGGAAGCCGCCGGCCCACTCTCGGGATGATGTGGTCGGCCTCGCGGGAGTCCCGGGTCGCGAGGTAGAGCACGTGCGCGCCGTCTCGCCGGGCGAAGTGCACGGTCTGACCGATCTCGTCCCGCAAGTCCTCCAAGCTCTCCTGCGCGAACGGCAGCGCGGGGTCCTTGTCGAGGTACGCCGTGCCGGTCAGCAGCGCGTGCGGTCCGATCCCGAACGCCGACCTGGCCGAGTCGGTCTCCACCCAGTTGAGCTCGACCAGGGTGCGCATGAGGGCGTGCAGGCTGCTGCGCGGGAAGCCGGTCCGCTGCTGGAGCTCCGACAGCGTCATGTGGTCGTGTGATTCGGCGAGCGCTTCGAGGATGCGTACCGTCCGTTCCGCGGACTTGACCAGCTGGGGCTCCATACTCATCCCATCTCGTATCCTTCGGCGGCTTCGGAGATCCAGGATATTGGATACCGTCCAGATACATGGACACCTAACCCTTGACTGCGCCGCTTGTCAGACCGCGCATGAACTGCCGCTGGAACGCCAGGAACGCGATGATCGAGGGCAGCAGCGCCAGCAGCGAGGCCGCGAGCAGCACGCCGATCCCGACCTCCTCGTCGGAGCGGAGCGAGCGCAGCGCGATGGGCAGGGTCCACATGTCCGACTCCGGCGCGACGATCAGCGGGAGCAGGTACTGGTCCCAGATCATCGTGAAGCCGAAGACGCCGATCACGCCGAGCGCGGGGCGGCACAGCGGCATGATGATCGTGGCGAAGATCCGCAGCTCGCCGGCGCCGTCGATGCGCGCGGCCTCCTCCAGCTCGACCGGCACCTCCTTCATGAACTCGGTCATCACGAGGATGGAGAAGCCCCAGGCGCCGACCGGCAGGATCATCCCGGCGTACGTCCCGATCAGGTTGAGATGCAGCACCGGCAGGTCGGCGAGGACGAGGGAGAGGGGAATCGCGATGATCTCCTCGGGGAGCATCATCGTGGTGAGCATGAGCAGCATCACGAACGTCATGCCGCGGAACTTCTTGCGGGCCAGCGAGTACGCGGCGAAGACGCTCACCAGCATCTGCAGCAGCAGCCCGAAGCCCACGACGATGAACGAGTTGAGCAGGTAGAGATAGACGTTCTTGTCCTTGGCCTGGATGAAGTTCTCCAGGGTGAAGTCGTCCGGCCAGAGGGTGAAGGAGGTGGGGTCGAGCGTCTTGCTGAACGAGCTCATCAGCAGCCCGACCAGCGGCCCGGTGAAAACCACCACCATAAGCCCATAAATCAGGACCTTTCCGGCGACGGCCAGCGGGCCCCGTCGCGACTCCAGTCCCAGCGCGCTGTCGAACCTCATCTCGTCTGCCTCCTGCGCAGCATCTGCACGATCACCGTGAGCGCCAGCGTGGCCAGGAACAGCACGATCCCGCCCGCCGAGGCGACCCCCAGCTCGTTCTTCTGGAACCCGAGCTTGTAGATCAAGGTCATCAGCACCTCGGAGGAGCCGTTCGGCCCTCCGTTCGTGAGCACGTAGACCTCGACGAACACCCGCAGGCCGCGAATGGCCGCCAGCGTGAACAGGATCCAGAACACCGGCCGCAGCGCCGGCAGCGTGATGTGCCGCAGCCGCCGCCAGGTCGACGCGCCGTCCACGGCCGCCGCCTCGTACAGCGTGCGGTCCACGCCCACCAGGCCGGCCAGGAAGATCATCATGTCGTACGGGGTGCCGCGCCAGATGCTCATCAGCATGATCGACCACAACGAGGAGTCCTCGCTGGCCAGCCAGGGCTGCGGATCGATGCCCACCCAGCCGATGACGATGTTGAGCATCCCGCTGTCGGCGGGGTGGAACATGATGCGCCACACCTCGGCCACGGCCGCCATCGTGGTGACGACCGGCAGGAAGGCCGCGGTCCTGACGAACCACAGGTATCGGGCGGGCCCCTCGATGAGCAGCGCCAGCCCGAGGCCCAGCACGATCGAGCCGACGGTGGTGCCCAGTGCCAGCACGACGCTGTGCCAGATCGCCGCGCCGAACTCGTCGTCGGAGATGATCGTCTGGTAGTTCTGCGTGCCGACCCACTCGTCACCGAGGAAGGTCTGGACCTTGAACAGGCTCTTCCACAGGCCCACGAACATCGGGATGAACTTGAAGTACAGGAAGAGCAGCAGGGCGGGTGCCAGGAACAGCCAGGCGATCAGCGGCCCCCGCCACCGCACCGATTTGGGGCGGTGGCCGGGGGGCGCCGTCCGGCGAGAGGACGGGGCGAGTGTGCTGGTCATGACGCTTTCTGGCTCTGCAGTTCCTGGGTCAGCTTGGTGTTGAGCTGATCCATCGCCGACTTCACGTCGGCGGAGCAGTCGGCCCAGACGGCGTTGATGGAGTCGGCGGAGGTCTGGCGGATCGGCGCCCAGTTGGGCACCGGCGGCGCGTAGACGGCGTTCGCGTACGACTCCTGGAACACCTTCCAGCGCGGATCCTGCCGCTCGGCGGACATGTCCACCGTGGTGTTGACGGGCAGGCGGACGATGGCGCCGTTGGCGTCCTTGTTCATGCCGATCTTCTGGCCCTCGGGCGAGATCGCGAACTCGGCGAACTTCTTCTGTGCCTCCTGGTTCTTGGAGCCGGCCATCATGTAGACGTTCTCGCCCTCACCGAGCGTGCCGGGGCCGCCCGACGGGCCCTTGGGCACGGGCAGGACCTCGATCTTGTCGGTGCCGATGCTGTTGACGAACCTGGCCAGCACGTACGGGCCCACCAGGTAGATGCCGCCCTGGCCCTTCTCGAAGACCTCGTGCGTGACGGTCGTGTCGTTGCTGACGGCGCCGGGGTTGACGGTCTTGGTCTTGCAGAACTGGTCCTGCAGGTACTGGACGGCCTCGACGGTCTTGGGGTCGTTCACCATGGCGGCGTACTTGCCGTTGCCGGTGGACTTGATGAAGTCACCGCCGTTGGCGTAGATGAGCGAGGAGGCGTACCAGGAGGCGTAGCCGCGCTTGGTGCCCGCCGGGGCGACGAAGCCGGAGGTGTCCTTCTGGCCGTTGCCGTCGGGGTCCTTCTCGGTGAACGCCGTGGCCAGCTTGGCGAGGTCCTCCCAGGTCGCGGGCGGCTCCATGTCCACCTTCTCGCGCCAGTCCTTGCGCACGATCAGTGCGAACGCCTGGGCGGAGAACGGCGCCGCGTACTGCTTGCCGTCGCTGCCGGTGGCGGCCTTCCAGGCCGTTTCCGCCAGCTGGTCGCCGCCGGCCAGCGCGGCCTTGTCGACCGGCTGGAGCCAGCCCTGAGACTGCATGTTGCCCAGTTGGGCGGTGTCGTTGATGACGATGTCGGGAAGGTCCTTTTGGGCCGCCTGCTGGTTCAGTTTGGTCTCGAAGTCGTCGAAAAGGGCGACGACTTTCGTTTGCACCCCACTGGCCTTGGTAAATGCGTCGGCCAGCTTCTTGGCGGTCTTGGCGGAGTCGGAATCGGGCGCCTGCCTGATCCAGATCTCCAACGTGTTGTCCGAACTTGTTGATCCCCCGGAACCGCAGCCTGTCAGTCCAACGGCCAGAGTCGCCATGATCGCGACTCCCAGCAGACGACGTGACATCAGACCGCCTCCTGTTCACATATGTGGACATGAGTCGTGGACTTGGATGTGTGCCTGTGAACGTAACTAGTGGCATGGCTCACGGTCAATATTCAAGGATGTGAATTTCGGCCAGATTCGTGTACATCATGGATGCATGCGCATTCTCATGACAGGAGCCGCCGGAAAGGTCGGGACGCTGCTTCGCCCGCGGCTCGCCCGCGAGGGCCGTACGCTGCGGCTTTCCGATATTCACCCGATCGAACCGGGGCCGGGGGAGGAGTGGGTGACGGCCGACCTGGCCGATCCGGTCGCCGTGGCCGCGGCGATGAAGGGCGTGGACGCCGTGCTGCACCTGGGCGGCCAGAGCAGGGAACATCCCTGGGCCGACATCGTGCAGGCCAACATCCACGGGACCCAGGTGTTGCTGGAGGCGGCGTACAAGGAGGGGGTCGAGCACGTCGTCCTCATGGGCAGCCACCACGCGGCCGGCTTCCAGACCAGGCCGGAGTCCGGTGAGGACCTGCCTGACTACGCCTTCCCGCGGCCCGACACCTACTACGGCGTGAGCAAGGTCGTCATGGAGGCCCTGGGCAGCCTCTTCCACGATCGTTTCGGCATGAACGTCACCGTGGTCCGGCTCGGCACCTGCAACGAGGGGCCCGCCGACACGCGGGGGCTGGCCACCTGGATCTCGCCTGACGACCTGGCCCGGCTGGTCGAGGCGGGACTCACCGCTCCCGGGTATCACGTGGTCTGGGGCGTTTCCGACAGCCCGCGGCGGTGGTGGTCGTTGAAGGAGGCGGAGGCCATCGGGTTCGTCTCCGAGGACTCTTCCGAACCCTTCGCCGCGGCGCTCATCGAGGAGCAGGGTGAGCCCGACCTGTCGGAGCCGCTGCACCACCGGGCTGGAGGGATCTTCACGTTGAACGAGCTGGGGGGTAAGTGGTGACCCCCGACTGAGCCGCTTCCCCGCCGTACTCCGGCGGGGTCCTTCCGGGGAGGAAGGCGCGGGCCGGGGCCCATCGGCGGGAAAGGGTGCGTGCGGGCTGGGGTCCGCTGCCGGGAGGGTGGGCGCGGGCTGGGGCTCATCGGCAGGAATGGCACGGGCTGGGGCCCATCGGCGGGGCGAAGGGCGCGCGCTGGGGTCGCTCAGGAAGGAAGGCGAGGGGTCGAAAGGGACGGGGCAGCAGGGGACTCGTCTTGGCAACCGGTTGCAAGAACCTTGACGGCGCTAGGCGTAAAGGTCAAGGTTTGATCTGGCAACCGTTTGCAAGGGAGGACGGCGATGGCGGCGACGATCAAGGACGTGGCGCGCGCGTGCGGCGTGCACGTGTCCACCGTGTCCCGTACCTTCTCCGCGCCGCATCTGGTCAATCCTGCCACCAGGAGCCGGGTGCTGGCCGCCGCCGACGATCTGGGCTACCGGCCCAACCGGGCGGCCAGGGCGCTCACCACCGGACGCACGTTCAACATGGGCCTCATCGTGGCCGACATCTCCAACCCGTTCTTCCCGCCCCTCATCAAGGCCGCCCAGGCGCAGGCCCGAGGGCGTGACTACCACGTGTTCGTGGCCGACACCGACGAGGACCCGAGGGTCGAGGAAGAGCTCATCAGGACGTTCACCAAGCAAGTGGACGGCGTCCTGCTGTGCAGCCCCCGCCTGTCGAACAAGATGATCGAGCGCCTGGCCGAGGACGTGCCGTTCGTGGTGGTGAACCGGCGCATCAAGGGCATGCCCGCCGTGCTCATGAACGTCGCCCAGGGCGCCAAGCTCGCGCTGGAGCACCTGGCCGGGCTCGGCCACCACCGGATCGCGCTCGTGTCCGGGCCGATCGGCTCGTGGACCAGCAACGAGATGCAGGGCGCGGCCGCCGAGGCGGCCGGGCTCGACCTGATCTTCTTCGGCCCCAACCAGCCGACGGAGGCCGGCGGCCTGGCCGTCGCCCCCGAAGTGGCGGCGTGCGGGGCCACCGCGGTGCTGGCCTACAACGACCTCGTCGCGCTCGGCCTCATTGAGGGGCTGGCGGCGATGGAGATAGGGGTACCAGACCAGATAAGTGTGATCGGGTTCGACGACATCCTTCCGGGACGGCTCAACCGGCCCAAGCTGACCACTGTCGCCATGCCGGCTGTGGCGGCGGGGAGGATGGCCGTCGATCTGCTGCTGCAGTCTGGGGGCGAGGGCGCGACAGTGACCCTCGACACCGCCCTCATAGTCCGCGAGTCCACGGGAAGGGCACAAACATGATCTTCGGAACGCTGCCGTCGGGCCAGCAGGTCGAGCGCGTAGAGCTGTCGTCGGGACGGTTGCGCGCCGAGGTGCTCACCTACGGGGCCGTCGTGCGCACGCTGGAGGTGTCCGGGGTCAACGTCGTGCTCGGGCTGGACACGATCGAGGACTACCTGACGCGCAGCCGCTACTTCGGCGCGGTCGTCGGCAGGTACGGCAACCGCATCGCGAACGCCCGCTTCACCCTCGACGGGACCGAATACCGGCTGCCGGCCAACAACGGCCCCAACAGCCTGCACGGCGGCACCGAGGGCTTCGACAGCAAGGTGTGGACGATCGCCGCCCGTACGGACTCGTCGGTGACGCTCACGCTGACCAGCCCCGACGGCGACCAGGGCTACCCGGGCACGCTGACCGCCTCGGTCACGTACACGCTGGAGGACGACGCCCTCCGCATCGACTACGCGGCCGAGACCGACGCGCCGACCGTGGTCAACCTGACCAACCACTCCTACTTCAACCTCAAGGGCGGCGGCGACGTGCTCGACCACGTCGTGCGGATGGAGTCCGAGCACTACCTGCCGGTGGACGAGGACAAGATCCCCACGGGCGAAGTGGCGCCGGTCAAGGGCACGCCGTTCGACTTCACCGAGCCGCACGCCGTGGGCGAGCGGTACGACGGCGGCTACGACCACTGCTTCGTGCTCGACGGCGCCGTCAGGGTGACGGCCGGCGGGCTGACCATGGAGGTCACGACCACCGAGCCGGGCGTGCAGTTCTACGCCGGCAGCATGCTGGACGGCACCGCGACGCCGTACGGGCCGTTCGCCGGGCTGTGCCTGGAGACGCAGCACTACCCCGACGCGCCCAACCAGCCGCAGTTCCCCTCCACCGTGCTGCGGCCGGGCGAGCGCCGCACCTCCACCACGACGTACCGGTTCATCTGACCGGACGCAGGGTGGCGGCGGCCTTGATCACCAGCAGGGCCACGTCGTCCTGGACCGGCTGGGCGGCGAACGTCTCGACCGCGTGCCGCACCCGCTCGGCCACCGCGTGGGCGCTCAGCCCCGCGCAGCCGGCCAGGATCGCCGACAGGCCGTCGCCGTCGTCCAGCAGCCGGTCGCCGTCGCGCCGCTCGGTCACGCCGTCGGTGACGCACAGCAGCACCTCCTCCGGCGCCAGCTCGAACGTCTCCACGTAGAACCTGGCGCCGGCCTCGATGCCGAGCAGCAACTGCGGGTTCGCCACCGTCTCGACCTCGCCGTTGGCCCGCAGCAGGAGCGGCGGCGGATGGCCGGCCGAGGCGATCGTGCACAGCGCGCCGCCCTGCGGGAGCGGGGTCAGCTCGCCGCACAGGAGGCTGAGGAACCGGCCCTCGTCGCCCTCCTCCAGCAGCGCGTGGTTGAGCCGGTCGAGGATGTCGGCCACGGTGTAGTGCTCCTTGGCCAGCAGGCGTACGGCGTGCCGGGCCAGCCCCGTGACGGCGGCCGCCTCGGGGCCGCTGCCGCACACGTCGCCCAGCGCGAAGCACCAGTGGTCGGCCACCGTGAACAGGTCGTAGAAGTCGCCCCCGACGTCCGCGCCCTCCTCGGCCGGCTCGTAGACCACCGCGGACTCCAGGCCCGGCATGGGCGCCACGCGCATGGGCAGCAGGCTGCGCTGCAGCACCCGGGAGGTGGTCGCCTGCCTGGCGTACAGCATGGCCGTGTGCAGGTTGAGCGCCACCAGGCGGCACAGATCCGCCAGCAGGTCGGCCAGCTCCAGCGGCAGCGTCGGCTCGGAGCGGCCGATCACCAGCGCGCCGTGCGACCTGCCCTGCGTGAGCAGCGGGAAGGCCAGCACCGTCTCGGGGCCAACGGGCCAGCTCACCTCGGTGAGCGCCGTCCGGGGGATGGCGGGCAGCGACTTGCGCAGGTCGGCGTTGTGGCGCTCCTCGCTGTGCCAGACGTGGGCGAGCCTGGTCATGCCGGTCAGATCGGTCAGGTAGACCGCCGCCCACGTCGCGATCTTGGGCACCACGAGCTGCGCGGTCAGCGCCGCGATCAGCTCGTCGTCGTGCACGCCCGCCAGCAGCTCGCCCGCCTCGGCCAGGAACGACAGCCGCCCCCGGTGGGCCCGGTCCTGCTCGGCCAGCCGCTCGCGCTGCACGGGCACCGCCACCTGGTCGGCGATGTGCTGCAGGCTGACGGTGAGCTCCTGGTCGAAGCGGTTCTGCTGGGCGGCCGTGACCACGAGATAGCCGATCACCTCGCCGGTCACGAGCAGCGGCGCGCAGGCCAGGGACCTGGCGCGCAGCTGCTGGGCCAGCTCGACGTCCTCGGCGAGGAGGTCCTCCGTCAGCGACGGCGTCCTGCGGTCGTCGCCGAACACGTCCGTGGCCAGCACGCCCACCAGCCCGGCCGTCGCGCCCGCACCCGCCGCCACGCCGAACCGGTTGCCGCCCTCGGCGGCCAGCAGCACGTAGGCGGCGTCGCCGCCGCTGGACATCTGCACGATCTGGGCGATCGTGTCGAGCAGCTCGGTGAACGGCATGTCCTGGTCGAGCAGCTCCTTGATCCGCCGGCCCGCCTCCCTGCGCAGCGGCGCGGGCGGCGGCGTCAGGACGTAGCGGTGGTCGCTGCCCACGATCATCCAGATCGCCCTGCGCTCCCCTGAGTGCCCCCGGGAGCGCATGTGGGAGACGTAGACGGGGATGAGCCCGCCGTCGCGGTGCCGCATGCGCGCCTCGCCCCGCCAGCGGCCCAGGCCCAGCGTGTCGGCCAGGGACAGCGCGTACGGGCCGTGGCCGCGCCAGGCCACCAGCTCCTTCAGCGACCGGCCGATCGCCTGCTCGGGCGGCCAGCCGAGCAGCTGCTGCGCCTCGGAGTTCCACGACTCCACCACCCCGTCGAGATCGGCGACCACCACGCCGACGTGCAGGGTCTCGAGGGGCCCCACGACAGGGGCCGGGACCAGGCCGGGCGGGCCGGCCAGGGACTCCTGGCGGTCGCAGCCCTCGCCGAGCTCCATGCGTACCCAGACGCGCTTGGCCGTCCTGGTGTAGGTGACACCCCAGGCGTCGGCCAGCATCCGGGCGAGTGCCAGGCCGCGCCCGGAAGTGGGCAGGGCCCCCTCGGCGGGGGCGGGCCCGGCGGCCGGGACGGTGCGCGTGGGATGGTGGTCGTCGACCTCGATCTCGAGTTTCGCCGGGGTGGCATCGACGTCCAGGCGGCAGGTCAGCTCGACGCCGGTGCCCGCGTGCACCACGGCGTTCGTGACGAGTTCGCTGGTCAGCAGCACGGCGTCCTCGGCGAGATGGCTCAGGCGCCATTCGCCGAGCACCTGCCGGACGAACTTGCGCGCGTGCGCCGGTGCGTGCGGAGTGCCGTCGAAGGCCGTGCTCGACACCCTGGTCGTGTCCACTCTGCGTCCTAGAACATCACTCGATGTGGCAGTTCGGTCACTCTCAGAGTGGCAGACTGATGCCGTCGATACCTCCAGTTGTGAAGAAGGCCGCCATGGTCGCGCAGTTGGACTCCCCTTACACGCATGGATCGATCCACCCGGCGGACCTCCGCCCGCTGCTCGTGGCCCTGCGCGGGCTGCGTGACGGCAACTTCCGCACGCGGCTGGAGTTGCCGGACGATCCGTTCCTCGCCGAGCTGGCCACCACGTTCAACCAGGTGATCGACCGCAACGAGCACCTCTCGAACGAGCTGACCCGGCTGCGCACCGAGGTGGCCAGGCGCGGGCGGCTCGACGAGCGGCTCAGCCCCAGCCCAGGCACCGGGAGCTGGGCGGTCAACGTGGCGGCCGTGAACACGCTCATCGACGCGCTGGTCATCCCGGCGGCCAAGGCCACCAGGGTGCTCAACGCGGTCGCGGACGGCGACCTGTCGAAACGGGTCGACCTGCAGGAGGACGACCGGCCGCTGCGCGGCGGGCTGCGCCTGATGGGCAAGGCGGTCAACCGCATGGTCGAGCAGCTCGCGCTGTTCTCCGGCGAGGTGACCAGGGTGGCCCGCGAGGTCGGCACGGAGGGCCGGCTCGGCGGCCGGGCGAAGGTGCAGGGCATGTCGGGGAGCTGGCGCGACGTGACCGAGGCGGTCAACGCCATGGCCGGGCGGCTGACGGCCCAGGTGCGTGACATCGCGGTCGTGACCACCGCCGTGGCCAGGGGCGACCTGACCAGGCAGGTGACGGTCGAGGCCACCGGCGAGCTGCTGGAGCTCAAGCTGACCGTCAACACCATGGTCGACCAGCTCTCGGCGTTCGCCAGCGAGGTGACCCGGGTGGCCCGCGAGGTCGGCACCGAGGGGCAGCTCGGCGGCCGGGCCGAGGTGAAGGGCGTGCTCGGCACCTGGAAGGACCTGACCGACAACGTCAACTTCATGGCCTCCAACCTCACCACCCAGGTGCGCTCGATCGCGCAGGTGACGACGGCGGTGGCCAACGGCGACCTGTCCAAGAAGATCACCGTGGACGCACGGGGCGAGATCCTGCAGCTCAAGGACACCATCAACACGATGGTGGGGCAGCTGTCGGCGTTCGCGGACGAGGTGACGCGGGTGGCCCGCGAGGTGGGCACGGAGGGCCGGTTGGGCGGTCAGGCGCAGGTGCGGGGGGTGAGCGGGGTGTGGAAGGACCTGACCGACAACGTGAACTTCATGGCCTCCAACCTCACCGAGCAGGTGCGCGACATCGCCCAGGTCGCCACCGCCGTCGCCCAGGGCGACCTCAGCCGCAAGATCAGCGTGGACGTCAAGGGCGAGATCCTGCAGCTCAAGGACACCGTCAACACGATGGTGGGGCAGCTGTCGGCGTTCGCGGACGAGGTGACGCGGGTGGCCCGCGAGGTGGGCACGGAGGGCCGGTTGGGCGGTCAGGCGCAAGTGCGGGGGGTGAGCGGGGTGTGGAAGGACCTGACCGACAACGTGAACTTCATGGCCTCCAACCTCACCAGCCAGGTACGCAGCATCGCCATGGTCACCACGGCCATCGCCAACGGCGACCTGTCCAAGAAGATCACCGTGGACGCGCGCGGCGAGATCCTCCAGCTCAAGGACACCATCAACGCCACCGTGGACAAGCTGTCGGCGTTCGCGGACGAGGTGACGCGGGTGGCCCGCGAGGTGGGCACGGAGGGCCGGTTGGGCGGTCAGGCGCAGGTGCGGGGGGTGAGCGGGGTGTGGAAGGACCTGACCGACAACGTGAACTTCATGGCCTCCAACCTCACCAGCCAGGTACGCAACATCGCCCAGGTCGCCACCGCCGTGGCCAACGGCGACCTGTACAAGAAGATCGACGTGGACGCCCGGGGCGAGATCCTCGAGCTCAAGACCACGATCAACACCATGGTCGACACGCTGTCGTCGTTCTCCTCCGAGGTGACCCGGGTGGCCCGCGAGGTCGGCTCGGAAGGCAGGCTGGGCGGCCAGGCCGAGGTCGAGGGCGTCTACGGCACCTGGGAACGCCTCACCAAGAACGTCAACGAGCTCGCCGGCAACCTCACCACCCAGGTGCGCGCCATCGCCGAGGTGGCCAGCGCCGTGGCCAACGGTGACCTGAGCCGCTCGATCAGCCTGGAGGCCAAGGGCGAGGTCGCCGAGCTGAAGAACAACGTCAACCTCATGGTCGCCAACCTGCGCGAGACCACCCGCGCCAAGGACTGGCTGGAGAGCAACCTGGCCCGCATCGCCGGCCTCATGCAGGGGCACCGGAACCTGGTCGAGGTGGCCGACCTGATCCTGCGCGAGCTGACACCGCTGGTCAACGCCCAGTACGGTGCCTTCTTCCTGACCGACGCCGACTCGCTCGACGGCTCGCTGGCCTTCATCGCCGGCTACGGCGCCGCCCACGACGTGCTGCCCGGCCAGGGCACCCCCGGGCCCGGCCTGATCAGGCAGGCCGCGCTGGAGCGCAAGCGCATCCTGCTCGAGGACGTGCCGCCCGGCTACATCAAGGTCCACTCGGGGCTGGGGGAGGCCGCGCCGGCCAGCGTGGTGGTGCTGCCCATCGTGTTCGAGGACAAGGTGCTCGGGGTGATCGAGCTGGCCTCGTTCAGCCGGTTCAGCGACGTGCACCTGGCCTTCTTCGACAAGTTCGTGGTCACCATCGGCGTCGCGATCAACACCATCATCGCCAACGCCCGCACCGAGGCCCTGCTGTCGGAGTCGCAGCGCCTGGCCCAGCAGCTCCAGGGCCGCTCCGACGAGCTGCAGCGCCAGCAGGCCGAGCTGCGCAGGTCCAACGCCGCGCTGGAGGAGAAGGCCCACCTGCTGGCCACCTCCTCGCGCTACAAGTCGGAGTTCCTGGCCAACATGTCCCACGAGCTGCGCACCCCGCTCAACAGCCTGCTCATCCTGGCCAGGCTGCTGGCCGACAACCCCGAGGAGAACCTGTCGGAGCAGGAGGTCGAGTTCGCCACCACGATCCACAACGCCGGCAGCGACCTGCTCCAGCTCATCAACGACATCCTCGACCTGTCCAAGATCGAGGCCGGGCGGATGGACGTACGCCCGGAGAAGCTGCCGCTGAGCAAGCTGCTCGACTACGTGGACGCCACGTTCCGCCCGCTCACCGTGGACCGGGGGCTCAAGCTGGAGATCGAGGTCGGCCCGCGCACCCCCCGCGAGCTGTACAACGACGAGCGCCGCCTCCAGCAGATCCTGCGCAACCTGCTGTCGAACGCGGTCAAGTTCACCTCCGCGGGCGAGGTGCGCCTGGCGGTCTCGGTCGCCGAGGACCGGCCGGATCCCGGTGGCCGCCCGATGATCGCGTTCGCGGTCAGCGACACCGGCATCGGCATCGCGGCCGACAAGCTGCCGGCCATCTTCGGCGCCTTCCAGCAGGCCGACGGCACCACCAGCCGCAAATACGGCGGCACCGGCCTGGGCCTGTCGATCAGCAGCGAGATCGCCCGCCTGCTCGGTGGCGAGATCCACGCCAGCAGCACCCCGGGCGTGGGCAGCACGTTCACGCTGTACGTGCCCGCCAGCTGCCCCGCCTCCAGCCTGGCCGGCGAGCCCGAGTGGGCGGTGGAGCAGCCCTCGCCGGAGGCGGCGGAGATCCGCGCCGCGCCGCCGCACGCCGAGTGGCCGGCGGCGGACGGCGAGGACCTGTGGCAGTCCGCCCCCAACCTCACCCGGCTGAAGGACGGCCCGCTCGCGGCGGTGTTCGCGGGCCGGCGGGTGCTCATCGTGGACGACGACATCCGCAACGTGTACGCCCTGACCCACGTGCTCGGCCGGCTCGGCATGGAGATCGTCTACGCCGAGAACGGCAGGGAGGGCATCGAGGCGCTGGAGCGGGACCAGGAGATCTCGCTCGTCCTCATGGACGTGATGATGCCCGAGATGGATGGCTACGAGACGCTCTCCGCCGTACGGGAGATGCCGAGGTTCGCCGACCTGCCGATCATCGCGCTCACCGCCAAGGCGATGCCGGGCGACCGGGAGAAGACGATCTCCTGCGGCGCCTCCGACTACGTGCCCAAACCCGTGGACCTCGACCAGCTCCTGGAGGTGATGCGGGGGTGGCTCGCGGGAGAGGGGGAGAGCGACGGATGAACCGTCAGGTCAAGATCCTGCTGGTGGACGACAACGAGGAAAGTCTCATCGCGCTGGAGGCCGTGCTCAGGCCGCTGCAGCAACTGCTGTTCAAGGCCAGGTCGGGGCCCGAGGCGATGAAGCTGATGCTGCGCCACGACTTCGCGGTCGTGCTGCTCGACGTGCTCATGCCCGGCATGGACGGCTTCGAGACCGCCACCCACATCAAGCGGCTCGACCAGACCCGCGACGTGCCCATCATCTTCCTGACCGGCACCGAGCCCAGCTCGGGCGCCGCCTTCCGGGGATACGCGGTGGGCGCGGTCGACTACCTCACCAAGCCCTTCGACCCGTGGGTGCTCCGGTCCAAGGTCGCGGTCTTCATGGAGCTGTTCCGCAAGACCGCCGTGCTGATGGAGCAGGCGGCGCTGCTCGCCCAGCTCGTCCAGGACCACGAGGCCCTGACGGACTTCGCGCAGCGGCTGGGATCGGTGGAGTCGCGCCTGGCGGGCATGTCCGAGGCCGCCTCGGAGGACGAGGGGGTCCGGGAGGCGGTCAAGGACCTGGCCGACCGGGTGGCGGCGATGCAGTCCGCCTTCGAGGCGGTCTCCACGACCCGGGTCAGGGAATGAACGCAACACGCCGGGATGTAACGCGGTTGCCAGGACACCGGCGAGCCTACGCGCGTACAGCGGTGTCTCCGTCGTACCTTTGGCATCATGGCCACCCGTACGCCGAAAAGCGCATCGAAGGGGCCGGCGAAGCGGTCGACCTCGTCTCGCTCGACCCCCGCCAAGCGCGGGACCACGTCGGCGGGGCGGTCCAGGGCGAAGGGAGCCGCCTCTGGCCGCAAGTCTTCGGTGACCCATCCGGACCCGATCAGCTGGGTCTTCACCATGATCGGCAAGCTGGTCGTCGGGCTGTGGATGCTGCTCGCCAACGGCATCGGCAGCGCGGCGCGGGCGCTCGGCAAGAACGCCCGCGAGCTGGATCCCGCGCACCGCCGCGACGGCGTGGGCCTGACGGTGCTGGCGGGCGCGATCGTGCTGGCGGCCATGACGTGGCGCAACTCCGACGGTGCGGTGGCCGGTGTGGTCAACGCGACCGTGCGCGGCGTGTTCGGCTCGCTGGCCTGGGCGCTGCCGCTGCTGCTCGGGCTGCTGGCCTGGCGCTACCTGCGCCACCCCGACCAGAACGCCGACACCGGGCGCATGGTGATCGGCTGGGCCGCGCTGCTGGTGGGCGTGCTCGGCGTCATCCATGTGGCCAACGACACCCCCTACCCGGCCGGCGAGGGCCAGGGCATGGACAAGGTGTCGCAGGCGGGCGGCATGATCGGGTTCATCGTGTCGGCGCCGCCGATGAGCATCCTGCCGCCGTGGGTCACGATCCCGCTGCTGCTGCTCCTGTCCGGGTTCGGCGTGCTGGTGATCACCGCCACCCCCGTGCACCGGATCCCCGAGCGGCTGGGTGAGCTCAAGCACCTGCTGTTCGAGCGGCACTCCGAGACCGAGCAGCCGAAGTCGCCGCCCAAGAAGCGGGTCAGGGCCAAGAAGCCCGAGCTGGGCGAGGACGGCGAGATCATCAAGCCCTATGACACGCCGGTGCTGGCCGAGAAGGACAAGCGCGCCGATCACTCGCCGGAGATCGTGCCGGGGCTCACGGACGAGGAGGAGCCGCCCGCTCCCGACCTCGAGCGCAAGCCCGAGCCGCCGCAGCCGACGCCCGCGCCGCGCAAGGTCGAGCAGCTCGTGCTGTCGCCGCAGGCGGGGCCGTACAGCCTGCCGGACCTGCAGTTCCTCAAGCCGGGCACGGCGCCCAAGCCGCAGACCAAGGCCAACACGACCGTGGTGAACGCGCTGACCAGCGTGCTGGAGCAGTTCACCATCGACGCGCAGGTGATCGGGTTCACCCGCGGGCCGACGGTGACGCGCTACGAGATCGAGCTCGGGCCGGCCGTGAAGGTGGAGAAGGTCACGGCGCTCACGAAGAACATCGCGTACGCGGTCAAGTCCGCAGATGTCCGCATCCTGTCTCCCATTCCGGGGAAGTCCGCCATCGGGGTCGAGATCCCGAACGCCGACAAGGACCTGGTGGCACTCGGCGACGTGCTGCGCGCCCAGGTGGCGCAGGCCGACCACCACCCGATGATCGTCGGCCTGGGCAAGGACGTCGAGGGCCGCACCATCGTCGCGAACCTCGCCAAGATGCCCCACCTGCTCATCGCGGGCGCCACCGGCGCCGGTAAGTCGGTCTGCGTCAACGGGCTGATCACCAGCATCCTCATGCGGGCCACCCCGGACGAGGTGCGGATGGTGCTGGTGGACCCCAAGCGGGTCGAGCTCAGCGTGTACGAGGGCATCCCCCACCTGATCACCCCCATCATCACGAACCCGAAGAAGGCCGCCGAGGCCCTGGAATGGGTCGTGGGCGAGATGGACCGGCGCTACGACGACCTGGCCGCGTCGGGGTTCCGGCACGTGGACGAGTTCAACAAGGCCGTGCGGGCGGGCAAGCTGCAGCCGCCGCCGGGCAGCGAGCGGGTCTACCAGCCCTACCCGTACCTGCTGGTGATCGTGGACGAGCTGGCCGACCTCATGATGGTGGCCCCGCGTGACGTCGAGGACTCGATCGTGCGCATCACGCAGCTCGCCCGCGCGGCGGGCATCCACCTGGTGATCGCCACGCAGCGGCCCTCGGTCGACGTGGTGACCGGCCTGATCAAGGCGAACGTGCCGTCCAGGCTGGCGTTCGCGGTCTCGTCGCTGACCGACTCGCGGGTCATCCTCGACCAGCCGGGCGCCGACAAGCTGGTCGGCCAGGGTGACGCGCTGTTCCTGCCGATGGGCGCGAGCAAGCCGATCCGGATCCAGAACGCGTTCGTCTCCGAGAAGGAGATCGCCGAGATCGTCGGGCACTGCAAGGCGCAGATGCAGGTCGAATACCGCGAGGACGTGGCGGCGGCGCCGGTCAAGCGGGAGATCGACGAGGAGATCGGCGACGACCTCGACCTGCTGGTCCAGGCGGCCGAGCTGATCGTGACCACGCAGTTCGGCTCGACCTCGATGCTCCAGCGCAAGTTGCGGGTCGGGTTCGCCAAGGCCGGACGGCTGATGGACCTGCTGGAGAGCCGCAACGTGGTCGGCCCGAGCGAGGGCTCGAAGGCGCGCGAGGTGCTCGTGAAGCCCGACGATCTGCCTGGTTTGCTGGCTGATCTGCGTGGCGAATGACCCCAATGCGTGCTTGCACGGCGATAACTGATTGAATATGTACCACCACGAAGAGTAGTCGCTGTGGTGGGGGGCGTTTCGCTGTGCAGGAGCAGAGCATCGGAGCCATGCTGGCCGCGGCCAGGCAGTCGGCCGGACTCACGGTCGCGCAGGTCAGCGCGGCCACCAGGATTCGCGAGGCGATCATCCATTGCATGGAGCAGGATGATTACGGCCAATGCGGCGGCGACTTCTACGCCAGAGGTCACGTCAGAGCCGTGGCCGAGGCCGTGGGGCTGGATCCCGAGGCCACCGTCCATCTCTATGACCAGCAACACGGCGGGGTGCCTCGGCCCGTCGCGGCCTCGGCGGTGTTCCAGGCCGACCGCAAGATCCACCTGCCGGAGCGGCGGGGGCCCAACTGGACGATGGCGCTCGGCGTGGCCCTGGCCATCGTGGTGGTCTTCGGCATGATGCGGGTGCTGGGCGGCGCGAGCGACCAGGTGCGCACGGGTGACGTACGGGTGGCCTCGGCCCGGCCCAGCGTCCCGCCGAACACACCCATCACCGAGTCGCCCAAGCCCTCGCCGTCCAAGATGGACGCCAAGAACATGGTCACGGTGCGTATCAAGGCCAAGCGGTCGTCGTACGTCAACGTGCACGACGCCGAGGGGCACAAGCTGTTCGCCGGCACGCTCAAGGCGGGAAAGACCTCCACCTGGCGCGCGGCCGAGAAGGTCAACGTGCTGCTGGCCGACGCCGGGGCCGTGACACTGCACGTCAACGGCAAGAAAGTGAAGCGGCTGGGCGGCCGGGGAGACGTCGTGCGGCGCTCGTTCGGGCCGCCGAAACCGCAGTCCCGGTAGTCACGCGGAGGTCACGCGGGGGAGCCCGTGCATCGGGTGGTGGCCAACTCCCGATACCGTAGTGTTCACCATGTCATCCCGCCGAACCGCATCGCTGATCACTCTGGGCTGCGCGCGCAACGAGGTCGACTCCGAGGAGCTGGCCGCGCGACTCGAGGCTGCCGGTTGGCAGCTGGGCGACGACGACCCCGAGGTCGTCGTCGTCAACACGTGTGGCTTCATTGACTCGGCCAAGAAAGACTCCATCGACACCCTCCTGGCCGCCGCGGACTCCGGCGCCAAGGTGGTGGCCGCGGGTTGCATGGCCGAGCGCTACGGCAACGAGCTGGCCGAGGCCCTGCCGGAGGCCAGCGCGGTCATCTCCTTCGACGACTATGCCGAGATCGGCGGCCGTCTCGACGACGTGCTCGCCGGCCGGCCGCTCAAGCCGCACACGCCACGCGACCGCCGCACCCTGCTTCCCATCTCGCCGGTGGATCGTGCCGGCGCGTCCAAGGCCAGCATCCCGGGCCACGGCGACCTGCCGGAGGGCCTGGCGCCCGCCAGCGGGCCGCGGGTGCTGCGCAAGCGGCTCGACGAGAGCCCCGTGGCCTCGCTCAAGCTGGCCTCGGGCTGCGACCGGCGCTGCTCGTTCTGCGCCATCCCGGCCTTCCGCGGCTCCTACGTCTCGCGCAAGCCGGACGAGTTGCTGGCCGAGGCCGACTGGCTGGCCCACAGGGGCGTGCGCGAGCTCGTCCTCGTGAGCGAAAACTCCACCTCCTACGGCAAGGACCTGGGCGACCTGCGGGCGCTGGAGAAGCTGCTGCCCCAGCTCGCGGCCGTCGAGGGCATCGAGCGCGTGCGCGTCAGCTATCTCCAGCCGGCCGAGCTGCGCCCCGGCCTGATCGACGTGCTCACCGGCACCGACGGGGTCGTTCCCTACTTCGACCTGTCCTTCCAGCACGCCAGCGGCACGGTGCTGCGCCGGATGCGCCGCTTCGGCGACCCCGAGCGCTTCCTCGGGCTGCTCGAGAGCATCCGCGAGCGCGCCCCCGAGGCGGGCGTGCGCTCCAACTTCATCGTGGGCTTCCCGGGCGAGACGGAGGAGGAGTTCGGCGACCTGGTCGGGTTCCTGGAGGAGGCCAGGCTCGACGTCATCGGCGTGTTCGGCTACTCCGACGAAGACGGCACCGAGGCGGCCGGGCTGCCGGGCAAGCTGGAGCAGGAGGTCATCGACGAGCGCGTGCGCGTGCTCACCGAGCTGGCCGAGGAGCTGACCGCCCAGCGTGCGGAGGAGCGCATCGGCACCGAGGTCGACGTGCTGATCGACGACGACCTGGGCGACGGCGGCTACGAGGGCAGGGCGGCCCACCAGGGGCCCGAGGTCGACGGCTCCGTCACGGTTCAGGGCATCGGGTTGGTCAAGGGGCAGATCGTGCGCGCGCTCGTGGTCGATGCCGAGGGGGTTGACCTGATCGCGCGCATCAAGGCCGGTCCATGAAGAGGGACGAGCGCCGCGTGGTAAGCCCGTGGAACATCGCCAACGTCCTCACGGTCCTCCGGTTGGCGCTCGTCCCTTTCTTCGTCGTCTGTCTTTTCCTGCCCGGCACGGGGTGGCGGGTGGCCGCCCTGGCGGTGTTCGCGGTGGCCTCGTTCACCGACCACCTCGACGGGGAGCTGGCCAGGCGCTACGGCCTCATCACCGACTTCGGCAAGATCGCCGACCCGATCGCCGACAAGGCGCTCACCGGGGCCGCGCTGGTGTGCCTGTCGATCCTCGACGAGCTCCCGTGGTGGGTCACGATCGTGATCCTCGGCAGGGAGGTGGGCATCACGATCCTCCGGTTCCTGCTGCTGCGGCACGCGGTCATCCCGGCCAGCTACGGCGGCAAGGTCAAGACCGTGCTGCAGATCGCCGCCATCGTGCTCTATCTCCTGCCTTTCGTGCCGGGGCCCGTCCGGTGGGTGGTGATGGGCGCGGCGACCGTCGTCACCGTGGTCACGGGCGCCGACTACATCTTCCGGGCTCTGAAGCTGCGTAAAGTGGCCAGGCAGGCGCGTGGGGAGTGATCGGAGTGAGCGATGGCTGACGTGGCCGAGGCCCTGGCGATGCTGGTGGACCAGGACGCCACGGTGGCGGTGGCCGAGTCGCTGACCGGCGGGCTCATCGGGGCGGCGATCACCTCGGTCTCCGGCTCCTCCAAGGCGTTCAGGGGCGGGGTGATCTCCTATGCCACCGATCTCAAGCGGGAGCTGCTGGGAGTGCCGGAGGGGCTGCTGCGGCGCGAGGGGGCGGTGCACCCCGAGGTGGCGGCCGGCATGGCGGCGGGGGTCGCACGGCTGTGCGGGGCGACGTACGGCGTGGCCGTGACGGGGGTGGCCGGGCCGGAGCCGCAGGACGGCAAGCCCGTCGGCACCGTGCACATCGCCGTCTGCGGGCCTGGCGGGCAGATTTGGGCCCGGGAATTGAGACTTGAAGGGTCGCGTGAACGTATCAGGGTAGAGACGGTGGACGAGGCAGTCGATCTACTGTCAGGTGTGCTGAAGGCGAACATAGGGGAACATTCCGGGTGATTACCGTGTTACGTCCCGAGCGAACATGCGATGCGCGGTCTGACGCGGTGTCGGTGGATACGGGTACGGTGGAGCTGTGAGTGAGGTCCGTGAGCCAACTGCAAGCACCGAGCGCCCGGCAGGCGGGCCTGATGAGTCGCGCAACGAGGCACGAGCGGCGGTCCAGGGGCGGCGACGCCCAGTGATGACGGCGAGGAGTATGTACGAAGCTAAGAAGACCAATGTGCGGCACGATCCGATCGCGCGGGGCGTGGTGAAGACATCCGCGCCGGGGAGGGAGCGACAGATGATTCTGCTGCGTCAGCTGCTCGGCGACGTGCTGAGGCGGTTGCGGGTGCGGCAGGGACGCACGCTACGCGAGGTGTCCACGCTGGCCCGGGTTTCGCTCGGTTACTTGTCCGAAGTGGAGCGTGGCCAGAAAGAGGCCTCGTCCGAGCTGCTCGCATCCATTTGCGGCGCGCTCGGAGTGCCGCTTTCGCAGGTGTTGCGTGAGGTTTCCGACCAGTTCGCGCTGGCGGAGCTCCAGGCTGCCCCTGTGCTTGCCGACGTGCCCGAGCACGAGCGGCTGCCCCTTTCGGAGACGGTTCCCGGGTCGATTTCCGACTCCGTGTTCCCCGAAGTCAAGGACATGGTGGCTGCCTAACGCGGCTGGCAGCCAGCACACCACAGGATCAGCCGTTCCTGTGGCTGCGCCCCCATCTCCCCACGGCTGATGCGGGTGCCGCATCGGCGACAGGGTCTCCCTGCCCTGCCATAGACCCAGGTCTGATTCGCCGGGCGGCGATCGCCTGTGGTCACCGTGCCCGCATGTCCCCTGTTGGCGTCCAGCAGTCGCTGGGCCAGTGACACGAGCCCGTTGAGATCCTCGATCTCCCCGACCTTCTTCCACGGCCAGATTCCGCGCAGGAAAAGGGTCTCGGCGCGATAGATCGTGCCGATCCCCGCCAGGTTGCGCTGATCGAGCAGCGCCTCCCCGATGGTCCTGTCGGGCGCCTCTCGCAGCCTTCGCACGGCCTCGTCCGGGTCCCAGTCCGCGCCGAGCAGATCCGGCCCCAGGTGGCCCACCAGGCGTGCCTCGTCGTCCGTGCGGACGAGATCCACCATCCCCAGCTTGATCCCCACCGCCTGCCACTGCTCGTTGGCCAGGATCAGCCGCACCCGGTCGCCGGGGGCGGTGCGCCGGCCGGCGGGCATGATCTGCCAGCTGCCGTCCATGCGCAGGTGGGTGTGGACGGTGAGGCCGCCGTCGACGCGGGTGAGCAGGTGCTTGCCCCGGGACAGGGTGGTGATGACCGTGCGGCCGGTGAGGTCGGCGGTGGCGTGCCGGGGGACGCGGAAGTCCGACCGGGTGAGGACGCGCCCGTCGAGCGCGCCCCGCAGGCGGGCAGCCGTGCGATAGACGGCATCTCCTTCGGGCACCCCTCCAGTGTAGAAATCCGCCCTTCGTGACGGCGCGGGCTTTGTGACGGTGTGGGCCTTAACGGTGTTACGCGCGTCTTCTTGACCGATCGCATGATGAACCTTGACCCGTTTTGCTGCCTTTGCGGGGGTTCGCGGACATAATGCTGATCAGGACTGGGCCTTGACGGAAGGCTTGAGCGGGGCATGCCGGAGATCACGGATTTACGCGCGGAAGATCCCGCGGAGGTCGCGGAATACCGGTTGAGCGGGCATCACCCTGCACGAGCACTCCAAGGATCCGGTCCGGATGATGGCCTACATGGGCTCCACCGACAAGTACACGTCCTACGCCCGGGACAGGAACGGCACGTTCAAGGCCGTGGGTACGGGCGAGCAACCCGTCATCTCGCCCGGCGGTGACTGGGTGGCGCTCAACCCCATGCTCAAGTTCCAGACCTCCGAGCTGGACCAGATCAAGTTCACCAGGATGTCCACCGGCGGGTCCTTCGTCGTCAGCACGGTCAAGAGACCCTTGCAGCACATGAATCCCGTCTGGTCCAGGGACGGCGGCAGGCTGCTGCTCTCGGTCCACGACTCCAGCAAGGACCCGCGGCGGCTCGTGGGGTTCGTGGTCGTCGACCTGGCCACCAGGAAGGCCGTGCACGTCGAGACCGAGTACCTCGACAACCCGTCCCTCGCCTACATCTTCGCTCCGGACGGCTCGATCGTCCGGGGCTACTGGGACGGCAAGCGGGGTGGGATCGAGTACTACGACATGTCGGGCGAGGTCACCAAGACGTGGCACTGGGTCGGCCTGCCGCGCGGCACACAGTGGTTCTCCCCGTCCGGCAAGCGGCTGGCCACCATCTGCCCGGGCGACAAGGACTACTGCGTCTGGGACGCCCGGACGGGCGCCCGGCTGGCGACGGTGCCCTTCGGGACCGCCGAGGGCAGCTTCATCGGCTGGTTCAACGAGAAGCACCTCCTCGTGCAGGATCCCGGCAAGAAGAAGGACACCGAGGTCGTCCAGGTCATCGACTTCTTCGGCAAGACCGCACGCGTCCTGGCCGACGTCTCCACCAAGAAGCCGGCCCTGCTGCAGTACGCGCCGGTGCCCCGCTCATGAAACCGCTGGCCACGGGCGACCCCGTCCAGATCGACGGCCACCGCGTCGTGGGACGGCTCGGGGAGGGCGGGCAGGGCGTCGTCTACCTGGGCGAGGCAACCGACGGGACGCGGGTGGCGATCAAGATGCTGGGCGCGGGCCTGGACGAACCCGACGCGCTCTTGCGCTTCGGCCAGGAGATCGGGTACGCGCGCCGGGTCAAGGCGTTCTGCACCGCGCAGGTGCTGGCCAGCGGGGAGCTCGGCGGCACCCCGTACGTCGTGAGCGAGTACGTGGACGGCCCCTCGCTGGCCGAGGTGATCCAGGAGCGGGGCCCGTTGGGCGGGGCGGAGCTGCGGCGGCTGGCGATCGGGACGCTCACCGCGCTGGCCGCCATCCACCAGGCGGGAGTCGTGCACCGGGACTTCAAGCCCGGCAACGTGCTGCTCAGCAGGGACGGGCCCCGGGTGATCGACTTCGGCATCTCCCGGGCGCTGGGGGAGTCGGAGAGCGGCGAGCATCTCGTGGGGACGCCGCCGTACATGGCTCCCGAGCAGTTCGACGGCCGCCCGGCGGGGGCGGCCTCGGACCTGTTCGCGTGGGCCGCGACCATGGTGGCCGCCGCGACGGGGCGACCGCCGTTCGGTACGGGCGCCCTGCCCGCGCTGATCAACCGCATCATGCACGCCGAGCCCGATCTCGGCGGCCTCGACGGCGACCTGCGGGACCTGGCCGCGCGCTGCCTGGCCAAGGAGCCGAGGGCCCGCCCCACGGCGGCGCGGGCGCTGCTCACCCTGCTCGGGCACCGCCTGCCGGAGCAGGCGCTGCGCGACACCGGGGCGCAGCGGCTGCTGGCCGAGGGCCGCCAGTCCGCGGCGCCTCCCACGCCTCCCGCCCGTGCCCGCAGGCGATGGCCGCTGATGGCCGGGGCGGCGGGCACCGCCCTGGCGGTCGCGGCCGCCGTACTGCTCCTGAGGCCCGCCCCGGAGCCGAGGCCGCCCGCGCCCACCCCGGCGCCGCTGCCGCTGCCGCGTCCGGGGCCGATGGCGCTCACGTCGCAGGCGGAGCTGAAGATCCCGGAGACCCGCATCACGTTGTACGAGAACCCCGCCGACGCCGTCTGGGTCTCCTCCTACCACGACCAGCGCAAGGCCGGCACCTACCCGACGTACGTGCGGGATCCGGCCACAGGCGCCTTCTCCTTCTTCGGCATGTGGGAGGAGCCGATCGTCTCGCCCGGGGCCGGCTACGTCGCGTCCCTGTCCTTCACCCGGCTCAAGCGGGACGACTTCGAGACCATCCGGCTGCGCGATCGCACCGGCCGGGAGCGCGAGCTGCGTACCGTGGACAAGCCCGCCACGCTGATGGCGCCGCACTGGTCCGGCGACGGGCGGCGGCTGCTGGCGACCGTCATCGACACCAGCGCGTCGGACCGGGCCGTGGGCTTCGCGGTGGTGGACCCGGTAGCCGGCTCGGTCAAGGTCACCAAGGTGACGGGGGCGGGCAAGATCCGCTATGTGTGGGGCTCCGACGACGCCAGCGTGCTGTATCAGGCGCCCGGCGGGGTGATACGGGCGCTGGACCTCGACGGCCGGCTCCTGCGGGCCTTCTCGGGGCTGGGGGAGCTGGTGGTGAGGCAGGCGGAGAGGACGGCCCTGGGGACGGTCTTCGCCACGAAATGCCGGGAGAATTCGCAGAACATCTGCGTCTGGGATGAGAAGACCGGCGCCAGGAAGGGCGAGATCCGGCTGCCCGAGGGCGCCGGCTACAGCGGCTGGCTGGACGATCAGCACTTCCTGGGGTCCAGGCCGGACGGTGGGAACACGGACGTCGTCATGATGGACGCGAGCGGGCGCGTCGTACGGACCCTGGCGACCGGGCCCAAGGCCGAACTCGACGCGATCGTGCTCTGGTACTCCCGGAAGTGACCCCGGTCAGCCCGGGGGCCGGTGCTCGTGGACCGGCGGGGCGGGTGGAGGGTGCGCAGGGGGCTGTCGACGCGTACGGGCCGGGGTGGCCGCAGCCGACCAGCAGCCCCCCGCTCGGCACGAACTCGGCCAGAGGGGACTCCTTGGGCTGGTCTGGTGGTGAGTAGTCGCCTTCTCACTTTTAGTGACGGTGCGGGGGTGGTTCCGGCAAACTGTGGTGCATGCCTAGCGCTGTGAGGTGACGATCGTGCAAGCAAGCCGGTGGCAGGGGAACCTGCCCAGCGAGACCACGACGCTGATCGGGCGCCGCGAGGAGGTCGCCGCACTGCGGGCGCTGCTCGCCGGGTCCCGGCTGGTGACCGTCACGGGGGTGGCGGGGGTCGGGAAGACCAGGATCGCCCTGCGCGCCGCCGCCGGGCTGCAGGAGGACTTCGCCGACGGGGTCTGGCTGGTGGCGCTGTCGCCGCTGGCCGAGGGCAGCGCGCTGCCGTACGCGATCGCGGAGTCGCTGCCGCTGATCGACCAGAGCGCACGTCCGGTCAGCGAGGTGCTGGCCGGCTACCTGGCCGGGCGGGAGCTGCTGCTCGTGCTCGACACGTGCGAGCACGTGGCGGGAGAGTGCGCGGCGACGGTCGAGGCGCTCCTGGCCGCCGCGCCCGGGCTGCGCGTGCTGGCCACCAGCCGCCGCTCGCTGAGGTGCCGGGACGAGCAGGTCTTCGCGGTGGAGCCGCTGCCGGTGCCGAGCGGGTCCACCTGGGCGGACGGCGACGCGGTGGCGCTGCTGGCCGACCGGGCGGCGGCGGCGGTCCCCGGCTTCGCCATCGACGAGCACAACCGCGAGGCCATGATGCGGGTGTGCCGGCGGCTGGAGGGGCTGCCGCTGGCCATCGAGCTGGCCGCCGCCCGGCTGCGCGAGCTGCCCGTCGAACGGCTGGCCGAGCGGCTGGAGGACCGGTTCGACGTGCTGGGCGCCACCGAGCGCAAGGTGTACGAGGCCGACCCGCCCTGGCACCAGGCACTGCGCACGGCCATCGGCTGGAGCCACCAGCTGTGCACCCCGGCCGAGCGGCTGCTGTGGGCGCGGGCCTCGGTGTTCGCCGGCGGCATCGACCCGGTCGCGGTGAAGGAGGTCTGCGCCGACGACCGGCTGCCGAGCTGGCAGATCCCCCAGCTGCTCGAGTCGCTCGCGGACAAGTCGATCCTGATCTGGGAGCCGACCGGCGCAGGCGACCGCTACCGGATGCCGGACACCATCCGCGAGTTCGGCGGCATCTGGCTGAAGGACCTGGGCCAGGACGAGCGCCTGCGGCGCCGGCACCGCGACTACTACCTGGCGCTGGCCCGCGAGGGGGACGCCTGCTGGATCGGGCCCGACCAGTACTCCTGGTACGACCGGATGACGGCCGAGCACGACAACCTGCGGGCCGCGCTGCAGTTCTGCCTGGCCCGGCCGGAGGGCCACGCGGCGCTGGAGCTCGCCGGGGCGCTGTGGTTCTTCTGGTATCCCTGCGGGTTCCCCAAGGAGGGGCAGCACTACCTGGAACGCGCGCTCGCCCAGGATCGCGAGCCCGGTCCGGCCCGCAACAAGGCGCTGTGGGCCTGCAGCTTCGTCATGCTGTGCCAGGGCGAGGAGGTCCTGGCGGAGAAGCTGGCCGTCGAGTGCCTGGCCGAGGCCGAGCGGCAGGGCGACGCGGAAGCGGTGCTGGCCGCCAGAAGCGCCATCGTGTGCTCCAGGCTGCTCGCCGGCGACCACGCGCGCACCGCCGAGCCGGCCAGGAGGCTGATCGACGAGGCCGGTGACTCCGTCGTCGTCTTCCCCACGCTGCTGGTGCTCAACTGCTACAGCCTCTCCCTGACGGCCACCGGGCACCACGAGGAGGCCATCGCCGTGCTGGAGCGGCTGCGGACGCTGTGCGACCGGCACGGCGAGCGCTGGCAGCGCGCCTACGGCGACGTCCTGCGGGCCCAGGCCGAGCTGGCGGGCGGCCGGGCCGCGGAGGCCAGGGCGTACGCGCAGGCGGGGCTGGAGGTGAAGTGGCGGCTGCACGACAGCGTGGGCATGGCGATGGCGATCGACGTGCTCGCCCCGGCGGCGGTGGCCGCGGGGGAGGGGGAGCGGGCCGCCCGCATGCTGGGGCTGGCCGAGGCGATCTGGGACACCCTCGGCGAGCGGCAGATCGGCCTTCCGGAGCTGGTGACCGCCCGCCAGGCGTGCGAGAGCCGGGTGCGGAGGGCGCTCGGCGACGGGGCCTACGACAGCGCCTTCCGGGCCGGTCGGGAGGCCGATCTGGACGCGGGCGTGGCGTACGCGCTGGGTGGGCCCACCCTGCGCTGATCTTCTGGGGTGGGGTCAGTCCCAGGCGGCGGGGTCGGCGGCGAGCTGGCGGATGCGCTCGGGCAGCGCTCCGGAGGAGACGTGCTCGAGCGTGACCTCCTCCAGGATCGAGCGCTCGGTGGCCCGCAACGCGATCCACACCTGCTGCAGCGACTCGGCGGGCCCCCGGTAGCCGACGTGCTCGGGCCGCTCGCCGCGGACGTTGGCCAGGGGGCCGTCGACCGCCCTGATCACGTCGGCCAGGGAGATCTGGGCGGCCGGCCTGGCCAGCACGTAGCCTCCCTCAGGCCCGCGCTGCCCGCGTACGAGCCCGGCGCGGCGCATCTGCAGCAGGATGTTCTCAAGGTATTTGGGCGGCATGTCCTGCTCTTTGGCGAGCTCGCCCACAGTAGTCGGGCCTGCACCGGCTGCGGCGAGTTCGGCGGCGGCGCGGAGGGCGTAGTCGACACGAGCGGATAGGCGCATGTTCTCGATTATCCCTCCTGGTCAACACTGGTTAGGCGCAAGGTCGTCAGAACGGGCAGGTGATCCGAATACGGCAACCTCGGCACCTGGGCGGACACGGCCGGTGAGCCCTTGCCGATCAGCACGTGGCCGATCCGCTCGGCAGGTGCGTCGGCGGGCGAGGTGGGAGGGTAGGTGGACGCGCAGGACAGCGAAGAGGACTACGATGCCGAGCGCGAGCACGGCGGCCGGGCCCCAGGATGACCATGAGGCATCCTCGTGTTCACCTGCGGTGGCGCGCAAGGCCGTGGCGCTAAACTTCCAATAATCTTTTCGATTACGGTCATTCGATTGCGACGGCGGGATTCAGCGTGGAGCGACGCCCTGGTGTGCCCAGACTTCTGCGGGAGATCAATGACCGGGCCGCGCTGGAGCTGTTGCTGGCCACCGGGCCGATGACGCGCGGGCAGATCGGCGACCTGACCGGCCTGTCCAAGGTCACCGCCTCGCAGACGCTGGCCAGGCTGGAGGAGCGCGGGCTGGTCGAGGTGGTCGGCGCCCAGGCCGGCGGGCGCGGCCCCAACGCGGCGCTCTACTCGGTGATCCCCTCCAGCGCGTACGTCGCGGGGCTCGAGGTCGGGCCCGAGCTGATCTCCACGGCCATCGCCGACATCCACGGCCGTACGATCGCCGAGGTCACGGTCGACCCCGACGGTCACGACGACCCGGTCTCGGTGGTGCACGGCGCGATCGTCAAGGCGTGCCGCAGCGCCAAGGTGAGCATCGCCAAGCTGCGCGGCGTGGTGATCGGCACCCCCGGTGTGGTCGACCCGCGCAGCGGCGACATCCGCTTCTCCTTCGACCTGCCCGGCTGGCACGAGGGCATCCACGAGGCGCTGGCCGGCGACCTGCGGCGCGAGGTGACGATCGAGAACGACGTCAACCTCGCCGCCATCGCCGAGCGCGTCGACGGGGCGGCCACGGGCATCGACGACTTCGTGCTGCTGTGGTCGAGCCGGGGCCTGGGCCTGGCCATCATGCTGGGCGGCAAGCTGCACCGGGGGCGCTCGGGCAGCGCCGGGGAGATCGGCTACCTGCCGGTTCCCGGCGTGCCGTTGCCCGAGGACATCCGTACCGAGCCGGGGCGGCTGCCCTCGCTGGCGGGCGGGCTGCAGTCGCTGGTCAGCGCCGAGGCGGTGAGCGAGCTGGCCCGGAGCTACGGCTTCGCCGCCGGCAGCGCCGGCGAGTGCGTCAAGGTGGCGGTGGCCGCCGGTGCCGAGGGGGAGCCGCTGCTCGACGAGGTCGCGCGGCGGCTGGCCCTGGGGGTGGCGGCGGTGTGCGTGATCCTCGACCCCGGGCTGGTGGTGCTGGCCGGTGAGGTGGGGCACGCGGGCGGGGCCGCGCTGACGTCCCGGGTGGAGGAGGCCGTGGCCCGGGTCTGCCCGGTGCGCCCCCAGGTGGTCACGACGACGGTGACCGACAAGAACCCGGTCCTGCGCGGTGCCGTGCTGGCCGCCCTGGACCAGGCGCGCGAGGAGCTGCTGGCCCCCTGATCCCGGCCCGCCGGCCTTCTGGACCGGGCCCTGGCCCGATCGCACGCCGGTCACCCGCCCCACGCCGCCTCTCCACTCCCGGAGCGCGGGGAGGAGGAGAGCCGCGGGTAAGGCGGGGTCAGGCGGTCAGGAGTTCGACGGCCGCCTGGGCGTTGGCGCGGGCGGCGCCGTACGTGGCGATGTAGGCCGCGCTCCCAGGCTGCCAGACGGGCAGGCCCATCTCGATCACGGTCGTGTCGGGGCGGGCCGCGACCAGCGCGGAGACCAGATCCCGGCTCTCGTGGTGGCGGTGGGCGTCCTTGACCACGACGACCAGTGACCGGTTCGCGGCCTTGGCCAGCAGGTCCGGGACGTCGGCGGCCGCGGGCTTGACCCGGACGATCTCGGCGTCCGGCAGCCACGGGCCCACCCCCCACGGCACGTCGCCCACGGCGATCGTCGGCGGGGTGTCCACCTCGATCACCAGGGGCTCGACCAGGGGATTGGCGGAGCCGGTCAGGCGTACGGCGCGGCGCGCCGCGTCCAGGCCGACGACGTTCTGCTCGGCCGCGAACCGTTCCGGCGCGCCGGCCCAGGCCCGCAGGGCGGCCACCCGGGCGGCCGCCTCCTCCAGCCGGGCCGGCGGCAGCCGGCCCTCGTGCACGGCGGAGACAATCTCGGCGATGATCGCCTGAACGTCGTCATAGGTGGGCAGCGGGCCCAGGCACAGCAGGTCGGACCCGGCCGCGATGGTCAGCACGGCGCCCCCGGCCAGGCCGACGCTGCGGGTGATCGCGTGCATGTCGAGCGCGTCGGTGACGACCACGCCGTCGTAACCGAGCTCGCCCCTGAGGAGCCCGGTCAGCGCGGCGCCGGACAGCGTGGCGGGCGTCTCTCCCGTCACCACCGGAACCGCGACGTGCGCGGTCATCACCGACTTGGCCCCCGCGCCGATCGCCGCGCGGAACGGCGCCAGCTCCCGCGCCCGCAGGACGTCCATGCTGACGTCCACGACGGGCACGGCCAGGTGCGAGTCCACCCGGGTGGCGCCGTGGCCGGGGAAGTGCTTGACGCAGGCGGCCACGTTCACCGACTGCAGGCCCCGTACGGCCGCGACCGTGTGCCTGGCCACCAGCT
This sequence comes from Nonomuraea sp. NPDC049709, assembly GCF_040674815.1. Lineage (NCBI taxonomy): Bacteria > Bacillati > Actinomycetota > Actinomycetes > Streptosporangiales > Streptosporangiaceae > Nonomuraea > Nonomuraea sp. NPDC049709. The sequence continues at coordinate 63,145 of NZ_JBFANM010000048.1, forward strand.
CCGGGTCGGACCCGAACGACCTGGTGCCGATCACCGGGTTGTCGGCCTCGGTGTTGACGTCGGCGCTGGGCGCCATGTCCAGGTTGATCCCGCAGGCGGCCAGCTCGGAGCCGATCGCCCGGTAGACCCGGCGGGTCAGCTCGACGTCGTCCACGGCCCCCAGCGCCGCGTTCCCCGGGTACGGGCTCCCGACGTGGTAGGCGAGCCGCGTGACGTCCCCGCCCTCCTCGTCGAGCGAGATGACGGGCTCACCGGCTCCCCGTAGCGCGGTGGTCAGCTCGAGCACCTGGCCGGGGTCGGCCACGTTGAAGCCGAAGAGCGTGACGCCGCCCAGACCGTGCTCCAGCTCGCGCAGCACCCAGTCGGGCGCCGTGGTGCCCTGGAAGGCGACGAGCAGTGTGCCGGCCGCGAGGCGGCGCAGCCCCCGATCACTCTGACTCATGGCTCCTCATCAGTTTTCAGGCATGGTCGGGTACGGCATCGTCGTGCCGTACGGGACCATGCTGGTGTTGTCAGCCCTTCACGGCCCCGGCGACCAGGCCGGAGACCATGCGGCGTTGGACGAGCAGGAAGAAGATGACGACCGGGAGGGTCATCATCGTGGAGGTCGCCATGATGGCGCCCCAGTCCGTGCCCTTCTGCCCGAAGAAGTACTGCAGGGCGACGGGCATGGTGTATTTGGTCGGATCACCGAGCAGGTACAGCGCCATGATCAGCTCGTTCCACGCGGTGATGAACGAGAAGATGCTGGTCGCGACCAGACCCGGAGCCACCAGGGGGAAGAGCACCTTCCAGAAGGTGGTGAACCGGCTGGCGCCGTCGATCCAGGCCGCCTCCTCCAGCGACTTGGGCACGGCGGCGACGAACGTCCGCAACATCCAGATCCCGAACGGCAGCGTCAGGGCCACCTGCGTGACGATCAGCCCGAGCAGCTGGTCGTAGAGGCCCAGACGCTTGACGCTCAGGAACAGCGGGATGAGCAGCGCCTCGGCGGGGATCATCTGGGCGACGAGCAGCAGCCCAAGGAACGCCGTGCGGCCCTTGAACCGGAAGCGCGCGATCGCCGTGGCCGACAGCAGCGCGAAGACCGCACCGATCAGCACCGTCGCGATGGCGACGATGGCGCTGTTGCGCATGTACAGCCAGATCGAGTGCCCGGCCACACCGTCGGTGAGCACGCGCGTGACGTGCTCCAAGGTGAGGTGGGTCGGGATCGGGATGAAGTCGGTGGTGAAGATCTGGTCGTTCGACTTGAAGGCGGTCGAGACCATCCAGTACACCGGGAAGGTGGCCATCAGGAAGACCAGCACGCCCGCGGTGTTGAGCGCGGCCTTGCCCAGGCGCCTGCGGGCCAGCGGGCTCATCACAGCTCCTCCTGCTTGAAGATCTGGCGGATGTACACGGCGGTGATGATGAGCAGGATCACCGTCAGCACCACCGCGATGGCCGCGCCCGACCCCATCTTCGGCGGGGCCTTGAACGCCTCGGTCACCGCGTACATCGACAGGTTGTACGCCTCCCGGTTGTTGGTCCCGGCCAGCACGTACAGCTGGGAGAAGACCTTGAAGTCCCAGATGATCGACAGTACGGTCAGCACCGCGAACACCGGCTTCAGCAGCGGGAACGTGATCTTCCTGAACGTCCGCCACGGCCCGGAGCCGTCCACCTTGGCGGCCTCGTAGAGCTCGGCGGGGACGCCCTTGAGCCCGGCGAGCACCGAGACGGCGACGAACGGGAAGCCGGCCCAGACCACGCAGATGATCAACACCATGTAGATGGACCAGGCGTCGTTCAGCCAGGGCTCGCCGGTCCAGTCGGCGCGGCCGAACAGGGCGCTGGAGAGCCAGTCGGGCAGCAGGTTGAGCGCCCAGTTGATGATCCCGGCCTCGGCGTCGAACAACCAGCGCCAGATCACGCCCTGCGCCACCGGCGGGACGGCCCAGGCGAACATGATGCCGATGATCACGAACAGCGACATCTTCTTGCCGAGCCGCTGCAGCAGGACGCCGACGGCGGTGCCCAGGATGAGCGTGAGCGGCACCGCGATCGCGGCGAACACGACCGAGTTGCGGAGCGAGGACCAGAAGACGTCGTTCTCGAGGATGTTGGCGAAGTTCTCGAGGCCCACCCAGGTGGCGGGTTTGCGGCCCGAGATCTGGACGAGGCCGACCTTCTGGAAGGCGATGATCGCCATCTGGGCCAGCGGGTACAGCAGCAGTGCGCCGATGACCAGCAGCCCGGGGATCAGCAGGACGTAGGGGATCGACCAGGCGGGGAGCCCGCTGGCCTTATGGGGCGGGCGCGCGCGGCGCCGCCCCGGGGCGGTGGAACGGCCTCCACCCCGGGGGAGCGTTGACGTGTTCGTCATAGGACTCAGGACGCGTTGAGGATGTCTTCGAGTTCCTTGTTGGCCGCGGCCAGCGCCTCATCCGCGGACGCCTTGCCCTCGATGACCTTGCGGGCCGCGTTCTGCAGCACCGCCTTGGTCTCGTTGGCCTCGGTCCACTGCGGGTCGGCGGGGAAGGCCTTGGCCTTGGCGAAGGCGGCCGCGAACGGCGCCTGCACCGGGTCGCTGGACAGCGCGGCCAGCGCCTCGGGGTAGACCGGCAGGAGGCCGCCGTCGGTGGCGTACTTGACGCCCCACTGCTTGCCGGAGGCGAGCTTCACGAACTCCTTGGCCGCGTCCTTCTCCTTGGCGGTGCCCCAGACGGCGATGTCGTTGCCGCCGAGGAACGACTGCGCCTCGCCGCCGTCCTTGGACGGGAGCGGGAAGAAGGCCAGCTTGTCACCCTTGACCTTGCCCTTGCTCTCCTCCTCGATGGTCGCCAGGTCCCACGCCGCGGTGAGGTACATGCCGACCTTGTTGTTGGAGAAGCGGGTGCGGATCTCGGTGGTGTTCTGGTTGAGCCGCGACTTGCTGGACAGGCCGTCGGTGACGAGGCCGGTGTACTGCGCGAAGCCGGCCTTGAAGGCCGGGTCCGTCAGCTTGCCGACCCACTTGTCGCCCTCCTTGACGGCGTACTCGCCGCCGGAGGTCCAGGCGAGGGCGCCGAGCAGGTGGTTGGCGTCGGAGCCGCCGTTGAAGGCGAAGCCGTCGACGTCCGAGCCCTTCTTCTCCTGGATCTTCTTGGCGGCGGCCACGAGGTCGTCCCAGGTCTTGGGGACCTCGATCTTGAGCTCCTTGAACCAGTCGGCGCGGTAGAGCACCGCCCGGCTGCCGCCGCCCCACGGGACGGCGTACGTCTCGCCGTCGATGGTCTCCAGCCCCATCAGGTTCTTGGGGATCTGGGCCTGGTCGCCCGCGGCGACGATGTCGGTGATCGGCTCCAGCGCTTCCTGGCTCTGCCAGAGCGGCACCTGGTCGTTGCCGATCTCGGTCACGTCGGGGCCGGCGCCACCGGCCGCCGCGGCCGTGAACTTGTCGTTGACCTGCGGCCACGGGATCCACTCGACGTTCACCTTGGCGCCGGTCTGCTTCTCGAACTCGGCGACCAGTTCGTCGGTGTACTTCTTGGCGTCGGGGTTGCTGTCGCCCAGGCGCCAGAAGGTCAGCGTCTTGCCGGCGTACTTGGGGCCGCTGGCGGAGGCGGCTGCGCTGGGTGAGGACGTGGGGGGTTCTTCACCGGATCCACAGGCGGCCAGTCCCAGGGCCAGCGTGGCCGTGGTGACCGTAGTGGCCGTGATCTTCGCGATCCTCACAGGGTTCTCCCTTCCCGGGTGCTGGCCTACGGTCCGCACCAGGCTGATCGTCAAATGCCGAACGATGCTGTTAAACTAACAAGAAACTTTCTTAAAAGAAACGCTCGTTAGCCGATCGTGACGAGAGAGGGCGCGCCGATGAGTCGAGACCCGGGAACCCCCCGGCTGCTGCGCCGGTTGAACGATCGCGCGGCGCTCGAACTGCTCCTCGGAGACGGTCCTCTCACCCGTGCCGAACTCGGCGAGCGGACCGGGCTCTCCAAGGTAACCGCAGGTCAGCTCCTCGCTCGACTGGAGGATCGAGGGCTCGTGGAGGTCGCGGGAGAGCGCGCGGGCGGCAGGGGGCCGCACGCCGCCCTGTACGCCGTGGTTCCTTCCAGCGCGTACGTGGCCGGCCTCGAAGTCCTGCCCGACAGCCTCACCGTGGGTGTGGCGGACATCACAGGCAGAGTGGTGGTGGAGATCACGCTCAACCCCTCCGACGGCCGCGATCCGGTCAAGGCGGTGCACGCGGCCGTGCAGCGCGCCTGCGACGCGGCGAACGTCAGACTGTCGCGGCTGCGCGCCTTCGTCATCGGCACCAGGGGCGTGGTCGACCCGCTCACCGGCGACGTGCGCCTGTCCGTCGACCTGCCGTCCTGGCACGTCGGCGTGCTGGCCAGCCTGCGCCGGACGCTCGGCGCCTCGGTGACCATCGAGAACGACGTCAACCTGGTCGCGCTCGCCGAGCACAGGCACGGCGCGGCCGTCGGGTTCGACGACTTCGTGGTCATCTGGGCCGGCGTCGGCCAGGGCCTCGGCGTCATGCTGGGCGGCCGGCTGCACCGGGGCATCACCGGGGGCGCGGGCGAGATCGGCTGGCTGCCGGTCCCGGGGGAGCCGCTGCCGTCCGACGTCTCGCGGCCGCAGTCGGGCTCGTTCCAGCGCCTGGTGGGCCACGACGCGCTGCGCGGGCTCGCCGAGGAGTACGGCGTGGCCGGCGCCACGGTGCCCGACCTGGTACGCGGCGGCGACGAGGGCTATCTGGACGCCGTCGCGGCGCGGCTGGCCCTGGGCGCCGCGGCCGTGGCCGTCGTGCTCGACCCCGGGCTCATCGTGCTCAGCGGCGACATCGGCCGGGCGGGCGGCGACCGGCTGGCCGCCAAGGTGCAGGAGGCCGTGGCCCGCGTGTGCCCGAGCCAGCCGACCGTCGTCACCTCCAAGGTGGCCGGGAACCCGGTGCTGCGGGGCGCCCTGGTGGCGGCTCTGGAGCAGGCCCGGGAACAGGTCTTCTCCGACACTGTGTGAGAATTTCTGCCCATGTGGCAGTCCCCGAACGATGTCGTGCTCATCTCCGACCCCCGCGTCACCTCGATCCCGGTGCGGGAGAGCGGCGAACCACTGGCGGACGTGCGCGGCCGGCTGCGCGTGGACCACCGGCTGGCCGACGACGCGGGCGCGTACGCCCACCTGCGCGCCGGCCTGCTGCGGCGGCTGGAGCACGCGGAGAGTCTGCTGCCCGACGGCTACCACCTCCTGATCGTCGAGGGCTACCGGCCGATCGCCACGCAGCGCCGCATCTTCGACGAGTACAGAGCCACATTCTCCGATTTGACGCCCGACGAGGCATATATCGCGGCAAGTCGGTACGTGTCGCCCGTCGAAGTCGCCCCCCACACCGCCGGCGCCGCCGTGGACCTCACCCTCTGCGCCCCCGACGGCACCGAATACGACATGGGCACCGCGGTCAACGACAACCCGGAGCAGAGCCACGGCGCCTGCTACACCGCCGCCCCCAACATCTCCGACGACGCCCGGGCCCACCGCAAGCTCCTGGCCGCCGCCCTGGAGCCCGCCGGTCTGGTCAACTACCCGACCGAATGGTGGCACTGGTCGTACGGAGACCGTTACTGGGCGATGTCCACGCAGGCCGGGCACGCACTGTACGGCCCCGTGGAGTTCACCGGTTGACAACCGATTGTCGGGAGGGTTTTCCCGACGGTGTGGTACGGGCACAACCTCGTACGGAGGCGTGTGGACTCCCCTGCGAGGTGTGGGCATGGTTCCGCTCATCGGGATCGAAGAGGAATACCTCATAGTCGATCCCCGCACTCGCCACGTGGCCCCCCGGGCGGCCGAGGTCCTGACCGCGGCGACGGACATGCTTGACGTGGTGCACGAAATCACCAGATTCCAGGTGGAGGCCCGTACGCCGCCCTCCGCCGACCTCAGCGAGCTGGGCTCCCAGCTGCGCGCTGCGCGCAAGGAGGTGGCGGGCGCGGCCCGCTCGTGCGGCCTGGCCGTCGTCGCGAGCGGCATCCCCGTGCTGGGGAACGTGATGCCGCCGCCGCTCACCGACGACGACCGCTACCTGCAGGGCAAGGTGCTCTACCGCGCCCTGCAGGACGAGATCAGCATCTGCGCCCTGCACGTGCACGTGGACGTGCCGGACGCCGAGCACGCCGTCTACGTGGGCAACCACCTGCGTCCCTGGTTGCCGACGCTGATCGCGCTGGCCGCCAACTCGCCGTTCTTCGTGGGCCGCGACACCGGCTACGCGTCCTGGCGGGTGATCAGCTGGGGCCGCTGGCCGGTCTCCGGGGCGCCGCCGTTCTTCCCGTCGTTCGGCGCGTACGAGCTGGCCCTGAGGGCTCTGGCGGAGTCGGGCGCGCTGCTCGATCCCAAGACCGTCTACTGGGACACCCGGCCCTCGCCGCGCCTGCCCACGGTGGAGATCAGGGTGGCCGACGTGCCGCTCGACGTGGCAGACAGCCTCACCCTGATCGGGCTCATCCGCGCGCTGGTGGTCACCGCGCTGGCCGCCGTCAGGCGCGGCGACCGGGGGTTGCCCGTCCCGTCGGAGGTGCTGCGCGCCGCCTACTGGCGGGCGGCCCGCGACGGGCTGCAGGGCGACAGCCTGGACGTCCGGCACGGCACGCTGGTGCCCGCCGCGGTGATGGCCGGGCGCCTCCTGGAGCACGTACGCCCGGCGCTGGGGGAGGCGGGGGACCTGACGTTCATCCAGGAGGGCCTTGACCGGCTGCTGCGCAAGGGCTCGGGGGCCATGCGGCAGCGGCGGGCGTACGAGAAGGGGAACGACCTGGCCGAGGTGGTGGACGACCTGATCGAGGCGACCGTCGCCTAGCGCAACGCGAGGGCGGCGGCCACCCCCAGGCCGAACGCGACGACGACGCCGCGCAGCACCTTCGGCGGCATGAGCCGGGCCAGCCGCGTGCCCAGGAACCCGCCCGCCAGGCTGGCCGGGGCGATCACCGCCACGGCCTCCCACCGCACGGCGCCGAACAGCGAGAACGCGACGACCGACACCGAGCTGACGACCAGCGCGAGCGTGGCCCGCAGGGCGTTCACGCGATGCAGGTTGTCGTGCAGGAACATGCCGAGCACGGTCAGCAGCACCACCCCCATGCCACCGTTGAAGTAGGCGCCGTAGCACCCGCCGAAGAACACCCCGACGTACACCATCCGATTGGTCGGGCCGTCCGCCTCGCCGCCGAAGAGCTTGCGCAGCCACGGCTGCGCGAGCAGGGCGAGGCTGGCGAAGGCCACCAGCCACGGCACCATCGACTCGAACAGCTTGCCCGGCGTGAGCAGCAGCAGCGTGCTGCCCGCGCACGCCCCCAGCACCGCCGTGACCGACAGCAGCGTCGCCCTGCGGCGCTGGCCGCGCAGCTCGGCCCGGTAGCCGAGCACGCCGCCCAGGTAACCGGGCCACAGCGCCACCGCGTTCGTCACGGTGGCGGTCAGGCCCGGATAACCCATCGCCAGCAGGGCGGGGAAGGAGATGAGCGTGCCTCCCCCGGCCAGGGCGTTCACCACACCGGCCAGCAGACCGGCACCGACCAGGAAGAGCAGGTCGGTCATCGGCCGACAGCGTAGCCCTGGGCGCCACGCGGGTTGGCGGCGGCCTTGAGGAAGGCGCCGTCACGGGCGACCGCGCTGAGCCGGCCGAGCGACCACGGGCCCTGAGCCTCGACCTCGTGCCCGCGCCGTCGCAACTCCGCCACGACGCCCGCGTCCACCCGGTCCTCGACGTGCATGACGCCGGGGCGGGAGCCGCGCGGGAAGAAGGAGCTGGGGAAGTGCTCCGAGTGGAACATGGGGGCGTCGATGGCCTCCTGCAGGTTCAGGTTGCCGTGGACGACCGCGAGGAAGAAGTTCAGGCTCCACTGGTCCTGCTGGTCACCGCCGGGGGTGCCGAACGCCAGCCACGGCTTGCCGTCCCTGAGCGCGAACGACGGCGACAGCGTGGTACGCGGGCGCGCGCCGGGCCGCAGGGCGGTGGCCACGCCCTCCTGCAGCCAGAACATCTGCGCCCGCGTGCCCAGGCAGAAGCCCAGCGCGGGGATGGTCGGGGAGCTCTGCAGCCAGCCGCCGCTGGGGGTGGCCGACACCATGTTCCCGAACCGGTCCACGACGTCGATGTGACACGTGTCACCCTTGACCACGCCATCGCGTGCCACGGTCGGCTCGCCCACCCCCTGCGGCTTGCGGGCGCCGGACAGGCCCGGCGCGTCGCTGGCCGTGCCCGGGTCGGGGAAGACGGGCAGCCGGGGCGCGCGCCCGCCGGGGGCGCCGGGCCGCAGCTCCAGGCTGGCCTGGGCGCCGATCAGCCGGCGCCGCTCGGCGTTGTACGCCGGGCTCAGCAGGTCGGCCATGGGCACGTCGGTGTCGCCGTACCAGGCCTCGCGGTCGGCGAAGGCCAGCTTGGCGGCCTCGGTCACCGTGTGCAGGTAGTCGGCGCCGAGGAAGTCCATCGCGTCCAGGTCGAAGCCCTCCAGCAGGGCGAGCTGCTGCAGGAACACCGGCCCCTGACCCCACGGCCCCGTCTTGGCCACGGTGTGACCGTGGTAGTCGAAGGTCACCGGCTCCTCCACCGAGGCCGACCAGCCCGCCAGGTCGTCGCCCGTCAGCAGGCCGCCGTGCACCTCGCCCGAGCTGTCCCGCCAGGCGGTGCCGGCGCTGAACGCGGCGATCTCCTCGGCCACGAAGCCCTCGTACCACGCCTTCCTGGCGGCCTCGATCTGGCCCTCACGGGTGCTCGAAGCCGACTCGGCCTCGGCGACCAGCCGCCGGTAGGTGGCGGCCAGGACGGGGTTGGCCAGCTTCGAGCCGGGCTCGGGAACGTTCCCGCCGGGCAGCCAGGTCGCCGCCGACGTGGGCCAGTCCTCCCGGAACAGGCCCTGGACCGACTCGATCGTGGCCGCGATCCGCTCCAGCACCGGCACGCCGTGCTCGGCGTAGTGGATCGCGGGCGCCAGCACGTCGGCCAGCGACCACGTGCCCCAGCGCTCCAGCATCAGCATCCAGCCGCCGAACGCCCCCGGCACGGTGGCCGCGAGCAGCCCCGTGCCGGGCACCACGTCCAGACCGAGCTCGGCGAAGCGCTCGATGGTGGCCGCGGCGGGGGCCACGCCCTGCCCGCACACGACCGACACCTTCTGCTCGGCCTCGTTCCACGACAGGATCGGCACCTCGCCGCCGGGGCCGTTCAGGTGCGGCTCGGCGACCTGCAGCACGAAACCGGCGGCGACCGCCGCGTCATAGGCGTTGCCGCCGCGCTCCAGCACGCCCATTCCGGTGGCGGAGGCCAGCCAATGCGTGCCGGCGACCATGCCGAAGTCGCCCGTCAGCTCGGGCCTGGTGGTGAACAAACTGACTCCTTCTATAGGTTCGCGGCCGCGTCGGGGACGCGATCCGCCGTGACCAGGTGGCAGGCGGCCGGGTGACCGTTGCCACGTGGATCGTTCAAGAGGGGCTCGGACGTACGGCACTCGTCGTACGCCAGCGGGCACCGCGTGTGGAACCGGCATCCGGAGGGCGGGTCCACCGGGCTCGGCACGTCGCCGCCGAGCACGATCCTGCGCCGCTCCCGCTGCCTGACCGGGTCGGCCACCGGCGCCGCCGACAACAGGGCCTGCGTGTACGGATGCCGCGGCCCCGCGAAGATCTCGGCCGTCGGCCCCGACTCCACGATCCGGCCCAGGTACATGACCGCGATCCGGTCGGCCAGGAACTCCACGACCGACAGGTCATGGGTGATGAACAGGCACGAGAACCCCATGTCCCGCTGCAGGTCGGTGATCAGGTTGAGCACCGACGCCTGCACGGACACGTCCAGCGCCGACACCGGCTCGTCCGCCACGACCAGCTTGGGCTCCAGGATCAGCGCCCTCGCCAGCCCCACCCGCTGCCGCTGCCCGCCGGACAGCTCGTGCGGGTAGCGCTTGCGCATCTCCTGGCGCAGCCCGACCTTCTCCAGCATGGCGGCCACGCGCGTGGTCGTCTCCCGCCGGTCGCTCACCTTGTGCCGCAGCAGCGGCTCGCCCACGATCTGCTCGATCGTGAAGCGCGGGTTGAGCGAGGAGAACGGGTCCTGGAAGACCATGTGGACGTCCCTGCGCAGCGGGCGCATGGCCCGGCGCGACAGGTGGGTGATGTCCCGGCCGTTCAGCTCGATCGAGCCTGAGGTGGGCTCGGTCAGGCGCAGCACGCACTTGCCGACCGTGGACTTGCCGCTGCCCGACTCGCCGACCAGGCCGAGCACCTCGCCCTGGCCGATCTCCAGCGAGAGGCCGTCCACGGCGCGCACGGGGCCGTAGTGCTTGACCAGGTTGTCGATCCGCAGGATCACTTCCCACCTCCCGGGTGGAAACAGGCCGCCAGATGGCCTTCGGCCTGGCGGGCGAGCGGGGGCCTGGACAGCCGGCAGTCCGCCTGGGCACGCGGGCAGCGGTCCTGGAAGGCGCACTCGTCGGGGTCCGACATCGGCGAGGGCACCATGCCGGGGATCTCCGCCAGGCGGCCGTTCACGGCGGCGGAGGGCAGGGCCTTCATCAGGCCCAGCGTGTACGGGTGGCGCGGGTTGGCGAACAGCTCCGTCACCGGGGCCTGCTCCACGGCGCGGCCGGCGTACATGACCACGGCCCGGTCGGCGATGTCGGCCACCACGCCCAGGTCGTGCGTGATCAGGATGATCGCGGTGCCCAGCCGGTCCCGCAGGTCGCGGAACACGTCCAGCACGCCCGCCTGGATCGTCACGTCGAGCGCCGTGGTGGGCTCGTCGGCGATCAGCACCCGGGGCGAGCAGGCCACCGCGATGGCGATCATCACGCGCTGCCGCATGCCGCCCGAGAGCTGGTGCGGGTACTCCTTCATCCTGCGGACCGGCGCCGGGATGCCGACCAGCTCCAGCAGCTCCAGCGCCCGCCTGGCGGCGGCCTGCCGGGACAGGCCCTCGTGCCGGCGCAGCACCTCGGCGATCTGGAACCCGACGGTGAACGACGGGTTCAGCGAGGTCATCGGCTCCTGGAAGACGACCGAGACCGTCTTGCCGCGCACGCGCCGCATCTCCGGCTCGGGCAGCGTGGTGAGCTCGCGGCCCTCCAGCTGGATCGAGCCGGACAGCCGCGTCGTGTCGGGCGGCAGCAGTCTGGGCACCGACATCGCGGTGACCGACTTGCCGCAGCCGGACTCCCCGCACAGCGCGAGGATCTCGCCCTCGTCCAGGGTGAGCGAGATGTCCCTGACCGCTTGGACGAGACCGTCCTCGGTGGCGAAGCCGACGCTCAGGTCGGAGATCTCCAACAGGCTCATCGCGCGCTCCTCGGGTCCAGTACGTCACGCAGGCCGTCGCCGAGCAGGTTGAAGCCCAGCGTGGCCAGGGCGATCATCAGGCCGGGCCAGATGGCCAGCCAGGGCGCGTCACCGAGGTACTGCTGCGCGGTCGTCAGCATCACGCCCCACGACGGCGTCGGCGGCTGCACGCCCAGGCCGAGGAAGGACAGCGTGGACTCGCCGATGATCGCCGCCGGGATCGCCACCGTGGCCTGCACGATGAGCGGGCTGGCGCAGTTCGGCAGCACGTACCGGAAGATGATGTGCCCGTCGCCCGCGCCGTCGGCGATGGCCGCGGCCACGTAGTCCATCTCCCTGACCGCCAGCACCTCGCCGCGCGTGATCCGGATGATGGCGGGGAGCTGGGAGAAGCCCAGCGCCAGCACCACGCCCTTCAGCGAGGGCCCGATGATCGCCGCCAGGCCGACCGCGAACACCAGGAACGGGAAGGCCAGCGTCACGTCCACCAGCCGCATCACGATCGGGTCCAGCCAGCGCCGGTAGAACCCGGCGACCAGCCCGATCGGGATGCCGACGACCATCGCCAGCAGCGTGGACAGCACGCCCGCCTGCAGCGAGACCTGGGCGCCGTGCGCGATCCTGGCGAAGGCGTCCCTGCCCAGGTCGTCGGTGCCCATGGGGTGGGCGCCCGACGGGGGAGCGAGGGTGGCCATGTAGTCCTGCGCCGCCGGGTCGCCGGTCACCAGCGGCCCGAGCAGCGCCAGCAGCACGAACGCGATCACCAGCACCAGCCCGGCCATCGGCATCGGCCGCCGGCGGAAGCGCCGCCACAGCCTGGTCCGTCGCATCACCTCAGTCATGGCGGGCTCCTGACAGGCGGATCCTCGGGTTGAGGAAGGCGTAGGCGATGTCCACCAGCAGGTTGACCACCACGTACCCGATGACGGTGACCAGCACGACCGCCTGGATGACGGGATAGTTCCTGGTCAGGACCGCGTCCACGGTGAGCTTGCCGAAGCCGGGGATCACGAAGATCTGCTCGGTCACCACGGCGCCGCTGATCAGCGCGCCGAGCTGCAGGCCGAGCACGGTCACCACGGTCGTCAGGCTGTTGCGCAGCGCGTGCGCGCCCACGACCTTGGCCTCGGACAGGCCCTTGGACCTGGCGGTCCTGACGTAGTCGGCCGACAGCGCGCCGAGCATGGCGGAGCGGGTCTGCCGCATCAGGATCGCGGCGAAGCCGGTGCCGAGCACGAGCGCGGGCAGGAGCATGCGCTGCAGGTTCTGGGCGGGATCCTCGGTGAAGGGGACGTACCCGGAGGCGGGCAGGACCCGCCAGGTCACCGCGAACAGCAGGATGCCGAGCAGGCCCAGCCAGAAGTGCGGCACCGACAGCCCGGCCAGGCCGAACCCGGTGGCCACGTAGTCGGCGAATCTGCCCCGCCGGACGGCCGCCACGATGCCGGCGCCCACGCCGACGACGATGGCGACCAGCATGGCGAGCGCCGACAGCTCCAGCGTCACCGGCAGCCGCTCGGCCAGGATGTCAGCCACGGGGAGCTGATCCTGGGTCGAGCGGCCGAAGTTTCCGGTGAGGGTCTGGCCGACGTAGTCGAGATACTGCGCGGGCAGCGGCTTGTCCAGGCCGAACTCGTGCCTGATGGCCTCGATCGCGGCGGGCGAGGCCTCCTGGCCCGCCATGACCGAGGCCGGGTCTCCGGGCAGCGCCCGGATTCCCAGGAAGATCAGCACGCTGGACAGGAACAGCACGATGACGGCCGACCCGCAGCGCCGGAGGATGAACCAGAGCATCAGGCGGCGAACCCGGCGGTGACGAAGCGTGGCAGGCCGTCCTTGAAGTACTGGACGCCGGCGACGGTCTTGTGCATGCCCAGGTAGTACTTGTTGTGGTACAGGTACACGACGCCCCGGAGCTCGGCGGCCTTCTTCATCGCGGCGCCGTAGAGCTCGGCGCGCTTGGCCGGGTCCGTCTCGGCGGCGGCCTGCTTGATCGGGTCGTCGATGCCCGGGTCGGACATGCCGGCGTAGTTGTTGCTGCCCTGCGTGGTGACCAGGTTCGTGAGGTTGCCGTCCGGGTCCACGCGGCCCGACCAGCCGCTCAGCAGCACGTCGAACTTGCCGGCCTTGCCCTGCTCCAGGACGCTGACGAACTCGGCGGTCTGCACGCTCACGTTGAAGCCCGCCTCCTTGGCCATCGACTGGATGACCTGCGCCAGGCGCTGGTTGACGGCGTCGTTCGGGGTGGCCATCGAGACCGGGATCGGCGTCGGGACACCGGAGGCCTGCACCAGCTGCTTGGCCTTGGCCAGGTCACGCTTGGGGCAGGTCAGGTCCTTCGGCCGGTACGGGCTGTCCAGCGGCACCGGGAAGCAGTCGACCTCGTGCAGTCCGTTGTACACGGTCTTGTTGATCGCGTCGCGGTCGAGCGCCAGCTCGAACGCCTCGCGCAGCTGCGGGCTCTTGGCCAGCGCCGTGTCCACGGTGCCCGGCTTCTCGGTGGAGCCGTTGGCGTTGCCGATGTTGATCTGGAAGCCGTAGTAGCCCAGGCCACCGCCCGACACCACGGTCAGGTTCGGGTCGGACTGCACGCCCTTGACGGTGTTGGTCGCGAGCTGGTCGCCCACCTGCACGTCGCCGGACTTCAGGTTCGCGGCCCGCACGTTGGGGTCGACGATGATTTTGTATACGAGCTTGTCCAGCTTGACCTTGGCCGCGTCGTAGTAGTCCGGCGCCTTGTCCAGCACGATCTGGCTGCCGGACGTACGGCTGGCGAACTTGAACGGCCCGACGCACACCGGGCTGGCGCCGAAGTTGTCGCTCCCGGCGTCCAGCGCCTTCGGCGACATGATCATGCCGGCGCGGTCCGCGAGCTGCGCGGTCAGCGGCGTGAACGCCTGCGTCAGCGTCAGCTTCACCGTCGTGGCGTCGACGACCTCGACCTTGGACACCGCCGCCAGGTCGGCCTGGCGGGCGGACTTCTCCCACGTACGATGCCGGTCCAGCGACTTCTTGACCGCCTCGGCGTCGAGGGCCGTGCCGTCGTTGAACTTCACGCCTTCGCGCAGCTTGATCGTCACTTCCTTGCCGTCGCCCGAGAGCTCCGGCATGGCCGCGGCGAGCTGCGGGATCAGGGTGGAGGAGGCGTCGATGTCGTAGAGCTTCTCGCACATGTTCGCGAACACCTCGCGACCGACCAGCGTGGTCGAGATGCTCGGGTCCAGGGCGTCGGGGTCGGCGGGGAGCGCGATGTTGAGCGTGCCGCCGGCCTTGACCGGCCGGTGGTCGGCCGAGGCGCTGGCTATGGAACTGGGTGCCGCGGGTGTGGTGCTCGTTCCGCCGCCGCCACCACAAGCCGCCAGGGCGAGGGGGAGGGTGACGAGCGCCGCGACGACCTTGGGGGACGGTCGCATGGTGCCTCCGATGAAAACGTTTAGGAGACTGTATACAAGATCTGACATTTCAGGGATGTTTCATGACCCTATGTCGTTATCTGAGTGTTTCCTAATTGTTTGGGGGTTTTGGCTCCCGGCGGGCCGAGGCCAGGAACGACCGCCTCGCCGCGGCCACGTGTGCGATGGCCCTGGCCTGCGCTTCGTCCTCGTCGCCGGCCTCGATGGCCTCGCACAGGCTCAGGTGCTCCTGCCAGGAATGCGGCCCGCGGGCGGCCGCGGTCTGGCTGAAGATCCACTGCGCCCGCTGGAGCATCGGTTTCATCATCAGGGCGAGGTAGGAGTTGCCCGCGGCCTCGCCCACGGCCAGGTGGAACGCGGTGTTGAGGTCGGCCACCTCGTT
This sequence comes from Nonomuraea sp. NPDC049709, assembly GCF_040674815.1. Classification (NCBI taxonomy): domain Bacteria; kingdom Bacillati; phylum Actinomycetota; class Actinomycetes; order Streptosporangiales; family Streptosporangiaceae; genus Nonomuraea; species Nonomuraea sp. NPDC049709. The sequence goes on from NZ_JBFANM010000048.1 coordinate 78,232, forward strand.
CAGCCGCCCGCTTTCGACCGCCTCCTTGGCCTGCTCCAGGACCCGGCGCAGCCGCTCGGCCGAGGCTGGGGTGCGCTTGCGGGCCGCCAGCCGGGCCGCCAGGCCCTCGACGGCCATGCGTACGTCGAACAGCTCCTCGCCCTCCTCGGCCGACAGGCGGGCGACCGTGGCGCCGAGCCGGGGGACGACCTGGATGAACCCCTCGGCGGCCAGCACCCGGATGGACTCGCGTACGGGGTTGCGCGAGACGCCGAGCGCGGCGGCCAGCCGGTCCTCGACCAGCCGCTCACCCTGGGCGAGCTCGCCGGACAGTATGCGGCGGCGCAGCTCGTTGGTGACCTCGTCCCGCAAGGTCCGGTGGGCCGCGCCCAGCGTGAGATCAGTCATATCGGGCTAATCGTATACAGGAGGTCAGCCGCCCTGCGTCGGGTACCAGTCGGCGTCCGTCACCTCCCTGGCCGCCTCCCAGAGACCGTCGAACTCCCCGATGAAGTGCCGGCACCAGTCGCGATCGCGGCGGCCGTCGAGCGTGAAGCCCGGATTGCGGGTGGGCGAGTGGTGGGTGCCCATCTCGATCTGGATCACGCCGTCGTCGTCCGCCGGATCCAGCATGAGCATGCCGAACCCGGGCAGGAACGGCAGCAGCCGCACTTCGAGGCGCTCCTCGGTGTGCAGGTCGCGCAGCATGTAGAGCGTGGACCTGACCCGATGCTCGAAGACCTCCGACTGGTCGGGGATCAGGCATATCCGCGCCGCCTCGGCCGGAGCCGTGCCCGCGGGATCGATCACCAGCACCTTGACCGACGCACCCCGTTCCAGGCTTTTGCGTAGATCGTCAACGTAGGCGCGGATCGTGCGGCCGAGCGTCACCCCGGTGAAGCGGATGTCGTCCGCCCGCGCGATCCGCTCCCTGAGATCCGCCCGCTCGTTGCTCAGGAAGCCGTCGCCGGCCAGCTTGGTTTCCACCAGGCGGCTGAGCTCGGCGACCCGCGCGTCGAGCTCGGCCACCTGGTGCCGGGGCCCGAGGGCGTTGACCGCCACGAGGGCGAGCGTGGCCAGCGTCGCGGCGCCCACGACCTTGGTGTCGACCTTGTCGAAGACGCCGAGCACGCCGACCACCAGCGCGATCAGCGCCGTCACGTAGATCTCGAGGTTCTTGCCGGTGCCGAGGTCCGCGCGTAACCGCTCCAGTAGCCGCATGCGCTGGTTCTTACCCGGCCGCCGCCTTCTTCTTCGCCCGGTGCGGGAGCCACAGGCCCGTGCCGTACATGGTCAGGCCGACCAGGATGAAACCGATCGCCACCGGCCAGCGCAACCCCGGCTCCATGTACGTGGCCAGGAACCAGGAGTGCCGGAGCTGCCCGTTGGAGACCATGACCGCCGCGACGACGCCCTGCGGGATCAGCGGGATCGCGCCCAGCGACCAGCAGATCACCACGATCGCCCGATGCGACTTCGGCATGTCGGGCAGCTTGAACGAGGACGGCTTGGCGCTCTCCGGCCTGCGTCCCGTACGCATGAGGTGCAGCAGCTCCGGCCCCTGGGCCGCCAGCCGCCGATCCGCCAGCAGGCCCAGGCCCCAGTAGCACAGCGCGCCGGTGGCCAGCCCGGCCGCGACGCCCCACCAGCCGTACAGCGCCGCGACGGCGATGGCCGGCGCGCCGGTCAGGGCCACGAGCACCATCATCAGGTACGCCAGCCCGGTCAGGGCGCCGTCCTCCTCGCTCGTACGCAGCGGGTTGCCGCCCCGTTTCTGCGGGTCGGTGCTGGGCACCAGCGCGTACACCGAGATGAGCGGCACCAGCCCCGCGCCGCCGCCGAGCAGCGCGGCCGTGGCCGTCAGGATCACCGCCCACGGGCCACCGGTGATCAGCGTGAACGCCACCGCCACCAGCACCGCCACCGGGCCCACCGTGACCAGCCAGGCCAGTTGCCTGCCCCGCACGTCGGAGGAGCCCGGCGTCATCAGGGCGAGCCAGAGGGAGGTGCCGTCGGTGCCGTACAGGTTGGAGGTCATCGCGGCCGCCATGATGATGAAGATCGGGGCCGCCCACGGCAGCATGTCCGTCCAGCCCAGCACGAGCGGCGCGCCCGCGAAGAACACCCCGTAGGCGAGGGCGAACGTGAGCTGGTGGTTGCGCACCAGGTCCCGCGACCAGGTGCGCAGCTCCTTGGCCACCACCGCCTCCCGGCCGTTGCGGGCCCGCATCGGCCGCCGGCCGCGGGTCGAGGGCCGGTTCGCGCCCGCCCGGCGGGTCAGCAGCCCCGCCCACGCCGCCAGCAGCAGCGCGATGAGCACGACCATCGCGGCCAGCGCCAGATAGTCGCCCTGGACGGAGAGCAGCCCCCAGCCGGACGGCAGGTAGCGGACGAACTCCGGGATCTGCGCGCCCTGCCCGAACGCCACCGCGAACACCCACGCCTGGCCCAGGAAGGCCAGCACCACACCGTTGAGCACGCCCGCGCCGATCGCCCCTGCCCGCGAGCGCAGCGCGATGCCCAGCAGCGCCACCGCCACCTTCGACAGCAGCACGAACACCGCCAGCTGCAACACCATCGCCGGCACCGCCACGAGCGCGTTCACCGGTGAGGTGGCCGCGACCACCAGACCGGCCAGCGCGATCAGGCCGATCACCGGGGCCACGCCCACGAACGCCGACACCAGCAGCCCGGCCGCCAGCCGCCACGGGGGCAGCCCCATCAGGGAGAAGAACTCCGGGCGGAGCGTCTCGTCACCGCCGCCGGAGAAGACGGGGCCGATGATCCAGCCCAGCATCCACACCGCGAGCGCCGCGGCCAGCCAGTCGCCCTCCAGGAAGGCCAGGTAGATCGTGCCCGCCGCGAGCACCAGGCCGAGCGTGCCGCCCGAGGCCATCATGGCGCCCTTGTCGCCCTTCAGCGAATGGCGCAGGATCGCGAGCTTCATCCGGGCCATGGTGACGGCTACAGCCATGACAGCCCCTTGGTCGCGGTGGTGCCGGAGCCGACCAGTTCCACGAACCTGTCCTCGAGCGTGGCCGTGCCGCGTACCTCGTCCAGCGTGCCGGCCGCCGCCACCCGGCCCTTGTCGATCACGCCCACGTGGTCGCAGAGCTGCTCCACCAGCGCCATCACGTGGCTGGACAGCACGATCGAGCCGCCGCCCGCCACGAAGCCGCGCAGAATCGTCTTGATCGTCGCCGCCGAGACCGGGTCCACCGCCTCGAACGGCTCGTCCAGCACCAGCAACTTGGGCGCGTGCAGCAGTGCCGTGGCCAGAGCGATCTTCTTGCGCATGCCCGTGGAGTACTCGATGACCAGCGTCTTCTCCGCGCTGTCCAGCTCCAGCACCGACAGCAGCTCCTCGGCCCGCTCGGCCACCACCTCCTTGCTCAGCCCGCGCAGCAGGCCGAGATAGGTGAGCACCTCACGCCCGGTGAGCCGCTCGGGCATCGCCAGGCCGTCCGGCAGCACGCCGACGAGCTGCTTGGCCTTCCCCGGGTCGGACCAGACGTCCGAGCCGAAGATCCACGCCGCCCCCGAGTCGGGCCGCAGCAGGCCGACCGCCATGGACAGCGTGGTCGTCTTGCCCGCGCCGTTCTGCCCGACCAGACCGTAGAAGGAGCCCTGGGGGACGGTCAGATCGACGTGGTCCACGGCGGTTTTGTCGCCGAAGGTCTTGACTAAGCCCTTGATCTCCAAGGCCGCTGTCATGGTTGTCTCCTGGTCGCGATGGTGAAGGTGGTGACCAGCTCACGGGTGAGCAGGTCGAGGTCGAAGTCGGGGTCGTGAAGGAGCCGCCCCGGCACGGCGTCGATGGCTCCCCGGATGGCGATGGCCATGGTCCGCTGGTGGAAGTCGCGGAACTCGCCGGTCTGCCGGCCCCAGTCCAGGACCTTCTCCAGGTCGGTGATGGCCACGTCGGCCTGCTCGGCGTACGGCCCCGGGCCGCTTTCCCCGCCTTGGGCGTGCGTGACGATCTCCACCAGAGCCAGGAGGGGCTTGCGGTGCAGCCGCATGAACTCGAGGTTGCCCTCGATGTACGCGCGCAGCGCCTCCGTCGCGGAGGTCTGCGCCAGGATGCGCGGGACCATCAGGTCGGTGGCCAGCTTGGCCACCTCCGCGACGACGGCCTGGATGAGCTGGTCCTTCCCACCGAAGTGGTACGAGATCACGCCGGTGCTGATTTTCGCCTGCCTGGCGATCCTGGCCATGGTGGCGTGGGCGTAGCCGTGCTCGGCGAGCACCTCGATGGCACACGCGATGATCTGGGCCCTGCGGGCCTCTTCAATGAACGTGCGACTTTCTGGCTGCACATGCAGAACTTTAAACGGTCATTCAAATTTTTGGAAGAGCAATCAGCCACTGGCATGCTCTGGTCCCGGAAGTCACGCCTTCAAGGCGGATACGCGCTGGTCCGCAGCTTCGGCGGCGAATGCCTCAGCCTGGGCAACCGCGGCACTGGACGGCGCCCACCCCACTGGGCGCCGTCCCTTCGCTCAGGCCCGCAGCCGCAGCCCGCGTGGCGTCGGATGGAAGCCGGCCGCCTCCAGGGCCGCGGCCAGCGGGGAGTCCACGATGGAGGCGCCGTCGGCCCGCTCCACCGTCAGCTTCCCCAGCGCCCCGTCGCGTACGGCCAGTGCCAGCGCGTCCACTGCCGGCTGCAACCGCTCGTCGTCGGAGAACGACAGCAGCGTCTTGCCGCCCCGTTCGACGTACAGCACCAGATGCCCGTCCACGAGCACCACCAGCGACCCGGCCTTCCTGCCCGGCTTGTGCCCGACGTCGTCGGGGCGCTGCGGCCAGGGCAGGGCGGCGCCGTACGGGCTGGCCGGGTCGGCCGCGGCCAGTACCACGGCCCGCCGCCCGCCACCCGCCTTGGCCGTCCCGGGGGCGGGCTGGGAGGTCGGTGCGATGCCCGGCGCCATGGCCCGCATCCGGTCCACCGCTCCCGGCAGCGCGAACTGCGCGCCCCCGAGCCCCTCGACGAAGTAGCCCCGGCGGCACCGTCCGCCCTCCTCGTAGGCCCGGAGGACCTGATAAATGGGCGTAAATCCCCCCGGTAGCCGTTCCGACGTCACCGCGCCCCGCGTCACCACCCCGTGCCGCTCCAGCAGGACCTCGGCCTGCGCGTTGGCCCGCTGCGTCGCGTCGGCGGCCGGCGAGGGCAGCAACCACCACCGGCCCGCCACGGTGGGCGGGCCGCTCCGGCTCGGCAGCACGGCCCGGCGCCGCCGCGTCGTGGCCGGCCGGTGGGCGGGCCGCCCGGTGCCCAGCGTCGCCCGCAGCGGCGCGAGGGTGTCACCGGACACCCGCCCCGCCCACACCAGATCCCACAGCGCGGACACCAGCGAGGCGTCGTCCAGCGACCCGAGCTGATCGGAGATCCCCCGGAAGAACAGCGCCCCGCCCCCGCCGAGCAGCTCCAGCACGCGATCGTGCACCGGCGTCATCGTGATCTCGGCGGGCACGGGCATCAGCAGCGGCGCGGTGTCGGCGAAGTAGAGCGACACCCACCCGTCGCCGCCGGGCAGCGACCCCTGCCCCACCCACATCACGTCACCCGACGAGGTCAGCTCGTCGAGCAGCGAAGGGTGGTAGCCGGGCACCCGCGAGGGCAGCACCAGCGTCTCCAGCGCCGAGGCGGGCACGGCGGCCCCCTGGAGCTGCTCGATCGAGCGGACCAGCGCGTCCATCGCCCGGGCTGCCCCGACAGGTCCCCGCGTGCCGGGGTCGCCCTGGGTGATGCCGTGCCAGGCGGGCAGGAACAGCGCCAGCGTCTCCGGCGCGACCGGCTCGACCTCCTTGCGCAACCTGGCCAGCGACCTGCGGCGGAGCATCCGCAGCACGCCGGCGTCGCACCACTCCTCGCCCCGCCCGCCGGGCCGGAACTCGCCGTTGACGACCCTGCCGGTCGCCGCCAGCCGGCGCAGCGCGTCGGTCACCACGGCCACGCCGAGCCCGAACCTCGCGGCCGCCGTGCCCGCGTGGAACGGCCCCCGCGTACGGGCGTGCCGCGCCACCAGGTCCGCCAGCGGATCCGCCACCGGCTCCAGGAACGCGTGCGGCACCCCCACCGGCAGCGGCGCGCCCAGCGCGTCACGCATGCGCGCCGCGTCCTCGATGGCCGCCCACTGCTCCTCGCCCGCGATGCGGATCCGGATCGCCCGCCGGGCCCGCTCCAGCTCCGCCAGCCAGCCGGGGTCGCCGCCGCGCACGCTCACGTCGGGCGCCAGCAGCGGCCCGTGCGAGCGCAGCAGGTCGGCGAGGTCCTCCAGGTCGCGCAGCGGGCGGTCGAGCCGGGCCAGCTCGCGCTCGCTGTCGGAGATCACGTCGGGGTCGAGCAGCTCGCGCAGGTCGGCCTGGCCCAGCAGCTCGGCCAGCAGCGTGGTGTCCAGCGCCAGGGCCTGCGCCCGGCGCTCGGCCAGCGGGGCGTCGCCCTCGTACATGAAGGCGCCCACGTAGTGGAACAGCAGCGAGGCCGCGAACGGCGAGGCCTGCGACGTCTCCACCTCCACCAGCCGCACCCTGCGCGCGGCGAGGTCGCGCATGAGCTGCACCAGCCCCGGCACGTCGAAGACGTCCTGCAGGCACTCGCGCATCGTCTCCAGCACGATCGGGAACGAGGCGTACTGCGAGGCCACGCCCAGCAGGTGGGCGGCCCGCTGCCGCTGCTGCCACAGCGGGCTGCGCCGGCCCGGCGTGCGGCGCGGCAGCAGCAGCGCCCGGCCCGCGCACTCCCTGAACCGGGAGGCGAACATGGCCGACCCGCCCAGCTCCTCCGTGACGATCTGCTCGATCTCCTCGGCGTCGAAGGCCGCCACGTCGGTGGGCGGCTCGGCCAGCGTGTCGGGGATGCGCAGCACGATGCCGTCGTCGGAATGGACGGCCTGCACGTCGATGCCGTAGCGCTCGCGCAGCCGCCGGTTGATCGCCAGCGCCCACGGGGCGTGCACCCGCGCGCCGTAGGGGGAGTGGATCACCACCCGCCAGTCGCCCAGCTCGTCGTGGAAGCGCTCGACCAGCAGCGTGCGGTCGTCGGGGACGTAACCGGTGGCCTCGCGCTGCTCCTTGAGATAGGCCAGCAGGTTGCCCGCGGCGAACTCGTCCAGCCCCGCCGCCCGCATCCGCTCCGTCGAGTCCTGCTTGGCCTGCTCGCGCAGGAACTGCCCGATCGCGCGGCCCAGCTCGGCCGGCCGCCCCGGCGCGTCGCCGTGCCAGAACGGCAGCTTGCCCGGCTGCCCCGGCGCCGGGGACACCAGCACCCGGTCGGCGGTGATGTCCTCGATCCGCCAGGAGGTCGCGCCCAGCACGAACACGTCGCCCACGCGCGACTCGTAGACCATCTCCTCGTCCAGCTCGCCCACCCTGGAGGCCCGCTCGCCCACCAGGAACACGCCGAACAGGCCCCGGTCGGGGATCGTGCCGCCGTTGGTCACCGCCAGCCGCTGCGCGCCGGGCCGCCCCTGGAGGACGCCCGTGACGCGGTCCCACACGATGCGCGGCCGCAGCTCGGCGAACTCCTCGCTCGGGTAGCGCCCGGCCAGCATGTCGAGCGTGGCCTCCAGCGCGCTCCTCGGCAGCGTGGCGTAGGGGGCGGCCCGCTTCACCACGGTCTCCAGCTCGTCGACCGTCCACTCGTCGAGCGCGGTCATCGCCACGATCTGCTGGGCCAGCACGTCGAGCGGGTTGCGCGGATAGCGCAGCTCCTCGATCAGGCCGCTCTTCATCCGCTCGGCCACCACGGCCGTCTGCACCAGGTCACCCCGGTATTTGGGGAAGATGACGCCCCTGGACACCGCCCCCACCTGGTGGCCCGCCCGGCCGATGCGCTGCAGCCCGCTGGCCACGCTCGGCGGCGCCTCCACGCACGCGACCAGGTCGACCGCGCCCATGTCGATGCCCAGCTCCAGGCTGGAGGTGGCGACCACGGCCGGCAGGCGGCCCGACTTGAGCGCCTCCTCGATCTGCGCCCGCTCCTCCTTGGAGACCGAGCCGTGGTGAGCGCGTACGATCTCCGTCACGACGCCCTTGCTCGCCCCGGCCTGCGCCATCATCTCGGCCGGCATCCGCTTGGCCGGTGCCCACTCCGGCGGCCCGGGGTTCCCTCCCGGCCGCGTCGACCCGCTCGCGGCGCCGTCCCTTGGTGACCCGCTCGCGGCGCCGTCTCGGGTCGGCCCGCCCCTGGCGCCGTCTCGCATCCACCCGCCCTCGGCGCCGTCTCGCGGCGGCCCGCTGCGGGGGTCGTCTCGCGGCGCCCCGCTACGGGGGTCGTCTCGCGACGGCCCACCCCCCGCGTCGCCCGGGAGCGACCCGGGACCGGCGTCCTCCCGCAGAGGCCCGCCCTCCGCGTCCTCCAACGGCGGGCCCGTCTCCCAGATCGACAGGTCCACGGCCTCCAGACCCTGGTCGCGGCCGTAGGCGAGCTCGTTGAGGCGGGTGCACAGCCGCTCGGCCAGCCGCCGCGAGTTCGCGAACACGATGGTGGAGCTGTGCGCCTCGATCAGGTCGAACAGCCGCTCCTCGACGTGCGGCCAGATCGACCGGTTGGCGGGCTCGGGGGCGAACTCGTCACCGCCGGCCTGCGGCCGGCCCTCCGTCTCCGTCATGTCCTCGACCGGGACGACGACCTCGACCTCGATCCGCTTGTCCGACGGCGGCTGCACGACGGTGGCCGGCCGCGCCCCGCCCAGGAACACCGCCACCTCGCTCACCGGCCGCACGGTCGCCGACAGACCCACCCGCTGCGCCGGCCGGTCGAGCAGCGTATCGAGCCGCTCCAGGCTGAGGGCCAGGTGGGCGCCGCGTTTGGTGCCCGCGACCGCGTGCACCTCGTCCACGATCACCGTCTCCACGCCCCGCAGCGCCTCCCGCGCCTGGCTCGTGAGCAGCAGGAACAGCGACTCCGGCGTGGTGATCAGGATGTCGGAGGGCCGGGCCGCGAACCGCCTGCGGTCCTCGGCCGGGGTGTCGCCCGAGCGGATCGCCACCGAGATCTCCGGCACCGGCAGCCCGAGCCGCCGCGCCGTCTGCTTCATCCCCGCCAGCGGCGCGCGCAGGTTGCGCTCGACGTCCACGGCCAGGGCCTTGAGCGGCGACACGTACAGGACCCTCGTCCCCGTGCGCTCCTCCCTGGAGGCGGCGAGCCGGTCGAGGGACCACAGGAAGGCCGCCAGCGTCTTGCCCGACCCGGTGGGCGCGACGACCAGGGTGTTGTCGCCACGCGAGATCGACTCCCACGCCCCCTCCTGGGCGGCCGTGGGAGATTGGAAGGCTCCATCGAACCATTGCCTGGTCATCTGGCTGAACTGGTCTAGCGAGCTCACCAGCACATACTGCCTCGCGCCACCGACAGAAAACGCATTTGGCCCGGTGGCAGGTGATTGAGGGGCGGCCCTGGCGGACATACAGCGACCGTGACCATCGATTACGCTGCCATCGAAGCCCGGCGTTCTGACCTGCGACAGCGCTACGTGTTACCGCACCGGCCCTCCAGCAGCGCGCGCGGCCTGCACCACATGGCCCTGCTGTCGTCCGACGTGGAACGGACCATCAAGTTCTACCAGGAACTCCTGGAGTTCCCGCTGACGGAGATCATCGAGAACCGCGACTACAAGGGCTCGAACCACTTCTTCTTCGACATCGGCAACGGCAATCTGCTGGCGTTCTTCGACTTCCCCGGGCTCGACCTGGAGCCGTACCAGGAAGTGCTCGGCGGGCTGCACCACATCGCGATCTCCGTCGATCCCGCGACGTGGGAGCGGTTGCGCGGGAAGCTGGAGATGGCCGGCGTGCCGCACCAGATAGAGAGCGGCGCCTCCATTTACTTCAAGGACCCCGACGGCGCCCGGCTGGAGCTGCTCGCCGACCATCTCGGTGAGATGTACGGCGCGCGGGTGATGTGAACTAGCGTCGCGACGCCCTCCGCGTACGCGGCTTGCCCGCACGTGGTGCCTGCCTGATGCTCGCGTGCCGTTCGGCGCGCTCAGCCTTCTCCTTCTGCACGGTGAGCCGCATCGCCAGTAACAAGCGGCGGCGCTTGGCCCTGTTGGCCTTCGTCTGGGCTGTCTTCGGGGGTGAAGACTTGGGGGTCTTTGGCATGCGGATGTCCTACCCACCCTTGGTGCGATTCCATACTTGAGTCATGCGCCTGACCGAGTTCTGGAGACGGATGAACGCTCACTTCGGTGAGACGTACGCCGAGTCGTGGGCCCGCGACTACGTGATAGCCCCTCTCGGGGGTCGCACCGTCGTGCAGGCGCTGGCCGACGGGGAGAGCGTCAAGACGGTGTGGCGCGCGGTCTGCCAGGTGGAGGACGTCCCGTCCAAGCTGCGCTGACGTCCCACCCAAGCCGCCCCGCCGCCCGTATCCGCTGGGGCTCGCTCAAGCTGCCCTGCCGCCCGTACCCGCTGCGGGTGCTCGCTCAAGCTGCTCCCGCCGCCCGCACCCGCTGCGGCCGCTCGTCCTGGCTGCCCTGCTACTCGTACCCGCCGCAGCTGCTCGTCCTGGCGGCGCTGACCCCTCGTCCGCGGGCGCGTCAGCCCTCCGGCTCGGCCGGGGCGAGCGTCTGGCGGAGGGTCGCGCTCGTGCGCTCCAGGTCGTCGGCCGAGCCCTGCCCGCCCGGCGACCACAGGAACTGCCATCCGCGGTTCGACGGGGTGGCGAAGACGATCGTCTGGTGACCGGTACGCGGGTGCCACACCCACAACACCGGATCCTCACCTCCCACCATCCGGCTGACCAGGCCGTGGGCGGGCAGCAACTCGGCGAGCGCCTCAAGATGGACGCGCCGTTCCCCGGTGTAGCCGCTCGCCACGTGCCGCCTCCAACCGTCGCCCTGTGCAGTGAGTCTCCCCAGCTCACGGCGCATGACAACACGTCGGCGGGCATCATCGCGCGGGCGGCCCCACGAGGATGCGCACGCACTCGAAGTCGAACGTGTGCGCGTACGGCTCGAAGAACTCGTGCGTGGGCAGACCGCAGACGCGGAACCCGAATTCGTGCTCGATCCACTCGGGAACCCCGGCAGTCCCGGCGCCTGAAACCGGAGCCCAGCGTCACCTCCCCGACCGTCACCTCATGCGGCGGTGAAGGTGAACCGATGCCGGTGTCCACGAGGAACACCAGGGGGAGGCAACGCGAGCGCAACCGGCTCGCCCTGCTGGGGGGCGGAGAAGGCGTTCGCGGAGCGGCACGTCCAGGGCCCCGCCGACGAGGAGGCGGTCTCATCAAGGGTGCCGTCAACTTCGCCGGCAAGGAGCCCCTGCCGCTGACGGTCATGCGGCACCGCCTCGGCCCCGAGGCCCAGGCCCGGGCAGACCGCCTGGCTTTGCCTGGCCCGGCCGGGCAGACCGCCTGGCTCCACTCCGGGCGCGGCGCCGACGAGCCGATGGCGGACTCGAACGGGTGCGTGCGGGTGAGCAGGAGACGTTCGCCCAGATGACTGTGGATCTCATGATCCACGCCACTGGAGACCCGGCCGTCCGCGAGCAACTCGTCGCCCTGGTGATCCCGCCCGCCGACCGGGATCGGCACGTGCTGGCGCCTCTCAGTCAGCGCGTTGGCCGAGCTGCGAGCTGCCGAACGAGCTGCCGACGCCATACTGAGGCCCCTGGACATCGGCATGCTCCTGCTTACCCCTACTCACCCCTGAGCGCTTTGTCCCCCTGACCATTGCCCTGCCTTGGGCCCGCTTGCCCTGCGCCCGCTTGCCCTACGCCCCGCTTGCCTGCCTGGGCCCGCTTGCCCTGCTCCGCGCCTGCTCGGAGCCTCCAAGACGGGTGATTGACGGGAGACGGGTGTTCGGGCGTGTTCCTGCTGTGATCGAACAGCCGTTCGGCTACGATGGACAAAGCCGGGCCACGTCTTCCCCGACTACGGCAGAAAATGTCGGTGGCAGGCCGTAGCTTTCACTCGACTGATCGGACCACGACCCTCCAGGGGAGTTCCATGGCTATCAACGACCGCGAGAAGGCCCTCGAGACCGCACTCGCTCAGATCGAGCGACAGTTCGGCAAGGGCTCCGTCATGAGACTGGGCGATGACGCCCGAGCTCCCATCGAGGTGGTCCCCACGGGGTCGATCTCCCTTGACGTGGCCCTCGGCATCGGCGGCCTGCCGCGCGGGCGCATCGTGGAGATCTACGGCCCGGAGTCCTCGGGCAAGACCACGGTCGCCCTGCACGCGGTGGCCAACGCCCAGCGGGCCGGCGGCATCGCGGCGTTCATCGACGCCGAGCACGCCCTCGACCCCGAATACGCCAAGAAGCTGGGGGTCGACACCGACGCCCTGCTGGTCTCCCAGCCCGACACCGGTGAGCAGGCGCTCGAGATCGCCGACATGCTGATCAGGTCCGGCGCCGTCGACATCATCGTCATCGACTCGGTGGCGGCCCTGGTGCCCAAGGCTGAGATCGAGGGCGAGATGGGCGACAGCCACGTCGGTCTCCAGGCCCGCCTCATGTCCCAGGCCCTGCGTAAGATCGCCGGCGCCCTCAGCAGCACCGGCACCACCGCCATCTTCATCAACCAGCTCCGCGAGAAGATCGGCGTCATGTTCGGCAGCCCCGAGACGACGACCGGCGGTAAGGCGCTGAAGTTCTACGCCTCGGTCCGCATGGACATCCGCCGCATCGAGACCCTCAAGGACGGCACGGAGGCGGTCGGCAACCGCACCAGGGTCAAGGTCGTCAAGAACAAGATGGCCCCGCCCTTCCGCGTCGCCGACTTCGACATCCTCTACGGGGTGGGCATCTCCCGCGAGGGTGGCCTCATCGACATGGGCGTGGAGCACGGCTTCGTCCGCAAGTCCGGCGCCTGGTACACCTACGAGGGCGACCAGCTCGGCCAGGGCAAGGAAAACGCCCGCAACTTCCTGAAGACTCACCCCGACATGGCCAACGAGATCGAGAAGAAGATCAAGGACAAGCTGGGCGTGGGCCCGCGCCTCGACGCTCCCGCCGAAGCAGCAGCAGCTGCGGCCGCCGCCGCTCCGGCCCCGGTCGCCGCTCCCTCGGGCCGCGGCTCGAAGTCCACCCCCAAGCCGGGTGACGTCTGATCGATCACCGCATGAGCAGCACGGACCGGCCGCAAGCGCCCCCTCCACCGGACCGGGGCGCCTGGCCCGACCACACGTCTCCCCGGAGAGGCGACCTGGCCCGCTCGGCCACGGACGGCTGGCCGTCGGTGGACGAGTGGCGCGAGCAACGCGACCGCCAACGGCGTGCCGAGGAGACATCCTCCGCCGCCACCACAGACCTTCCCGAGGAGGCAATCTCCTCTGCCACCACGGACGCTCCTGAGGAGGCGGCCTTTGTTGCCGCCACGGATCCTTCCGAGGAAGTGCCCGCCGCCACCCCAACCGGCCCTTCCCCCTCGGGAGAGCCGGAGAGGCCCCATGACCCCGCCGGCGACTCACCCGGTGCCGCCCCGGTCCACCGGCCTTCTGACGACCCTCCTGGCGACCTGGGCGGCGGCGAGCGCCAGGGTGACAAGGACCGCCTGGGCGTTCAGGACAGTCTGAGCAACCCAGACAACCTGAGCAACCGAGACAACCTGAGCGGCCGGGGCAAACTGAGCGGCCGGGGCAGTCTTGGGGGCCGGGACAACCTGGGTGACCAGGACAGTCTGAGGGACAAGGACAACCTGGGCGGTCAAGATGATCCGGTCGGCCGGGTTGGTTCGGTCGATCAGATTCGCTCGGACGCCGGGGATGGTGCGGGCGATGAGAGCGGGGCGGGGAGTCAGGACGACAGGATTGGTCGTACGGAGACCTCGCCCAAGGCACGGGCCGCGGATGAATGGCACTCCGAGGTGCTGGCCGGGAGCAGTTGGTTCGGGCGCGAACAGAATGGTGCCGGAACGGGACAGCCGGGAATGGGGCGCCGATCCGGGGGATCCGGCAATCGGGCTGGGCGTTCCGGTGGGAAGTCCCGGCGTTCCGGCCAAGGCTCTGCGCCGTTCGGCACGGGTCCCGAGGAGTTCGGTGAAGGCGCCAGGGAGTTCAGTCAGGGCCCGGGGGAGTTCGGTGCGGGCTCAGGGCGGTTTGGTGAAGGTCCTGGGGGGTCCGGAGCGGGTTCTGGGGAATTTGGTGAGGGTTCTGGGCAGGGCGGCGGAAGATCCTCCGGACGTTTTGGGGGGAGGGGTCGGAAGGGTGGTCGGAAGCGGGGATGGTCATCCGACGGGCCCGATGCCGAGAGTGCGGCCGGTTCGGGGGCTCAGGCCGATCCGGAGTCGGTGGCCCGGGCGATCTGCCTGCGCCTGCTCACCATGGCGCCCAAGACGCGTGCCCAGCTCGCTGAGGCCCTGCGCAAGCGGGACGTGCCGGAGGAGGCTGCCGAAGCGGTGCTCAGCCGGTTCTCCGAGCTGGGGCTGATCAACGACGAGGCGTTCGCGGCGGCCTGGGTCGATTCCCGGCACCACGGCCGTGGGCTGGCCAAGCGCGCCCTGGCGGCCGAGCTTCGCCACCGGGGTGTGGACGGTGACACGGTCAAGGAGGCCGTGGAGCGGCTGGATCCCGACCAGGAGGCGGAGACGGCCCGGCGGCTGGTGGAGCGCAAGCTCGCCGCCACCCGGTCCCTGGATCCTCAGGCCCGCACCCGGCGGCTGGCGGGCATGCTCGCACGCAAGGGCTACCCCTCGGGGCTGGCCTTCCGTGTCATCCGAGAAGCCCTTGAGCAGGAGGGCATCGAGATGGAGGAGGACTATCCCCAGGGCTAGGGATGGGGCTAGGGATGAGGATGGGGGGCTAGGGCTAGGGCTAGGGATGCCTTCCGGGCAGCGCCGTTCTCCCAGCCGACGCCCCTCTCGGTTGATGCCCCTCCCGGCCAGCACTGCCTTCCTGGCCAGCACTGCCTTCCTAGCCAGCACTGCCTCCCCGATCAGGACTGCCTTCTGGCCAGGTCTGCCTCTTGATCGGGGCTGTTCCTAGCCAGTGCTGCCTTTTGGCTTGATTTGCTCCCAACCGGCGGCACCGCTTTCAACCGCCACTGCTCCCAGCCAGCACCTCCCAGCTAGTGCTGCTCTCCTGGCTAGCACCGCTCCCTGGCAGCACCGCTCCCTGGCAGCACCGCTCCCTGGCCGGGGCTGTTCCTGGTCGGAGTCGGGTCCTGATCAGCGCGGCTCCCTGGGTTGGGGTTGGTCCTGGGTGGGAGGGCTTGTGGTCGGGATTTCCCAGTTGAGGTGTGTTCGTGGTCGTATGCCTGGATGGGGGGCATGGCGGTGGCCTGCGCCTAAGGGTCGTTTGATGTCTGTGGTGGGCTGTGCGGGCGACGTCGGCCATTTTGGATTAAACAGTGCAATATCCGGCCAGAGGGGAGGCCGTAAGACACGCTTGATGACGCGTTTGCTTGCTCGTGACCTGTTCGACGCATAACCTCGACGGCAGTGAGGAGTTACTCCGCGCAGCGCGGATTGCCATACCGGTGAACGACGGACGAACGAGCTTGGTTGATCGAGGCAGGCGAGGTGTCGGCTCTGGCAGTCGACGCCCGGTCAGCCTTGGCTTGACCTCGATCCCGAAGATGACGCCGACCGGGCTCTCCGTGGCGCGCCTGTGACCCCTCCTGTTCTGTGGCCGCGTTATGAGTTCTTGACGACGCGAGGAGGGCGGGGCACGCATGGGGCCGCTGGTCGTGGTGCTGATGGTGGCGGTGCTCGTGCTCGCGTTCGGGATGATCGTGGCGCTCCTCGTCGTCATACGGCGCACCTCGGGCGGCCTGCCCCGGGCTGCCAAGCCGAGCCCCGAGCAGGTGCAGGCGGTGCACGAGGAGCTCGAACAGGCTCGTGAGGAGGCGCAGGAGATCCGCCACAAGGCGGAGACCGACGCCGAGGAGATCCTGCGCAGGTCCGAGGCGGCCGCCGAGAGCGCCACGCAGATGCGGCGGGAGGTCGAAGAGGAGAGCCGCATCCTCAAGACCGAGCTCAAGGAGCTGCGGGCCGATCTGGAGCGCCGGGAGGCCCGGCTGGCCGAGCGGGAGCAGCGGCTGGACGACGAGGCCAGGCGGCAGTCGGAGCGGGACAGGAAGCTGGCCGAGACCGAGATCGAGCTGGCCGACCGCCGCGAGGAGCTGCTCCAGGTCGAGGAGGAGCGGCGGGTCATCCTGGAACGGGTGGCCGGGCTCACGGGCGAGCAGGCCAAGAACGAGCTGGTCAAGGAGATCGAGAACCAGGCCAAGCGCGAGGCCGCGCTGATCATCAGGGAGATCGAGGGGGAGGCCCGCAAGGAGGGCGAGAAGCGGGCCACGAAGATCGTGACGCTGGCCGTGCAGCGGGTGGCGGCGGAGCAGACGGCCGAGTCGGTCGTCAGCGTGCTGCACCTGCCCGGCGACGAGATGAAGGGCCGGATCATCGGTCGCGAAGGGCGCAACATCCGCGCTTTCGAGTCCACGACCGGAGTGAACCTCATCATCGACGACACGCCGGAGGCGGTGCTGCTGTCGTGCTTCGACCCGGTCAGGCGGGAGACGGCGCGGCTGACGCTGGAGAAACTGGTGCTCGACGGCCGCATCCATCCGCAGCGCATCGAGGAGGCCCACGACCGCAGCCGCCAGGAGGTGCAGGACCTGTGCGCGCGGGCCGGCGAGGACGCCCTCGTCGAGCTGGGCATCACCGACATGCATCCCGAGCTGACGCTGCTGCTCGGGCAGCTGCGCTACCGCACCTCGTACGGGCAGAACGTGCTCAAGCACCTCATCGAGTCCGCGCACATCGCCGGGATCATGGCCGCCGAGCTGAAGATGAACCAGACGCTGATGAAGCGGTGCGCCCTGCTCCACGACATCGGCAAGGCGCTCACGCACGAGGTCGAGGGCAGCCACGCGCTGATCGGGGCGGAGATCGCCCGCAGGTACGGCGAGGAGGAGGACGTGGTGCACGCCATCGAGGCGCACCACAACGAGGTCGAGGTCCGTACCGTCGAGGCGGTGCTCACCCAGGCCGCCGACGCGATCAGCGGCAGCCGTCCTGGAGCCCGGCGGGAGTCCCTGGAGGCGTACGTCAAGCGGCTGGAGCGGCTGGAGGAGATCGCTCAGTCGTACGAGGGTGTGGAGAAGGTGTTCGCCATGCAGGCCGGGCGGGAGATCCGGGTCATGGTCAAGCCCGACGCGATCGACGACATCCAGGCCCAGGTGATCGCCCGGGACGTGGCCAAGCAGGTGGAGGAGGAGCTCACGTACCCGGGGCAGATCCGCATCACCGTGGTCAGGGAGTCGCGCGCCACGGAGTTCGCCCGCTGAGCCGGGATTGAGGCTGTTCGGGCCTGGATGAGCCCGATCTGAGCCCGGTTCTGAGCCTGGGTGCGCTCGGCCGGGCCGGCTCTGGGGTCGATCCGCGTTCGGTGCCTGCGGTCTTTCCTAGCTGAAGAGTTGCTGGTAGAAGGCCAGTTCGGCGGCCAGGGCGGCAGCTCGTGTCTCCGTGCGGCGGAAGCCGTGGGACTCGCCCTCGAAGGCGAGGTACGTGCACGGCACGCCGCGTTCGGACAGCGCGTCGGCGAACGCGGCGGACTGCCCGGGTGGCACCACCGGATCATCGAGGCCCTGCAGGAGCAGCATGGGACACGTCACGCCGTCCACGAGGGCGAGGGGCTCACGGGTCGCGTACAGCTGGGGATCGTCGGGGCCCACCAGCGCCTCCACGTAGCGTGACTCGAAGTCGTGGGTGTGCGCGACCAGCGGCCCGAGCGCGCTGACGCCGTAGTACGACACCCCTCCGGCGAACACGTCCGACCGGCAGCAGGCGGCCATCACGGTCCAGCCGCCCGCGCTGCCCCCGCGCACCGCGATCCGGTCGGGGTCGGCGAGACCCTCCGCGGCCAGCCACCTGGCGGCGGCGACCGTGTCCTCGACGTCCACCAGGCCCCACTGGCCCCTGAGCCGGTCCCGGTAGGCCCGGCCGTAGCCGGTCGAGCCGCCGTAGTTGACGTCGAGCACGCCGATGCCGCGTGAGGTCAGGAACGCCTTCTCCAGGTCGAGGGCGGTGTCGGCGTGCGCGGTCGGACCTCCGTGCACGAAGATCACGTAGGGGGGTGTGCCGTCGGTGGCGGGGGCGTGCGGCGGGTAGAGGAACGCGTGGACGTCCGCCTGGGGGCCGGGCACCCGTACGGGGCGGGGGACGGGTAGGTAGGCCGGGTCGGGCAGGAAGGAGATGTCGCGTTTGAGGGAGGTGTGCCCGCCTGTCGTCGTGTCGACGGTGACGACGGAGCGGGGGGTGGTGGCGGCGTAGCCGATGCCGACCACGCTCGTGCCCTCGGTGGCCAGCGCCGCGTCCCAGCCGGTATGGGGCACGTCGAGGTCGGTGAGCGTGCCCGAGCCGGGGTCGAGGACGCCCAGGCGCAGGTCACCGCGCCCGTGCAGGACCGCGAGACGGCCGTCGGGGAGTGGCGCGTACGGCATCCCGCCCAGGCGCCATGGTGGTGCCGTGAACTCCTCCTCGGCTGGATGGAGGGCTCGTGCGTCGTCGCCCTGGAGGCCGACCTCGTAGAGGTTCCACCAGCCGGAGGAGTCGGAGACGAGGTAGAGCCGGGAGTCGTCCTTCCAGGCCGGGGCCAGTACGGACTCGGTGGGCCCGCCCCTGACCGTCCACGAACCCGGGGCGCCGGAGACGCCGGACAGGCGGGTGACGCGTAGCTCTGTGCCGTCCCAGGGCATGCGTGGGTGGTTCCAGCAGACGTAGGCCAGATGCCGCCCATCTGGGGAAATGGCGGGAGAGGCGTAGAAGTCGCACCCGGTGGCCCATTCGCGGGGCTCCCCGCCGTCCAGCGGGATCGACACGATCGCCCTGGTGACCTTGCCGTCCTCGGCGTGGCGCTCGCGTACGCACCAGACCTGGCCGTCGTGCACCAGCAGATCCGCGTAGCGGCAATCCTCGTCCGTGATGGGTTTCGGTTCGCCGTTTTCGCCCAGAAAGTACAGGCGCTGGTCCTTCAGGTTGGCGAACACCACCTCGCCCGCCGGGGTCACGGCGTACGGTCTGCCGCCGTACTCGTGGACCCGGGTGCGCGCGCACCACGGGGCGGGGAGCAGGTCACGGCGGGTGCCGTCGGCGGCGCGGCAGACGATCGTGGTGCGCCCGCCCTCGTCGGGACGGTCCTCGGTCCACCACACCCGGCCGTCCCTGGCCGTGGGCCAGCCGGGGCGCACGCCGGAACCGGCCACGTCTCTGGTCGAAATGGGGGAGGGCCAGAAAGGCATACCCGCATCCTGCCGGAAGATCGCCGGGAGTGCGGGCCGGTCCTCACAGTTGACGCGGCCGGTCGTCACAGTCGACGGGGGAGTCGGCACAATTCTCGGGGCGATCGCACGGTGCTTCCCGGGGCGGTCGCGCAGTTGGCGGGCCGGTCTCCGCAGTCCACAGGGCCGGTGCCCGCCGTTCAGTGGCAGCCCTCGGCACGTGGCTGGGTGGAGGGCAGCCGCAGGTCGGTCCGGCCGAACCACTTGCGCAGCAGTCGCGTGGCCGTCCCGTCGTGCCACATCTGGGCGATCGCCCGGTTGACGGCCTCGCAGGTCTCGATGTCGCCCTTCTTGATGCCGACGCCCCACTTCTCGTCGCTGATCGGTTCGTTGAGCAGCCTGTACCGGCCGGGATCGTGCTCGGCGAACCCGGCCAGGATCAGGTTCTCGGTGCTGACCGCGTCGAGCTGATCCGCGGCGAGCTTGCGTACGCAGTCGGAGTAGTTGCTGGCGTTCACCAGCTCGGCAGGCAGGTCGAGCCGGCCGTCCGGCGGCGGGTCCACGATCCGGCGGTACGAGTTCGAGCCCTCGGCCAGGCAGATCCGCTTCCCCCGGAGATCGGTCACCTTGCGGATCCTCGTGTCGTCCGCGCGCACCATCGTGTCCTGGCGGACGATCACGTACGGGCCGGCGAACGTCACC
Organism: Nonomuraea sp. NPDC049709; assembly: GCF_040674815.1. NCBI lineage: Bacteria > Bacillati > Actinomycetota > Actinomycetes > Streptosporangiales > Streptosporangiaceae > Nonomuraea > Nonomuraea sp. NPDC049709. The sequence continues at coordinate 98,079 of NZ_JBFANM010000048.1, forward strand.
TTGGGCTTGCGGGCCTCCGTGATGGAGTAGGAGGCGAAGATCATGTCCACGGTGCCGTTCTGGAGCAGCGCCTCCCGGGTGGACGACGGCGACTCCCGCCATGTGATCTTCACGGGGGTGTCGCCGGCGAGGTATTTGACGACGTACCGGGCGACGTCCGTGTCGAAGCCCTCGGGCTCGTCCTCGCCCGTCCTGAGCCCCAGGCCCGGCTGGTCCCACTTGGTGCCGACGACGACCGTCCCGGTTCCCTTGATCTTTTCGACGACGGTGGCGTACGAGCCGCCGCCCGCGCAGGCGGCCAGGCCCGTCACCATGGCGCCGGCGATCGCCACGTACGCCTGACGCATGCGCCACCCCCCGATGCTTCCTCCTACAACAAAGTCTGCCGCCGGTCAGGCGGTGCGAGAGAGTGTGTGGGCGGTTCTAACCGAGCCGTGGCACCTTCTTGAGGCTTTACGGGAAGCATTTCCGCAAAAATCGCTTTTAACGCAACAACGGGATATTCGGGGATCGATCGCCAAGAATAAATAACACCATGGTGGAAAAGTGTCAAATGTCAAGCTGGCATTACCGATGCGCGATGAATTCTTGTTGTCACCGATGGGCCGCCGTAGCGTGACGAGCGTTGGGGGCTCGGTGCTTCATCGGAGCACAAGGGAGTTCGTATGGGGCAACAGACGTACGCCTGCCGCAACTACATCGGCGTCACGGCTGTCGGGAGCCGCCTGCACGTCAAGGGCTTCTACGAGTGCTCGCGGCGCATGGGAGGCTCCCTGACCGTCAAACATCCGCGGCGTCATCAAGACGAAGTACTGCTACGTCCAGCGACTCACCAGCCGCTACTGCAGCATGTCGTTCTACGTCGACAAACCCAGGGGGCGCCGGTCGTGGGTGGCGCTCACCCTGTCCGGGATCGGGCCGCCCATAGAGCCGCCGCCCGCCCGCGTCTCATTCCGCTACTAGTCCACGAAATCTCTCGTGGATGAACGAACGGCGGTGGGGGGGGGGGTGCGCGCCCACCCCGCGGGCGGGGGGTAGAGGG
>NZ_JBFANM010000049.1:0-97091 GCF_040674815.1 Nonomuraea sp. NPDC049709
GGCCTTCGACGGCTTCTCCCGATAGGCCCGAAACGTCACCTTTGGCGTCCCGAACATCCCCAAATCGCCCGAATTATTTCTCTGAGATCACCTCACTGGACGTTTGGATGATCTTGGCATTCGACTCGATCAGGGTGGCCATGAGGAGGTAGGTCAATAGGAACGGTGCGAGGTGATTGACCTGGAAGGTCTTCTCGTATCCGTCGGTGGTCACCTCGCGGTCGCCGAATATGCCGCCAGCGTTGTTGGCGAGCACGTCGATGCGGGGATAGGTCGCCGTGAGCTCGCTGGCGAGGGACCGCACCTGGGCTAGGTCGGCGAAGTCGGCGACATGGAATGGGGCGCCGATCTTTCCTGCGACTGCTGCGGTCTTCTGCGGTGAACGGCCGACAACAATGACCTTATGACCGTTCTCGGTGAGCTGGTGTGCGGCGGCGGCACCGATACCGTCGCTGGCGCCGGTGATGATGATGGTTTGTTGAGCCATGGCCTGTCCTTTGTAGTCTGTCCATGCGTGTCAGCTGGTACTCAAGCTGCTCTTCGACTCGTTGAGGAACTCGCCGCAGGTGGTTTCGTATCCGTCGGGGCTGAGGTAGCTCCGGTTTCTTCTGGATGCGGCGAGGGTTGTACCAGCCGTCGCGATACTCGAAGATCGCGTTTTCGGCCTCGTCGCGGGTCCGCCACGTGGTGCGCTAGACGAGTTCGGTCTTCAGGGTGGACCAGAAGTTCTCCATCAGCGCGTTGACGAGTCGCCGACCGAGCCCATCGACGGCAGGATCCCGTCGGTCGACCCGTAGACCGGCTCCAGCACCGAACGGCGTGGAGGCGGCTTCATGCGCTGCTTGGGCACCGCTGTGGTCAACGTTTCCGCACCGTCCTGCGGTGTACCAGATACCGCTCGGCCAACGCCGGATCGACACGCCTGGATCAACCCCTCGATCACGGCGTATGCGTGCGAACAACTCGACGCGCCAACAACAACTCCGGCCCCCCGACACGACCGCATAGATGACAGGCCATCGTTGAGGGGGCCGACTGAAGAGATCGGCAGCATTTCATTCCATCGTGCGTGACCATAGACGGGATTGGGCCGAAACTCGTTGAACGGCAGTCAGTAGGGCCGAAACTCACCGGACACCCGGGGCCAGAACTACCCGGCACAAACACCGGGGATCATATCGGCAATGCCGGCTGTCAGAACGAGCTGATGGACGATCTATTTCGACCGCGCTGTACATGACCGACGTGGTCAACCAGTTCGCCGCGAGGGCCGCCCTGTCGATACTGATGGCCTGGCGACTATGACGCCGTACATAACCCACACCATTCGCAGGATGGACGACCTGCGCTTGCCAGCCGAAGCTCCGGTGAACCGGCTCGAGCTGGAACCACGGTCCTGCTCGCTGTGCGAACCTGACCACACTCACGCCGTGGTCACCGGAGCACGTGCCCGATTTCCGTCGGTGGACCGCTGGCCGGCCGAATTTGGCCGCCCGATCGCGCCCGCAGAAGTTTCAGAGGTCGAAGAACTGGGTGATGATGTCTGCTGTGTCGAGCTGGTGGCTGGTCTTGCCGATGACTGCCGGGGCGGAGGAGGGACCGGGAACGGTGTGGCCGCCGCGGTGGATGGTGTAGAGGACCACCGGGGGGACACCTTTTGCCTCATAAGTTGTGCGTTCGACCTCGGTGGGGTCGGCCGTGGTCTTCTTCGGCAGGCGTGTGGTCGTGGGTTCGGTGGTGATCCCGTTGCGCTCGGCGAAGTAGCGAGCCGTGCGGGTGGCCGACCAGCTCGAGCCACCTACTTTGAAGATGGTGCGCAGGGCCCAGTTCATGGTGCCGCCCTGGTAGGAGACGATGGGGTCCTTAGTGCCGTGGATCAACAAGACCGGCAAGGACGCCCGGGGTGCCTGATTAGCGAGGAAGTTCTCCGGTGCGGGCATGGTTGCGGCGATCACCGTCACACCCGCCAGCAGGCCGGGGGTTTCATGGGCGAGACGGATGACCATCTGGCCGCCGTTGGAGTAGCCGACCGCATAGACACGGCTGGGGTCGATGCGCCGGTCCGAGGCGCACGTGGCGATGACCGCGCGGGCGAAGCCGACATCGTCGATGTCGGCTCGGCGGGCCGGAAAGCGGCTTTCGCGGCGGGCGTCGTTCCAGTTGCCGCGATAGCCGTCGAGGTAGGCGACCAGCGCACCGCGGGCGGCGAGCGCGTCGAAGACGCCGCCAGTGAAGGCGCGATGCTTGTCACCGGTCTGGCCGGAACCGTGGAACACAAGAATCAGTGGTTTGGCCTCGCCCGGCACTGTGGTGCCGACAAGAGTGAAGGTGCGGGTGGCCTCGGCGACGGTGACACTGACGCGGGTAGCTGTGAGGGTACTGGGCATGGTGTTTTCTCGGTTCAGGCGAAGAAGTCGATCAAGGTGCGGGCCATCCATTCGGGAGCTTCCTCGGGCAGGAAGTGTGCCGCACCTGGTGCGATAGCGCCGCTGGTGTTCGAGGCAACCTGCCGTACGGCCTGCTCGACGCCATCACGCATGCCGTGCTCGCCCCCAATGGCCAGAACCGGAATATCCAGCGGCCCCTCGGCGGCCAGCGCGACTACCTGGTCCCCGGACTCTCCCGCGCGGTAGAACTGGAAGCTCGCGTGCAAGGCGGCGGGGTCGCGCAGGGCGTCGACGTAGACGTCGACCGCAGCCTGAGGGATGGCCTCAGGACTCGCGGCTTTGGTGGCGAACTGATACCCGAAGTAGATCTCCTCGCGGCCGGACACCATGCGCTCGTTGATCTCGGCCAGACGGTTGAAGACGAAGTGCCAGGCCAGCTCGTTGACCTCAGGAGGCATGAGCAGTGGGGGCATCGGAGTGAAGCCGGCGAGGACGGCCTCGGCCAGCACGAGCCTGCTCACCCGGTCGCGATGGCGTGCGGCGAGCACGTAGCCGACCATCATCCCCATGTCGTAGCCCGCGACCTGGAAATTGTCGTGGCCCAGGGAAGTCATCAGCCCGGCCATGTCGTCGGCCAAGGTGACTGCGTCGTACCCGGTGGCCGGCTTGCTGCTGGCGCCGACACCACGCAGGTCGGCGGCCACGACAGTGAAATGCTCGGCGAGAGCAGGCATCACCAGCCGCCAGCCGTACCAGAACTGCGGCCACGCCGGCAACAGCAGCAGTGCCGGGCCGGTCCCGCCGACCACAGCGTGCAGTTCGACGCCGTTGACGTCAACGGTGCGGCTGGTGAAGGTGTCGCCGAATCCGGCGGGGAGGTGCGGGACGGCGTCCACGGTGAAAGGCATCGATGTCTCCTCGTACCGGACCCAACCATAAGCGGATGAGTCATCCGTTTCAACGTAGCACAACCGGATACACCATCTGGTTATTGTGGGGGTATGAGTACTCCGCCGTTGCGCAAGGACGCCGCCCAGAACAGGCAGCGCATCGTCGAGATCGCCCGGCGGTATGTCGATGACGGCAGACCCCTACAGCTCAACGATGTGGCGCGGACCGCATCCATCGGCGTGGCCACCGTCTACCGGCACTTTCCCACGCCGGAAGCGCTGCTGGAGGCCGTCGCGCTACCTGCCATCGAGAAGCTGGTCCGGCGAGCCGAGCACGCATTGACCGAGGTTGACCCGTGGACAGCGTTGCGTGATTTCCTTGCCGCTGCGATCGAAGCCTTGCTGACTGACCCGGCCGTTCCCCCGGTGTTCGCCGCAGCTACTAACAGCTTGGAGCACACCGGTGACCTCAAACGCGGGCTCGCCACCGCCTTCGCCGAGCTCCTGACACGCGCGCACGCGGCGGGGGTCATCGATTCCAGCGTTACCGAGGCGGACATGACCCCTCTGATGTGCGGCATCGCCTACGCCGCGAACGTTCACAGTGCCCTCGGTCCGACCGAACGAGCCACCAACGGCCTGCGCTACCTCAACCTGCTCCTCACCGGCCTGTACCGTCCCTGACCACGACAGCTCTCAGCGAAGGACGACAGGTCGCGGGAAGTTGGGCGGCCAGGTCGATCAACCCGGTATTGCGGCTCAGCCGTGCTTGGACGCCCAGCTGGCTTAGCTTGACCCTGTCGGGGATCTTGGAGTTTCCCGGTGCGGCAGCATGATCAGCGGGCATGCTCGGGCTGTTCCGAAGATTGATGCAGTTGTCGAGGTGCCCATTGTCCCTCCGTCATCGTCCCGGTGAGCAAGTCCCGTCTCTGACCGCGCAGATCGCGCGGACGAGCAACCCGGGCGGTACGACGGCGATATGGGTACGTGACCGCCTCGACGGGCTGTGGAATGACGAGGACTTCGCCGACTGGTATCCGCGCGCCGGGCTGGTGCGGGAGCGCACTACACAGCGCACCGACTCGACCCACGTCCTGGCCGCGGTGCCGCGACCTGACCCGGCTGGAGTTGGTCACAGAGGCAGTCCGTGCCGTGCTGGAAGAAGTTGCCCGCACGGCACGGACTGCCTCTGCTGGTGCTCGGTGGGAGGGAGCGCACGGAGAGTGAGTACCGGGCATTGCTCGGCGCAGCGGGCTTCCGCGTCTAGCGGGTCGTGCCCACCCCGAGCCCCTTCGTGATCCTCGAGTCGGTCAAGCCGTGATGTCCGGCCGAGAAGCGCGTCTCTGGTGGTGGTCATGCGGAGGTTGCGCGGATAAGCCCGCACTGACAGGCGGCGTAGGAAGCTCTCACGGTAAGGCCGGGCACAGGCCTCGGTGATCATGGAGTTGTGACGCTTCATGATCACTGGGGAGACTTGTGCCCGTCGTGCCATCATGGCTGACCGACCCTCTCTGGGACCAGTTCGCGGCGCTGCTGCCCGAGCGCCCGATGGTCGATCCGACCCATCCACTGGGCTGCCATCGCCGCCGCATCAGCGACCGGACCATCTTCGACAAGCTGCTGCAACTGCTCCGGTTCGGCTGCTCCTACCAGGCGATCGCCGACACCACCTGCTCGGCCACCACGATCCGCAACCGCCGCGACGAGTGGATCCAGCTCGGCGTCTTCGCCCGCCTCAAGCAGATCGCGTTGGAGTCCTACGACCGGATCGTCGGGCTGCTGCTCGACCAGATCGCCATCGACTGCTCCATCACCAAGGCCCCGGCGGCGGGGAGATCACCGGCCGCTCACCTGTCGATCGTGGCAAACAAGGTCTGAAGCGCTCGGGCATGATGGATGAATACGGAATACCGCTCGGCAGGGTCCCTGGCCGGAGCGAACCTCCACGACTCCCCCTGCTCGCTCCGACCTTGGACCACCTGGAGGACCTCAAGCCACTGCCCAACGACATCACCGTGCACCTGGACGCCGGCTACGACTCGGACAAGACCCGCACCGAACTCGCCGCCCGCGGCCTGCACGGCCGCATCGCGCACAGAGGCGAGAAGGCGCCAATCCGGGCCAGCCAGCGGTGGCACGTCGAGCGCACCCACGCCTGGCAGAATGCCTTCCACCGGCTCGACCGCTGCTACGAACGGCGGGTCACGATCATCGACGCCTTCTTCGACCTGGCAGACACGATCATCACCGTCCGTAGCCTGATCCGCCGGTCATGGACGACCCACCGCTGGGACAACCGCCCGATCCGCCGCCCATGAGCACACGCCTATTTGCGCGAGCTCTAAGCTGCTTGTTCTCCTGTTCCAGTACGTCGTCCGAGGGTACGCGCCACGGACGGAGCCAGCTTACTCGCGGTGACACGGCCGGCCGCTTCTTCCTTGCCCTGGCCGCGAGCCTGCGCGGCACGCACCCATACCCGCAGGGTCTCGCGGCTGATCCCCAGATCCCGCGCGATCGACGTGATCGTCCGGTCCGGCCGGGACAACACCAACGCGACCGCATCGGCCTTGAACTCGGGCGGGTAGTTCTTCATCACCATCAGTGACATCTCTCCCCCTGGACCTCAAGATCCAGTCTCCAAGGTGTCCACATTCAAGGGGGAACGCCCGACTTTGCCGTGCATGGGGCCGGGTGTCGTCGCGGCTGTCGCAGTCATGCTGCGTACTCAACTCAGCTTCTGACTGACCTTCAGCTGGCGACGGCAGCCTTGGCCCGGATCGACGGCTGGATCGTGGTTGAGGAGCGGCTCGAGGCCGAACGGTGCCGGGGCGAGGAGGCGCGGCCAGCCGGGCTCCTTCGCTACGCCCTCCGAGCGTGGAGCATCCACATGTCGTCACCACCGTGCCGTGGGTCCCAATGGTCGGGTACGTGGCGGCTGATCAAGCTACTGTGCGTCGCGAATCGAACCGCCCCGGGTCCGTTGAAGATCTCTCAAGGTCGTCCGGGCCCGCCGGTTCGGTGTAGTCGGTGGCGGCGTACACCTGGAGGAGCCTGTCGACGCCGCGCAGGAAGGTCTCGCAGATCAGTGCCGGGTCGAACAGGCAGCCGGCGGCCATGGCGCCGTCGCGCATCATCACGAAGTGGCGGGCGGCGGGCGCGGCTCCCGGCTCGTGAATCTTGGCCAGCAGTTCGGTGACGGTGTCCAGGAACCATTGGCGGTGGGCGAGCACGGCCATGTGCGCGGGGCACTCGGGGTCGGGATACTCGGCGGCGGCGTTGAGGAAGGCGCATCCCCGGAAGCCGGGGGACTGGATGCCCTGGGCGATGGACGCGCTGAGTGCCCGGAGGGTGTCGGCGGCCGGCAGTCCGGCGGCGACGGCCTCGTCGGCCTGGCCGCGCATGGCCTGGTCGACCCCGCTCAGATAGGCGAGGACAAGGTCTTCCTTGCCCGGGAAGTGCCGGTAGAGGGTGGCCCGGGTCACCTGCGCTTCGGCGATGATGCGATCGATGCCGACGGCGTGGATGCCTTCGTTGTAGAAGAGCCGGGTGGCCGTGCTGACCAGCCGGGACCGTGCTTCGGAGGGACGGCCTTCGGATCGGTTGGACATGCCACCACCCTAGCAGAAAAGCAGATAGAACGTTCGGTCTTGACAGTCTCTGCTGGAGGTCGCCATGCTGAGTCGAGACAGATCGTTCGGTCTACATCGCTCATCCACCCGAAAGGATCATCATGAGCACCATCGCTGCTTCGCCCGGTATCTCCGGGACCGCGTCCGTGCTGCGGCGGCTGTACTTCGTGCGGTTCGCGTTCGCCATCGTCTGGGCCCTCGTGATGTTCACCACCGCGGCGAACCTGGGTCCGCTCGCGGTCACCCTGCTCGTGCTCTACCCGCTGTTCGACGTGGCCGCCGCCGTCATCGACGCCCGCGCGTCGCGCACCACCGGATCGCCTGCCCTGCTGTACGTGAACGTCGCGGTCAGCCTGATCACCGCCATCGGCGTGGCCATCGCCTGCACGTCCGGTATCCCGGCGGTGCTGCGCGTGTGGGGCGCCTGGGCGGTCGTGGCCGGGGCGGTCCAGCTGATCGTGGGGGTCACCCGCCGCAAGATGGGCGGCCAGTGGCCGATGATCATCAGCGGCGGCATCTCCGTACTCGCCGGTGCGTCGTTCATCCTCGGCGCCTCCGCGGCCGGCCCGACGCTGACCAACGCGGCCGGCTACGCCATCCCCGGCGGCATCTTCTTCCTCATCTCGGCCTTGCGCCTCGGCCGCGCCGCGAAGGGAAACTGACATGGACGACAACACTTACGACGTGGTCGTCCTCGGGGCCGGCCCGGTCGGGGAGAACGTCGCCGACCGGGTGGTGCAGGGCGGGCTGAGCGCCGCCGTCGTCGAGCGCGAACTCGTCGGCGGGGAATGCTCCTACTGGGCCTGCATGCCGACCAAGGCGTTGCTGCGCAGCGCGGCGGCGTTGCGGGCGGCGCGTCAGGTGCCGGGTGCGCGCGAGGCGGTGACCGGCGATCTCGACGCGGCCGCGGTGCTGGGCCGCCGCGATTCCTTCGCCGCGCACTGGAAGGATGACGGTCAGGCCGGCTGGCTCGATTCGGCCGGGATCGCTCTGCACCGTGGTCAGGGCCGGATCGTGGCCGCGGGCGCGGTCGAGGTGACCGGCGACGACGGCGTCCCGGTCACGCTGACGGCCCGGCACGCGGTGGTCATCGCGACCGGAAGCGGCGCGCTGCTGCCGGAGGTTCCCGGTCTGCGCGAGGCCGCGCCGTGGACCAGCCGGGAGGCGGCCGCCGCGAGCGCGGTCCCCGGCCGGCTCGCGATCATCGGCGGTGGCGTGGTGGCATCGGAGATGGCCACCGCCTTCGCCGCCCTGGGCTCCTCGGTGACGATGCTGGCCCGTGACGGGGTGCTGCCGCAGGCCGAGCCGTTCGCCGGCGAGCGGGTCACCGAGTCGTTGCGGCAGGCCGGCGTGTCGGTACGCCTCGGCGCCGAGGCCGCAGCGGTGCACCGCGACGAGTCCGGAACGGTGCACATCACGCTGACCGGCGGCGAGCAGGTCGAGGCCGACGAGGTCCTGGTGGCGATCGGCCGGACACCGAACACCCAGGACATCGGTCTCGGCGCCGTCGGCCTGACGCCCGGCACCTGGCTCACGGTGGACGACACGCTGCGCGTGGTCCGGCAGGACGGGACGCCGATCGGGGACGGATGGCTGTACGCCGCCGGTGACGTCAACCGGCGGGTGCTGCTGACCCACCAGGGCAAATACCAGGCCCGCGCGGTCGGCGACGTCATCGTGGCGCGGGCGAAGGGCGAAGCGGTCGAGGACGGCCGCTGGGGCCGGCACGCCGCCACGGCCGACGAGCGCGCGGTGCCCCAGGTGGTCTTCACCGAACCGGAGATCGCGTCGGTGGGCCTGACCGCGGCCGCGGCCGAGACCGCCGGGATACGGATCCGCGTCGTCGACCACGACCTGGGCGCCGTCGCCGGATCCGCCCTGCACGCCGACGGCTACCGGGGGCACGCCCGCATGGTCGTCGACGAGGACCGGAAAGTGATCGTCGGCTTCACGCTCGCCGGCCCGGACGTCGCAGAACTGCTGCACGCCGCGACGATCGCGGTCGTCGGCGAGATTCCGCTGGACCGGCTGTGGCACGCGGTTCCGTCGTTCCCCACCGTCAGCGAGGTGTGGCTGCGGCTGCTGGAGGCGTACGGCCGCTGACAACCGGGTCCCGAGCGCCGAAGATTTGGTGCGTGCCCCGCCGGGGGCGCCAGGTTCGACCAGCAGAAAGTGATCCCCTGGACCAGCAGAAACGTCGGTCGCGGACCTCTTCATGTGTCCGGCGCTGTCCGGCTGACACTGATCGCCTACGGTTGATCGTGTCCTGGCGAATCCAGTTGTCACCGCCATGAACGGATGATGCTGTCTCTGCTATGAAGGTGCCGGACGGACCGGGTCACGCTGGCTGCGGCCATCATGGGGGCCCTGTCTGCGGCGGCCGGGAGCCTGGCCACGAACACTGTGGACAGCACCGCCCTGTGGTGGAAGGTGACGGCGTGGACGGCGGGCGTGGTGCTGACCGTCATCGCGATCATCGCTCATCACCGCTCCACCAAACCCCGGGGGCGAGGAACTAGCGGACAGCCGTTGGCGCTGAGAAGGATCTCGGCCGCAACGAGTGAGGTCGCTCTTGGTCGTGAAGGTTCTTCAGCGGGTTGCCTGGTCGCGGCGTCGCTGGAGGCGTCCATACGGAGCTTGGCGAGAAGGCGCCAGCCCTTCAAGGTCGGCGACGGCCGCGATCTGCACGGCTTGGCCGGCGCGCTCGCCCTGTGGTTCGGCAGCCCAGCCGCGTGGCGCTCAGTCGCGCAGGCGGCTGAGCGCCTGGGGAGACAGGTTCCGGGCGAGTTCCTCCAGGAGGGCGATGATCTCGGCGACTCTGTGCGGGTCGTCGATGGCCAGCGCTTTGGCCAGGGCTGCGTCGATGGAGGTCGAGCGGACCTGCTCCACGCGGCTGGAGATCTCCGGGGCGGGTTGGATGCAGAGTCGTCGGCGGTCGCGGGCATCGGGTTCCGTGACGACGGCACCCGCCTCCCGCAACCGGGCAACCGCCGCCGACACGGCGCTCTGGGGCAGGCCGGTGCGGATGACGATCTCGCTGATCGCGCTGCCGGGATGCGTGCGGATGTCGCTGACCACGATCAGCACGATCCGGGCACTCCCAGGCTGGTCGCCCAGCCCCTCGGTGGGCAGGGCCGCTTCGCCGATCTTCATCAGGGTGCGCCCCAGAAGGAACAGGTCCACTCCGTTCACGTGACCGAGATTACATCAAAAAAGATTCATCGGAATAGATGTATCAACGACGATGGAATATGGTGATCGCGACCCAAGGCGAAAGGACCCTCCCATGACCACGACAACCGACTAGCTGTCTGTCCCGGGCGCCAGCCTCTACTACGAGATGCGCGGCAACGGCCCCACGCTGCTGATCTCCCAGAGCGGCGAGGGCGACGCCGGACGCAGCGTCGATCTGGTCGATCAGCTCGCCGACGCCTACACCGTGATCACCTACGACCGGCGCGGCCTGTCCCGCAGCACCCTGGACGACCCGGCCAACCCCGACGCCGAACCCGACCTGACGCCGCAACCCATGACCTCGGGGCGGATCGCCAACTGCGGATTCTTCATCGAGCATGACTTCACCGCCCTGATCAACGACACCCTGCCGGTCAACGAACTGGCGCATACCCCTACCCGCATCGTTCCCGCCGCCGGCCGTACCACCCCGCGCACCGTCTTCGACTACCGCTGCGCACAGGAGGGTCAGCGAAGCACGTTCAGCTCTTCGAGGGCGCGATGGCCGCGCTTGACCACCCCTGGAACGACATCGTGGCGCCCGTGACGGATGGGGACCTCGAGCATGAGGAGGGTCTGTGCCGCTGTGAGCACCGCCGCCCCCTCCCAGCCGACCAGGTCGAGGATTCTCCTCCACAGTCGCCTTCGGACACCATCCAGCAGCGGATCCTGGAAGGTGTACCACACGATGGCGGTGAGATCAGTCGCCCGCGTGCCGCTACCTGCGTTCCCGATATCCACGACCGCCACCACCGCTCCGTCACGGACCAGGATGTTGCTGGGGGTTGAGAGATCGGCATGGACCATGTCAGGTGCCTCTCGTGGTGGTGGGACGTCGGCACACACGAGCCGCAGGCGCTCGGCCAAGGCCGACACCGCGGAGGAATACCCCGAGAGCCTGGCCACGGACTGGCGGAGACGCGACTGCTCCGGCGTCTCGTTGAAATCCAGCCCGGAGACAGCCGATTCCTGACCGGTGGCGACCCGCCAGGCGTACGACCAGTGGTCGTAGGGCTCGGAGGCTTGGCCGGCCTGGAGTTCGATGATCTCCATCAGCTGCTCAACGAGGGACGGGGTCAGATCTGGCGCGGGAGCCGCGTCAACGAAGTCCATCAGATGCCATACATGAGTGGCTGTGGCCCCCACTCCGAGCCAGGCCGGGGTGGGATAGCCGCGCCTACGCATGTGCTCGACCACTCTCTGGGCCCGCAACGTCTCATCCAGGTGGTTGGGGTGGGCCCGGGGCACTGCTTTGAGCACGGCATTTGCCCCTCCGGCCAACTGGACGCGCATGGCAACCCCATTGACGCCTCCGGGTAGGCGACTGAGAAGAGTGACCTCTGCCCCGACCACGCCGGCCACGTCGTCCAGGACCTCGGCGGGCAGCTCTTCGGGATGGGTGCCCTGGTTCATCGGCTCGACCTCGAAATTTCAGCGCATGGACAGAGAACTACTTGGCAGTTGCAGCTTCGGGAGTACCGGGCCGTGAAATCCGGTCGGCGTGTAGCTGCTGTCGCTGGTCGGCCTGGGCCATCAGGCACGCCTGCACCGCGGGAAGCTCTTCGGCGGGCACGTCGTCCAGCCACTTGACCAGGTGTTCGGGGCTGTCGAAGTAGTCGAGTGATTTTGCCGGTGAGTAGCAGAAGCGTTTGACGGTCAGTTTGGACAGCGCTCGGGGGTCGCTGGGGCAAGGAATGTCGGTGAGAAGTAGCAGCACGGGGAACGCCGTCAGGCCAGGCGGCGTGAGCCCTGGGCGGGCCTGGTCATGGACGGTCGTCATCTTACTGCAGTCTTCGTCTGGGTCCTTGAGGGCGATGGCATCCTCGCGGGCCGCCGCGACGGCGGCCCGCGGCCATCACCTTCGCGCGACGAGGTACGACGCGCCAGCCGATGTGGGCGGGGCCGACCGGCTCACGGGGCGTGGCGCCGCGCAAGCGGACGGTCGGCGGACACCCCGCCTGGTGACCAGATCAGGCGAGCTCGAAGGAGCGCTTGGCCAGGCCGAGAACGTAGCCGTCGATGGCCGTGCGGGCGGGCTGCTCCGCGTTCGCGGCTGCGCCGAGGGTGATGAAGATCGGCACGAAGTGGTCGTGCGTAGGGTGGGCGTGCGGCATGCCGGGGGCACGGTCGGCGAATCCGGCGAGTTGATCGACGTCGCCCCGTGCAAGTGCGTCGGCGGCCCAGGCGTCGAACTCCGACGACCAGGCGGGCACGACGCCCGTCTCAAGAGACAGCTGGCCGTGAGTCATGAAGCCGGAACCGACGATCAGAACGCCTTCCGCGCGCAAGGACTTGAGTCTGTGGCCCAGGCTCAGCAGGCGGGCGGGGTCGTGGGTGGGCATCGACATCTGCAGCACGGGTATGTCGGCCAGGGGGTACATCGCCATCAACGGGATCCACGCCCCGTGGTCCAGCCCGCGGGAGGGGTGCTGGTACACCGGTTCGTTGTCCGGCATCATCGCCGCGATGCGCCGGGCGAGGTCGCCGGCGTCAGGGGTGGGATACGTCATGGTGTAGTAGCGGGAGTGGAAGCCCCCGAAGTCGTAGACCAGGGGGGTCCCCGCTGCGGGTGCGGACAGGGCGAGGGGCGCGTCCTCCCAGTGCGCGGAGACGACGAGGATCGCCTTGGGCTTGGGCAGGGAGTGAGCCCAGTCCGAGAGCGCACGCATCCAGTCGGGCAGGTCGAACAGCGGCGGGGCACCATGACTGAGATACAGGGAGGGCAGAGCGCCGTCCGAGGGCACCCACTCCCGCTGGGCGCGGGCCCTGGTGAGGGCCGAGGGGAGAAAGGCGTCGTAGGCAGCGGCAGGAGCCGCGGGGTTGAACAGATCGGTCACGGTGTTCTCCGGTTTCGGCGCTCGCGCGGAATCGGTTGACATGCTGCTCCTAGGGGACGGGACGACGAATTGGAAAGCGGCACCAGCGAGATCAGAAGGTGGCCACTGCGCGCCGCATCGACCTGCCCTCCTAACCGCCTCCGTCCGACGCGGTGACCCACTACCTGCGCGCAGGGGGCCTGCTGTCCGCCCAGCCGCCGGCGGGTCCTGCCCAGCCGTCGCGTTACCGCTACGACCCCGCGTACCCGACGCGCGGCCTCGGCGGCGCGACGGTCCGCGGGGGCGGCGCCAAGGACAACCGCAGGCTGGAGGCCCGCCCGGACGTCCTCACGTTCACCAGCGATCCGGTGCGGGCCGAGACGACCATCATGGGCACCGTCACGGTCAGGCTGCACGCCCGCTCGAGCCTTGACCACACCGACTTCTTCGCCCGTCTTTGCGACGTCTCTCCCAAAGGCGCCTCGAAGAACGTCTGCGACGGCATCATCCGACTCGACCGGGGCGGCACCCGGGAGATGACCATCACCCTGTCTCCCACGGCCCACTGCTGCCTGCGCGGTCACCGCATCCGCCTGCAGATCTCCAGTGGCGCCCACCCCATGTACGGCCGCAACCCGGGCACCGGCGAACCCCTCGTCACGGCCACCGCGATGCGCGCCGTGGACCGGGAGATCCTTCAAGGGGCGGCACACGCATCGGCGGTCGTGCTGCCCGTCGTCACACCCGCACGAGGTCGCCAGCCCAGTCCTCCAGGGTCGTGAGCGGGATGCCGAAGGCCCGCGCGTACTCCGGGCGGGCGGGCTGACCGACCACGTTGAGGAATTCGTGCGCCAAGACGCCCGGCCCCGGCATGCCCGCTTCCACGGCCTCCTCCGTGGTCATGTCGGGCGCGGCCAACTCGGTGCCGAAGGCGCCGGAGAGGATCCTGGCGATGTCGGTCATCGGCAGGTAGTCGCCCGCCAGCTCCAGCTCGACCTCGTGGAACCGCCCGGGTTCTGCGAAGGCGGCGGCGGCCGTCGTGCCGATGTCCCGGACCGCGACGAGGGAGAGCCGGGTGGCGGGCTTCAGCACGGTCACGATGCCTCCTTCGAGACCGCGAGGGAGCAGGTAGGCCACGGACGGGAGGAAGTTCTCCATGAAGAAGGCCGGCTTGATGATCGTCCAGTGCGTGAAGCCGGCCTCGCGCACGAGGTCCTGGGCGCCCGCCTTGGCGGCGTAGACGGGCTCCAGCGGCGACCATCGGCCTTCGGCCCTGCCGGGAGCCTCCGTGTGGCGTCCCGCGCCGGAGAACGACGTGTGCACGAACTGCCGCACACCCGCGGCCCGCGCGCCCTCGACCAGGTTGACCGCCTGGGCCAGCTCGCCCTCGAAGTCGAAGCCGGCGGCCGTCAGCGGGGGCATCTGCACCGAGAAGACGGCTCGGGCTCCCTCCGCGGCCCTGATCACGGAGTCGCGGTCGTTGAGGTCGCCGGTGATGAGTTCGGCGCCGAGCGCCTGGATCGCCACGGCCCGGTCGGTGGCGGGGTCGCGGACCAGTGCCCGTACGGGGACGCCGGCCGCGAGCAGCGCGCGGGCGGTGGCGCCGCCCTGCTGCCCGGTGGCGCCGGTGACCAGGACGGGTGCGGGATCGATGGACATGAAGCCTCTCCTGACGTGGGCAGACGTTGAACGGCGAACAACGCCGTTTCTGTAGAACGGAGGGCGCCCGGGTGGCCACGCCCGGTATGGCGAGCCGTTGGACACCGCTTCTGCAAGACTGAACGTTCTGTCTCATAGACTGGCAAGAATGTCACTGCCTGTCAAGACAGAACGTTCTACCTAGAGAGCGCCGGGCCGGATCACCTTGGCCGCCATCAGATACTCGCGCGTCAAGTTGAACAGCAGCGTCGGCGAGTCGTGCTCCATCGCCCGATCCAGCAGGAACTGCTCCAGCTCCTTCATCGCCTGACTGCCCGCCGGGGCCGTCTGCCACTCCAGATACTTGGCGATCTGACCCAGATGATCCGAGCGGGTCTGATCGCGCTTGCCGTACAACCGCAGCGCCGCCGGCGTCACCCTGACCGCTCGGCCACCCGCGCCACCGCCGCCGGCGGCGCCGCGCCCACATCGTCGGGCACGAACCCCAACCAGGGCAGGGCTGCACAGCTGGACCAGCATGCCAAGCCGATCAACAGGCCCCCGCCCACCGGGACTCACGGACGCCACCGGGGTCAAGGAACCGGCGGACAGCCGCCCGCCAGGGTTCTCCGACGCCGCTGGGGCAGGCCTTCGCCGAGTACGGCCGTATCGACAAGACGATGCACCTGCTGAGCATGCTGGACCCGATGGATTCCACCTACCGCCGCAGCCTGGGCAAGCAGCTGTCGGTCCAGGAGTCCCGGCACCGCCTCGCCCGCAAGATCTGCCACGGCAACTCCGGCCGGATCCGGCAGGCATATCGGGAAGGCCAGGAGGATCAACTCGCGGCTCTTGGACTCGTCGTCAATGCCGTCGTTTTGTGGAACTCACGATATCTGCCGGCAATTGTGGACCAGTTACGCGCCCAGGGTGTACCGGTCAAGGACGAGGACGTAGCGCGGCTGTCCCCGCTGGACCACGCCCACCTCAACTGCCTGGGTCGCTACGCGATCGCTTCCTCGGCTCCGGACAAGGTCCTGCGGCCGCTCGGCGCGGCGGCGTTGCCCGCGGCCAGCACCGCCAGCGCCGCTGTCGTGGACGAGGACAGTGTCTGAAGCGCGAACCGTTCGAATCGCGGTGACGCACGATGTGGCCACTGGCGAAGTCGGCGGTCAGTGATCTCCTTGCTGTCGCAACGTTCTACGGCCGAGAACGGCTGCCGGGTTGCACCACTCGCGTGGATCTTATGAGAGCAGCCCTCGCAGGGTTATGACCTGGGCGGATGTAATCATCGGCAGACGCCCGGCGCTTGCGTACGTGCGCGGGCTACATGGACGTGCCGGCATCGTGCTCACCGTTGGCACGTCCCGCGGCCCCAACGCAGCTAAATCGAGCACTTGAGCAGCGCCTCGGTCACCTCGTCAGGGTACGTCAGCATGGACTGGTGGCCGCCGGGCACCATCAGGGGCGTCAGGCCGATCCTGGCGGCCAGTTCGTCGCCTGGGCGGGCCAGGGCGCGGTCATTCTCGCTGAGGACGTACGCCGCAGGCAGGCCCAGGGTCGTCACGTCGTCCACGTCGAGCGCCTGCAGGAAGTACGCGCCCGGCTGTGGCACGAGAAGCTCGTGGAACAGCCGCTGTGCCGCCTCGGGCAGCTCCGGCACCAGCATCGGGACTTGCTCGAACGTGACGGAGACGCTGCCGTCGGGCGAGGAGTCGATCGCCGCCCGCAGGATGGCAGCGTAGTCCGGGTTCTCGTCGATCAACGGCACACCGCGAGCCGGCACGAGGGCGTTGAAGTACACGATCGCGGCGAGCCGGTGAGCGATCCGATGGGCGGCTCCGGTGATCGGGTAGCCGCCCCAGCTGTGGCCGACCAGCACCACGTCACGCAGGTCGCGCCGCTCGATCTCGCCTGCGACGTAGTTCACCGCGTCCGAAAGGCGAAGGCCGGTACGGGGATCGCCGTCCGCCAGGCCGGGCAGGGTGAGCGTCACCGCGTCGTGGCCCGCGGTACGCAGCCGCCGCGCTACCGCTTGCCAGGACCAGCCCCCCTGCCAGGCGCCGGGAACGAGAACGAACGTCGTCGAGGTGTCGGACATGAGAAAATCTTGCCTTTCGGTTGTGTTGCTATCAGCAACACGATCCGGTGGCACGTTGAAAAGTTCGCTGCCACGCCAAGATTTTTTCAGGCTGCCCGATGGATCAGCCGCACCCGGCGCACCCGGCCGGCGTCGTAGGACAGCAGCCAGCACATGTACGGCGCGCACCCCGGCCCGGCCTCGGGCGGGCTGAACACGTCGGTCTCCCACACCACGACGTCGGCGCTCGCGGCCACGCCGGTGACCCGCTGCCGAGTCCCGGCTGACATGCGGTCGTCCACCACCCGCACCAGGTGCTCGATTCCGTGCGTCCGGCGGCCGTTCGCCCAGGCGATGTCCACGTCGGGCCACCAGCGTTCTCGCAGCAACGCCCCGAACGTGCCATGATGCCCGGCCGCGACGGCCTCCTCCGCATCCCGACGGCGTGCGGCCGTCAGCGCGGCCATGTCATCGTGAGCGCTGTGCCGCATCGTCAGCAGCGTACGGGAAAGGATGCCCCGCGCCTCGTGCAGGCGGCGGCGGACAGTGCCGACCGGAATACCACAGGCGGCCGCGATCTCGTCGTAACGGGTGACCGAGGAGAAGTACCGCAGGAGGGTCACCGTGCGCAAGGGCGGTGACAGCAGCCCGACGGCGTGCCATACCCAGTCGCGCTGCGCGTGCTGCTCCAGCACCTCCTGCGGATCGGCGGCCGGATCGGCGACCGGCGGTAGATGGCCGACCGGGATCGCCTTCGTGGTGGCCAACCGCTTCCGGCACAAGTTGCGGACGATCATTTTCAGCCACGGCCCGACGGCGACCGGATCGCGCACGTCGCCGATCCGGGCGAGCGCGGTCAGCGACGCGTCCTGTACGGCGTCCTCGCTCTCGACCGGATCCCGCAGCACGCTCAACGCCACCGCCAGCATGCCGCCACGATGCCGCGCCAGCAGCGAGCCCAGGGCAGCCACATCACCAGACTGGGCTAGCACCACCAGCTCACCATCGACCAGTTCGTCGAACGTCAACACCGCTCGGGAAGTACGCACGTCGCCACCCTGCCACACCCCCGGGTCCAGCCGAGAGGCGGGTGAAACCGGGGTATCACTCCAGGGGCTCTGCCATCGAGGTGACTCGCGATGGCCACGCCACTTGGGCCATTCACCTCCATATGCTCCAGTCCTCGACCGTCACCTCTCCGCGCGGAGTTCTACCGAATCTCCGCGGTCCCGGCCGCGACGACCGCGCTCCTGGACGCGGTCGACGGCCCAGCTCGAGAGCTGGGCCGCTCACAGCTGCGGTGCGAGCTCACCGATGAGATTCTCCCCCACCCTCAGGAGCCCCCTGTGATCAGCGTGATCATCCCCACCGCCGACCGTCCAGGGCCGTTGCACCGGGCGCTACGCAGCCTCTCACGCCAGACCTTCCGCAGCTTCGAGACCATCGTTGTACGGGACGGCGGCCCGCCGGTGCGATCCGTCGTCAACAATTGGAAGCCCGATGTCGATCACCCTGATCGACATCGATCCGCGCCACGGTGTCTCGCACGCCCGGGCTGTGTTGGGTTCTTCGGGAGGCGCTTGTCGCTGACTTCGGGAGGCAGTTGGGGGCCGATTCCTTGATCAATCTCGGTGAGTTTTGACGTCACTCCGGGCTGTCTGGGTGGCCGGGCGGTGGCTGCTTGGCGGGGATGTCGTGGAGAGGCAGTAGGTCTCGCAGGGCGCTTCGAGACAGTGCGAGTTCGACGGGTGGACTGGGGTTGGCCAGGATGAGGCTGCCGCCGGCGTGGTGGATGGCCTCGCGGATGCCGAGAAGTGTGTGGAAGCTGGCGTTATCGCAGTTAGTGCCGCGTCAGGCAACGTTTGCGACGTTCGTCGATGGCCCTGAGCCGACGGTAGGTGACGTGGCACCGTGCGTCGAAGTCGAGCGTTATGAGCGCCGTCCCGTTGCGAACCTGAACGCCCCGAGCGCCCGAATCGGTCGCGCGCTCGGTCTGCGGTCTGGTTCGCATCACGACGGTGTTGAGTAGGTGGGATCTGGCGCCGATGAGAAATGGCGCCGACAGTCGTCTAAGTAGACGTCCGGTGAAAACGCGCTGCGCGCATCAAGGGAGAGCAACGAGATGAGACCACTTCGATACTCGATCAACGTCACGCTCGACGGCTGCTGCCATCACGAGGCAGGGCTCCCCCCGGACGAGGAGTCGATGCGTTACTGGACCGCTGAGATGGAGCGAGCCGATGCCCTGCTATTCGGCCGGGTGACCTACGAGATGATGGAGTCGGCATGGCGGAAGCCGGCCACGGACACGTGGCCTGACTGGATGGTTGAGTGGCAGATCCCGTTCGCCGAGACCATCGACCGGGCGAAGAAGTACGTCGTGTCGAGCACGCTGAGCGCGGTCGATTGGAATGCCGAGCTGGTGCGAGGCGACTTGGGGCAAGCGGTTCAGCGGCTCAAGCAGGAGTCGGGCGAGCGCCTGTGGGTGGGTGGCGTGACGCTCCCCCTGGCGTTGGCAGATCTGGGACTGATCGACGAGTACGAGTTCCTTGTGCAGCCGGTCCTTGCCGGACACGGGCCGACGTTGCTCGCCGGTCTGCGCGAGCGCATCCAGCTCGAGCCCGTCGACCGCCGTGAGTTCCGGTCGGGGGCGGTCGCCCTGCGATACCGGCCCACGCAAGTTACGGCTTGACGTGATTTATCCTGGCACGTTGGCCGCTCCCTCGCGACGGAACGACGGCTCGGAGTCGCGTTGGCCGCTCTGGCCGTGCCCCCGAACGCGCGGACATATCGACGGGGGACATCGCCCCGAGGTGCCGGTAGCGGACGGAGCAAACGTTGCGAATCGCCGTATACAGCTCGACCTTGGTCGCCGATATGCGCATGGGCCCCCAAACGGGAGAAGCACGTCGACCCTCCCACCGCAAGAACCTCGCTGCCGTCAAAACTCGGCGACATCACCCCTCACCACACGAAGCCGCCTTCCCTGCCCCAGCAACAAACGCCTACGCAACTCACGTACATAGCCAAGGGGTCCCCGGCAGCGGCAACAGACCATAGACGGCAGGAAGGCCAAGATTAGAACGCTAGAGCCGCTGTGCCGGTTCAATGACAGGGAAGCCGGCCCCACAGCCCCCTCCAGCGTCTGCAGGGTCGGCTTCCCTCTCGTGACCACCTTCGCTGAGGGCGCGCTGAGCAGGAAGGACGCGGCGTTCCGGGGAACACTTTTCCCCGGAAGTATGGCCGCAGGAGTGCCATCATTGACCGACACGGACCGCCCCCGGATCACCTCCCCGCGCGGGCTGCTGGCCGACTTCCTGACCGCCCGGCGGGCCGCGGTCACCGCGGCCGAACACAGCTTGCCCGAACCGGCCTACCCCTGCCGGGTCCCCGGCCTGCGACGCGAGGAAGTGGCCCAACTCGCCGGTATCAGCACCGACTACTACACGCGTCTGGAACAGGGCCGCATCCGCCCCGCCTCTCGCTCCGTCCTGGCCGCCATCGGCCAGGCCCTGCTGCTGAGCGACGATCAGCAGCGGCACCTGTTCCAGCTCACCCACCCGGAAGCGAGCGAGCAGCCCGGCGAGAGCGAGCAGCGCATCCCCGAGCAAACGGCCCGACTGCTGGCCAACCTCATTGACACCCCCGCCCTGGTACTGGGTCGCTACCTCGACATCCTGGCCTGGAACCGGCTCAGTGCCGCCCTGCTCGACGACCTGGCCGCGATGCCGTCAGGGCGTGTCGGGTCCGGTCCCCGAGCCAGGCCGCTTCGAGGATCGCGGTCAGACTGGCGGTGTCGGTCGGGCCTGGATGGTTCTGGATCAAGCGGGTGACGCCACTGGCCATCTCCGCGAAGCGCGGGAGGTCGGCGCGTGCCACGCCGATGTCCGCCAAGGTGGTAGGGATGCCGATGTCGGCAAGGAGCCCGTCGAGCCAGGTGAGGAACGTATCTGCGGCCTCGGCATCCGAGGCGTCGGTCACGTCGAGCCCGCACACACCGGCGAGGATGGCCAACCGGTCGCCGATTGCATCCCTGGCCGCGTCCAGCGCGTAGGGCAGCAGCAGCCCGACGCCCAGGCCGTGCGGTGTGTGGGTGGCTGCGCCGATGGGGTACTGAAGAGCATGCGGAGCCGCGTTGCCTGCGTGGGAGAACGCGAGCCCGGCCAGCATGGACCCATAGGACATGTTCGCGCGCGCGTCCTTGTCGCCTCCGTCCCTGACGACATGGGGCAAGCTGCGGGCGATCCGCTCCGCGGCCAGGAGCGCGTAGTGATCGGTGATGGGGTTGCGACCGAGGAAGACCTGCTCCACCGGGTCACGCGGTCCGTGGGCCCGGGGTCGCGCGGTGTAGCTCTCCACCGCGTGACAGAACGCGTCGATGCCGGAGTGGGCAGTGACGGTCGCAGGGCAGGTGTAGGTGAGCTCGGGGTCGACGATGGCGAAGTCGGGCACGATGTGGACGCTGGAGACCCCCACCTTCAGCTCGCGGTCCGGGTCGGTCAACACCGAGACGGGCGTGAGCTCGGAGCCGGTGCCTGAGGTCGTCGGGACCGCGACGAGAGGCATCGTCGGCCCCGGCACCTTCGACTCCCCGTAGAAGTCGCGCGGCGTCCCACCGTGGCACCGGATGACGCCGACGATTTTGGCGAGGTCGATCACCGTGCCACCCCCGATGGCGAGGATCACGTCGGCGTCCACCTCTGCGGCGGCCGAGACGGCCAGGGCGACATCGGTGAGTGGCACGTCCGGAGTCGCGTCGGCGAACACCCCGACGACTTCGACCTTCTCCCGTACGGCGGCCACGATCTCGGCCACGCCCGGCTGCCCCAGAAGAACCCGGTCGGTCACGATGAGGACTCGCGAGCCACACTCGGCCACCACTCGTGGGATGTTCTGCGCGACCCCTTCGCCCACTATCAGCTGGCGTGGTCCGCGGACGGTCTCAAGCATGTCAGTGCCTCTCTGGAGCGTCGGCGGTGATTTGCTGAGCGGACGTCCGGGTCACCTGCGAGACCGGGACGGCGTCGGCAAGGTTGGCTGCCGGGTGGCGCAGGCGCGCGCGCCGGGCTCCCGGACTCGGTCGTGCCCGGGCCGCCCTCGGGGGTCCATCGCGATGAAGACGTGGCCCTTGGTGGGCCGGTCAGTCGGGTCGAGGGTCCCGCGGACATCGTCGCCAAGGGCGGTACGAGTCAAGGTCGCGACCAGCACCTCGATCATGAGCCCGAGGGCGTAGCCTTTGGGACCGCCGAAAGGACTGATCGCCCCATCCACCGCCGCGGCCGCGTCTGTGGCGCGC
Organism: Nonomuraea sp. NPDC049709; assembly: GCF_040674815.1. Taxonomy (NCBI): domain Bacteria; kingdom Bacillati; phylum Actinomycetota; class Actinomycetes; order Streptosporangiales; family Streptosporangiaceae; genus Nonomuraea; species Nonomuraea sp. NPDC049709. The sequence continues at coordinate 21,971 of NZ_JBFANM010000049.1, forward strand.
ACACCGGTGGAGTCGACGGTGTCCCCTGGTGCCAGCGGATCCGTGGCGGCCATGGCCCGGGTCCCGCCCCACGGGTGGAGGCCGGTCAGGTCATGTGCGCACAGGACGTGGTGACCCTCGGCGGGCACCGGGAGCAGCAGGCCGGTCACGGGAGGTCGATCGCCGCGTAGGTGACGTCGAGGTACTCAAGGATGCCCTCGTGCGACCCCTCCTTGCCGATCCCGGACTGCTTCACACCTCCGAACGGAGCTGACGGGTCCGAGATCAGACCACGGTTGATGCCGAGCATCCCCGTCTCCAGCCCCTCGGCGAACCGGAGCGCCCGCTGGAGGTCACGGGTGAAGACGTATCCGGCTAGGCCGTGCTCGGTGTCGTTGGCCTTCGCCATCACCTCGTCGTCGGACGTGAACGAGATGATCGGGGCCACCGGGCCGAAGATCTCCGCCTCCAGCATCCGCGCGTCTTCGGGCACGTCGACGATGACCGTAGGCGGGTAGAAGTGGCCCGGCCCATCCGGACGCTCGCCGCCCACCAAGACACGGGCTCCGCGATTGACCGCGTCGGCGACGAGCTCGTCGATCTTGGTGACCGAGGCCTCGTCGATCAACGCCCCGACGTCCACGCCGTCGTCGAGACCATGGCCCACCGAGAGCGCGCCCATCCGCTTGGCGAAGCGCGCCGTGAACTCCTCGCGCACCGGCTCCTCGACGTAGATTCGGTTGGCCGCGATGCAGGACTCCCCGATGTTGCGCATCTTGGCCACCATGGCACCGTCGAGCGCGACGTCCAGGTCTGCGTCGGCACACACGATCAAGGCCGCGTTGCCGCCCAGTTCCATGGAGGTGCGCAGCACGTTGTCCGCCGCCTGTCGTAGCAGCACGCGCCCGACCTCGGTCGACCCGGTGAACGAAAGCTTGCGGGTCCGACGGTCGGCCAGCAGTGCTGAGACCACCTCGCCGGCACGCTTGGTCGTCACGACGTTGACGACGCCCGGGGGAACGCCGACCTCCTCCATGATGCGGGCCAGGAACAGCATGGTGAGTGGCGTCTGGGCTGCCGGCTTGGTGATCGTCGTGCAGCCCGCCGCCAGCGCAGGAGCGATCTTGCGGGCACCCATGGCCAACGGAAAGTTCCAGGGCGTCACGAAGACGCACGGTCCGACCGGCCTCGGCACGGTGAGGATGCGATATCCACCAGCGGGAGCGGTGTTGTAGCGCCCCTCGACGCGCACCGCCTCCTCGGCGAACCAACGGAAGAACTCGGCGCCGTAGGCCACCTCTCCCCGAGCCTCCGCGAGCGGCTTGCCCATCTCGAGCGTTATCAGCCGGGCGACCTCCTCGGATCGCTCGGTCAGTGCCCGGTACGTCGCGGTCAACAACTCTGACCGTTTTCGCGGCGGGGTCGCCGCCCACTCCGCCATTGCCTTGCTCGCCACGTCCAGAGCGGCGAGCCCGTCAACAGCGTCGGCGTCCGCCACCTCGGCGATGGTCTTGCCGGTGGCCGGGTCCTCGACGACAAAGGTGGCTCCGCCGGCGGCGTCGCGCCAGGCGTCGCCAATCCGGAGCCGCCGGTGCTCGGGGGCCAGGACGTTCATCGGGTCACTCATTGCGTCGCCTCCTGTGATGTTCTCGGTGATGTCCAGCGTGACCTCAGCGATCGCGCCACGCGCGTTGACGAACGGGTCACACGACCTCGTCGGGGTGGAGGTCGCCGAGCGGGTCGAATGTGGCCTTGGCCCTGGCTGCGGGGCGACGCCCCGCGCCACCGATCGCCTTCTCGGGCCATGGCTGCCTCAGCGTCGTCAGGCCGTGCTCACCGGTGACGGTCCGCCGAGGCTCGATCGCCACGTGCCGGCACATATTGACGTCGCCGCCCTGCGCGATTACCTCCCGGCCTCGGACAGCGCCAGCCCGGTGCGCGCATCGAACAGGTGCGCACGGTTGAGGTCGACCGTGACAAGCAGCCGCTCGCCCGGCGTACCGGTGACGGTGGTTCGTGCCTTGACCTTGAGGATCGCCGTCCCCACTCGGACGTCGACCACCGTTCGGTCACCGAGCGGCTCAAGGCCGTAGAGCTCACCCGACAACGACGCGTCCCCACGCTGCTCGACGGACAGGTCCTCCGCGCGCAGGCCCAGCAGCAGCGGACGACCGTCCTCAGCCGTGGTCCAGCGGGGCCGCGGCAGCGTCCAGCCTTCCGCCCCGACCAGACGATCTCCCTCGGCGTGGCAGGCGAGCAGGCTGATCGGCGGGCTCCCGACGAATCCCGCGACCCACTGGTTGGCTGGACGGTCGTACACCTCGGTCGGCGTTCCGACCTGTTGCACCTTCCCCTCCTTGAGGACCGCGACCTGGTCGGCCATGGACAGGGCCTCGACCTGGTCGTTGGTCACGTAGACGAAGGTTGCTCCGAGGCTCCGGTGGATGCGGGTGAGCTCGGTGCGCATCTCGACGCGGAGCTTGAGGTCGAGGTTCGTCAGCGGCTCGTCCATGAGAAACGCGCGCGGGCGACGGACCAGTGCCCGGGCCAGGGCGACACGCTGCATCTCACCGCCCGACAACTGCGCCGGACGACGCTGCAGCAGACGTTCGATGTGCAGCAGGCTCGACATCCGCTCGACGGCGGCGGCGATCTCGCTCGAAGAACAGCGGCGTGCCCGCAGCGGCGAAGCGATGTTCTCGTACGCCGTGTGTCGCGGGTAGAGGGCGTAGTTCTGGAAGACCATGGCCAGGTCGCGTGCGGCCGGGGCGTCACCGGTCGCGTCCCTCCCGTCCAGATGCACCGACCCGGCGTCAAGCTTCTCAAGGCCGGCGATCGCTCGCAGGGTCGTCGTCTTGCCTGCCCCGGAGGGTCCGAGCACGACGAAGAACGATCCGTCCGGTACGTCCAGCGTCACCCCGTCCAGGGCCTGGACTTTACCGAAGGACTTGCACAGCCCGTGGACTGCCACGGTTCCCATCAGGCCACCAGCTCTTCCGTGCTCACGTCGTAGACCGCCGGGGTCCCGCCGGTGTGCCGCAGCCCGACCGGTGCGTCAGCGGCGAAACGGACAGTCGGTGGCATCCGAACCCGTACGTCGCGCCGGCCGCCGTGGTCGACCACGTAGATGATTTCGTCGCCCAGCCACTCCGCCGAGACCACGCGGGCCGGGACCGAACGTTCCGCCCGTGGCTCTGTGACTTCCAGCGCCTCCGGCCGGACGCCTGCGACCAGACGACGGTCGCGCGGCAGGCCCGGCGGTGGCGTGAGGGCCAGTCCGCCCTGACTGCGCAGCTTCCCGTCGGCCACCTCCACCTCGATCAGGTTCATCGGCGGGGAGCCGATGAACGCGGCGCAGAAGAGACTCGCCGGACGGTCGTAGACTTCCAGCGGCGTGCCGATCTGCTCGACGCGGCCCTTGTTGAGGATGGCGATTCTGTGACCGAGCGACATCGCCTCGACCTGGTCGTGGGTGACGTAGACCATCGTCGTCCCCAGCTCCCCCTGCAGGTGCTTGATCTCCGTGCGCATGTCCGCCCTCAGCTCCGCGTCCAGATTGGTGAGAGGTTCGTCCATGAGGAATGCGCGCGGTCGTCGCACCAGGGCGCGAGCAAGCGCGACGCGCTGCTGCTCCCCGCCGGACAGCCGGCGCGGTCGCCGGTCCAGGAGCGGACCGAGCCGCATCAACCGGGCGGCCTCGTCGACCCGCTCGCGCACCTCCGCCTTGGGCAGTCCCTCGGCCCGCAGTGGGAACGCCAGGTTGTCGCGGGTTCTCAGATGCGGGTAGAGAGCGTAGAACTGGAACACCATGGCGATGTCGCGCTCGGCGGGCGGCAGGTCGTTGACCAGCGTGTTGCCGATGCGGATGTCGCCCGTCGTCTGCCTCTCCAGGCCGGCCATGGCCCGCAGCGTGGTCGTCTTGCCGCAACCCGAAGGGCCGAGCATCACGAACAGCTCGCCGTCGCCGATGGACAGGTCCACGTGATCAACTGCGACCGTCCCGTCCGGGTAGCGCTTGTGCAGGGCCGTCACCTCGATGCCCGCCATCAGCGTCGCACCGCCCCGAGCGTCACACCGGCGACGAGGTGCTTGCGCACCAGGTAGGCGAAGACGAGCACCGGTAGGGCGAACACCACGGAGGCGGCGGCCACGAGGCCCCAGTCCACAGTGGTTCCACCGATGAGGCCGGCGATGGCAGGTGGGGCCGTCCGCACGTCGTCGCTGGAAGTGAGGAAGATGGCGAACACGAACTCGTTCCACGAGAAGATGAGTGCGAAGACCGCCGTCGCGGCGATGCCGGGCAGGAGCAGGGGAAGGGTGAATCGCCAGAACGCCTGCAAGCGGGTGTAGCCGTCGAGCATGGCGGCATCCTCGTACTCTGCGGGCACCTCGTCGACGAACCCCTTCATCATCCAGATCGTGAACGGGACGTTGAACGCGGCGTAGATGAGGATCAGGCCGAGCTTGCTGTCGATGAGTCCGACTTGGCGGTACATGAGGAAGATCGGGATCACGACCACCACGGGCGGCATGAAGCGGGTGGACAGGATGAAGAACAGTTGGTCCTTCTTGGCCTTCACGGCGAAGCGTGAGTAGGCCCAGGCCGCCGGGACCCCCAGCACGGTGGCCAGCGCCGTGGAGACCCCGGCGACCACGACGGAGTTGAGGAACGAGACGGACAAGGTCGAACGACCGCCGCCGGAGGCGACGAACACGTCCTTGAAATGGTCCATAGTGACCTTGAAGTCGAAGAACTTGGCCGGGATGGCGTAGACGTCCCGGTTCTCCTTGATGGACGTCTCGATCATCCACAGCACCGGAAAGAGCATCACGACGGCCAGCACGGTCAGCAGCGCGACCTCCAGCACGGAGCGGCCCCTGCCGCCGAAGCGGCGCGCGGGGGGCGTGTGATCCCGGCCAGGACCTGTGGACACGGCCTCGTCAACGGAGAGGGCCATCAGTCCTCCTTGAGCTTGTTCAAGTAGCGCAGGTAGAGCTGCGTAAGGACGATGACGACGAGGACCATGAGGATCCCGTACGCCGAGGCGGTTCCGGTGTTGAAGCCCAGGAACGCGACCTTGTAGACGTGGAACGACAACGTCTCGGTGGAGACCCCCGGACCTCCGCTGGTGAGGATGTAGACGAGGTCGAACAGCCGGAAGGCCTCGATGGCCCTGAACAACACGGCGATGAGGAGCAGCGGCCACACCAGCGGAAGAGTGATGGTGCGGAACTGGAACCACTCGGACGCCCGATCGATCGAGGCGGCCTCGTACAAGTACCTGGGAACCGCGGTAAGGCCCGCAAGTGCGATGAGCATGATGAACGGCGTCCATTGCCAGGTGTCGACCAGGATCAGGGAAATCAGTGCCGTTCGCTGCCGGGTGAGCCACTCCACCTGCCCCAGGCCGAGCGAGCCGAGCACGCTGTTGATCACGCCGAATTGCGCGTCGAGCATGAATCGCCAGAACAGCCCGACCACGACCGGCGACAACATCATCGGAACCAGGAACAGAGTGGTCAGCAGTCCTCGCCCGTGCGTGCGCCGTGAGATCAGGTAGGCGATGGCGAAACCGAGCACGGTCTGCAGGGCGACCGCGCCGAACACGTAGATCAACGTCGTCAAGGCCCTCAGGTGGACCTGCGCCGAAGTCACGATGGCGGTGTAGTTCTCGAACCAGATGAACTGGGCGGGCCCCCCGCGAGTGGCCGAGTAGTCGGTGAAAGACAGGTACAACGCCCACAGCAACGGGAACACCGACATCGCGAGCAACAGCAGCAGCGCGGGGGAGATGAAGGCCACGGCGAGCCCGCGATCGCTCAAGCGGCGGGACCGACCCGGTGCAGGCGGCGTCGCAGACGCCACCTGCCCGGGGTGGTCGGTCGTCAGAGGGGCGGAGTCACTCACAGTCCGCCGCCGCCCTTGCGGCTGCTGGAGTTGAGCACGCCCTGCTGCTCCTTGGCGATGTCGTCGAGCGCATCCTTCGGCGTCTTCGCGCCGTTGAGAGCCGCGTTCACGTTGGTGTTCTCAATGTCGACGAGGCGCGCGTACTCGGGCACGTTCCACATGTCCCGCATCCGCGGAACCGAGTCGGTGTACACCTGGTTGAACGGCTGGGCATTGAGGAACTCGGGCGACTCCAGGGCGTCCGTACGCGATGGCACGCCACCGGCCGCGGCCCACTTCTTCTGGATGTCAGCCTGCTCGAACCACTTCATGAAGTTCAGGGCCTCCGCCTGGTTCGCCTTGGGCGAGTAGGCCGACACGTGCATCCCCATGCCGCCGAGGGGCACCAGGTTCGTCTTCTGGCTCGGCAGGGTGGCAAAGCCCAGCTTGTCGAGAATCTGCTCCCGCGTGGTGCCGAGCGTCGACTGCTTCGGGTCAAGCAGGCCGCCGCTCGCGGCGATCCAGTTGAACGCGATGCATGCCTTGCCCTGGGCGACCGCCGCGTTCACCTCGTCGATGAACCAGTTGCCGGAGCCCTTGGCGGTCAGCGGCTTCATCTTGTTGACCAGGACGTCCATCGCCTCCTGGCCCGCAGTGTCGTTGAGGACGCCGTCGATCTTGCGCGTCTTGGGGTCCCAGAGGTTGCCGCCGTAGACGCCGTTGACCGTGTTGTAGGTTACGGCCGCGGCGTCGGAGCCGTTGGCCTGGTGGAAAGCCAGCCCGCTGACGCCAGGGTGGTCCGCCTGGCACTTCTCGGCGACTGAGATCATCTGGTCCCAGGTCTGTGGTGGCTTGTCGCCGATCAGGTCCTTGCGGTAGATCATCGTCCAGGTGTCGCCGAGCAGCGGCAGTCCGTACAGGCTGGCGTTTTCGTCGCGCTTCCCGGTCTCCGCCTGGGGGAACTGGCCGTAGGCCGCCAGGAGGTACGGGTTGTAGGCCTTGACGTCGATGTTCTTCTTGACGAAGTCGGTGATGTCGAGGATGTTGCCGTTCGTCACGGCCTCGCCGATGTGTTGCGAGTCCAGGATCGGGATGTCGAAGTCGGTCTTGTGTGCGGCGAACTGGGTGAACATCGCGTCGTGCCAGTTCGCGTTCGGCACGGTCTTGACCTTGATGGTCACGTTCGACCGCTCCTTGGTGTACTCCGCGTTCGCGAAGGCTTCCAGCGCGTGGGCGGGGGGCCAGTCGAACCAGATGAAGCTGAGGGTCAGCGGATCCTTGGTGAGCTCCGGGATGGTCGCCGGTGCCTTGGGGGCGCTGTCGTCCTGGCCGCCGCAAGCCGCCACGGCCGTGGCCACTAACATGGCCGCCGTCGCCAGCTGCACCTTTCGCCCGGGAACGGACAATCGTCCTATTCGCTTTGGATACCGCATCTTCTTGCCTGCTTTCTGGGTGGGGACTTCTGGAGCCTTGCTGCGTGCTTCGCCGAGCAGTTGCTGGCTTGTTCAGGCGTGTTGCCGGCTGTCGCAGGGGCTGACCCGCAGACCGGCGTCACGAGTACGCCGCGATGCAATGGGGCTTCGAGCAGTCGAGAAGTCCTTCGGTCCTGGTGCGGCCCGGTGGCGAACCGAATAAGACGTCGAGCATGCTCATGGGAGCTCCAACTGATCGAAGCGGAGCGATGGCGAGCGGTTCCCCGATGGGTGAAGGATGGCTGGCATCCGTCACCTTTCCTATACGATCCGAGTGGGAGCGTCAACATCCCGCAGTGTTGCGACCGATGTCAACAGGTTCCCGAAGACGCAAGAAAGGACCTCACGTCACGATGGACGACGAAGCGATGATCGCGCGGCGCCGTGGGGCCATGACGGGCGGAACGCCGCCGGGAAGATCTCGCGGCCGGCTTGCCGACGAGGTGTACGACACGCTGCTCGGACAGATGATGTCGCTACGGATCGAGCCTGGCTCCCGCGTCACGATCGACGTCCTGGCGCGAGAGCTGGGGGTCTCACAGACGCCGATCCGAGACGCTCTGAACCGCATGGAGGCCGAGGGCCTGGTCGTGCGTGTGCCCCATGCCGGCTATCGCATTCCCCCCCAGATCACCCGTCACCGATTCGAGGACATGCTTGAGGTCCGCCTGCTCCTCGAGCCGGCAGCGGCGCGCAGATCCGCCGAACGCGCATCCTTGAAGCAGGTGGCCGGTCTGCGACGAATGCTGGAGGAGATGGCGGAGCTGGAGGGGGGCGACGGGCTCATGGCCTATGGCGCCTTCGGGCTACGCGACGCCGCTTTTCACGATCTCGTCGCCCTGAGCGCGGAGAACCAGGTCATCCGCGAAGCGCTCGCTCGCCTGCACACGCACGTGCACCTGTTCCGGCTTCTCCACGACACCCAGGTCACTCACTTGGCCATGGCCGAGCACGAAGAAGTTCTGGCCGCGATCGCCGCGCGTGACCCCGACGCCGCCGCCTACGCCATGCGTCGGCACATCCTGCTGTCCGGCGAGCGGTTCCGACGATTGTTCGACGAGGCCGAGGGCGCGGACGGAATGGCGGTGGAGGCTTGACGGGCGGGCTGGGCCGAGGAATGCTAACCCAATCCGATCGGATCGGATTGGATCCACCTCACCCGCCCCAGATGCGAGGAGAAGCAGGTGCCCAGAGCGCTGCTCCTGACCGGCGACGCCGCCGAGGAGCTCGACACCATGTATCCCTACTATCGCGTGCAGGAGGGCGGCTGGGACGTTGACGTCTCGTCACGGACGATGCGTGACGTTCAGCTGGTCATCCACGAGTTCGACCCCAACTCCGACGCATACGTGGAGAAGAACGGCCGAAAGTTGCCGGTCGACGTGCCCTGGGCCGAGGTCGACGTCGAGCGCTATGACGCCCTCATCATCCCTGGGGGACGTGCCCCCGAGTGGATCCGGGTCGACGCCGACGTCAGGCGCATCACCGAGCACTTCTTCGCGCGCAACCTCCCGATCGCGCTGGTGTGCCACGGCGCGCAGGTGCCAGCTGTGTACGGGCTGCTGAAGGGGCGAAAAACGGCGTGCTTCCCCCCCATCACCGGTGACATGGAGAACGCGGGCGCGACGGTCATCGACGCTCCCGACGTCGTGGACGGCAACCTCGTCTCCTGCCGGGGGTGGCCCGACATGCCGCAATTCGGCAGGGCGATGATGGAGGTGTTCTCGAAGTCCATCAACTCCGCATCGGCATGAGCACACCTGGCCTGTCCCGGTGACGGCACTTCGGACCGTCACAGTCGACGGCTCCCCCGTCCACGTCCTGGAGAGCGGCACCGGGCCCGCGGTGCTGATGCTGCACGGCTCCGGACCCGGTACGACCGGATCCGGAGCCTGGGCAACGACGGCACAGGCGCTGGGCACGTCCTGGCACCTGGTGGCTCCTGACCAGGCGGGGTTCGGCCGTACACCGATCCCGGCCGACTCCAGGGGTGGGCTCCGGCTGTGGACGGAGCAGGCCGCGGGCCTGATGGATGCTCTCGGTGTCGAGCACTACGCCGTGGTGGGCCACTCCATGGGCGGTGCCGTGGCGCTGGCGTTGGCGGCCGCGCGTCCCCAGCAGGTCACCCGTGTCGTGGCGGTCTCGACGATGGGCGCCCCCGGGGCGCCGCTGTCCGCCGAGCTCGACGCAGTCTGGGCCGCCGCCGCCGACCCGCTCGGGGCACGAGACATGTTGAGTCGCCTCGTCCTCGACCAAGCGCTCGTGACCGAGTCGGCCGTCGCTGCCCGTGCAGCCGCGATGCGAGCGGGGGCGGCCGCATTCGCGTCGTTGTTCCCTCCACCTAGGGCACGTTGGGCCGACGACCTCACCCTCTCGGCGCGAACGCTGGCGGGGATCCGCGCGCCCGTGCTGCTCGTCCACGGCGCCGAGGACCGAGTCACCCCGCTCGAAACGGCAGCCCTGCCCCTGCTCGAACACCTGGCCGATGTCCGTCTGTACGTGCTCGGCCGATGCGGGCACGTGCCGGCGCTCGAACACCCGCAGGACTTCCGGCGACTCCTGTCGTGCTTCCTCGGCCGGGAACGAGGTCCCTGATTGCTGCGACAGGTCCGCAGCCCGTGGCACCGACGGCGAGGCCGAGCATGACTGTCTGGCTGGAGGCGACGGAGGCCAGCCAGGTCGGCCTGGCCGGTGCGGCGTCGACGATGTAGGCGGTGAGGCTGCTGCTGCCAGCCCGGCGCCAAGACCCATCAAAAATCGGCCGGCGATCAGGATGCCGATGTCGTGCACGTTCAAAAGCAGCAGACAACCCAGTACGAGCAGTCCGAGGCTGGCGATCGCGGTGGGCCGCCGGCCCACATGATTGGACACTCGTCCCAGCACCAGCAGGGTGCTGAGGGTAGCGGCGGAGTAGGCGACGACGGTCAGTGAGATGCCGGCGTTAGTGAGCCCGTCCTCGGCTCGGTAAACGTTGAACAGAGGGATCGTCGAGCCCACCGCGGCGAACACGGCCACCAGGGAGACCACCGCGGAAACGAACGCCGGCCGGAGCGTTCTGTCCCGGCTGCCCAGGCTGGTCGCTGGGGTCACGTCTTGCATCGAGCCGTCTTCCTCTTGGTTCTGGACCATGCCGGCGCTTCCGGAGGCTTCGGGGGGCGCACGGCGACGTAGCCGAGATCGTGCGGTTAGCCTCCTCGGATGAGTCCTCGGGAGGTGTTCCATCGTCCGGAGCCGGGCGTGCCGGAGAGGATCATGGGGGGCGGGCTCACCGTACGGTCTCGGCTTGTTGCCGCGTCGTGACCAGCAGCTTCGCGGGCGCCGTCAGGCGCCCGGAGCGATCGCGCAGGCGGAGACACAGACCCAGGTCCCCTCACGCTTCTGGTACGTGTCCGTATACAGAGCTTCCTGCTTCGCTCCATCCGCGAGCATGGTGTAGGTGCTCCGGCCGTGGATCAGAGCGACGTCGCTGAGGATGCGGATGTTGACGTCGTGCACGGCGAGATCCTTGAAGGGGCGCGGCTTGGCGATGTAGTCGAGGAACTCGGCACGGTTACGGGTGATTCCCGGAAGCTGCACGATGAAGTCCTCGGCAAGGAACTCGCTGAAGCGCCTGACATCGTTGAACTGGTCGGAGTGGACGTAATCGTTGTTGAGTTGCTCGAGAATCGCCAGGTCTTCGGCCGACTGCTTGGTGTCGTTCATCTTCTTGCTCCTGCTCTGTGCGGTTCGGTGCTCGTTGTAGATGGGCACAAAGAACCGCGTCATGGTCTGATTGATTGGTGTCGGATCGCGGCGCCGTCTTACCTTCACTGTCGCGATCTCGCTCGTTCGTCGAGGCCCTCGCGCCGCCGGCCCTTGGCGGTCGGCGCGGGATGACGCCGAGGGCGGTGTGAGCCCCCTGCCTCGCTCCGGTCTCCTCATCCCCTCCGGACGAGTGTTACGACCCGCCCCGCCACCACGGCGAGTACGGCGGAGGCCAGGACGATGAAGCCCGCCGTGAAGAACACCGTCTGCAAGGTTGTCGACGAGACCAGGATCGCGCCGAGGCCGGACCCTGCCGCCAGGGCTACCTGAAGGTTCGTCACATTCACCGCCGATGCGGCCTCCGGGGATTCCGGGGCCGCGTCGAGTATCCAGACCAGCGTTCCCGGGTTCACGATTCCCCAGAACAAGCCCCACAGCACGAGCAACAGGCCGGCAGCCCAAGGTATGGCGCCCACGCTCGCCAGCGCGATGAGCAGGGCGGCCACTACCGCCGCCGCCCCGGCGAAGCTGCCGATCACTCCGCGCTTGAACAGCGATCCAGCGACGAGTGAGCCGACGATGCCACCGATGCCGTAGATGACGTACAGCAGGGAGATCACGCCGCTGGACAGATGCGTGTGGTCCATCAGGAACGGGGTGACATAGGTCCAGGCGGCGAACTGTCCGATGAACACCATCGCGCCCGCTGCCATCCCGAACCGGGCGGCCCGCCGCGTCACGACTCCCGCGAGATCACGCAGGTGCGTTCGCCCGTCCGGCGGAATACCCGGCAGCACGGCTGCCTGCACGACCACGACGAGCAGCGTCGCCGCCGCCGCAATGGCGAAAGTGAGACGCCAGCCGACGAGGTTGCCGAGGAACTGCCCCGCAGGCAGCCCCACCACCGTCCCACCCGAAATACCGGCCGCGATGACGGTGATGGCGCGAGTGCCGCCGGCCGGGCCCACCAGCTTGGGCCCGACCGGTGAGACCACGGTCCAGAAGGCCCCGAGAGTGGCGCCGAAGATCATACGGGCGATCAGCACCAGGACGAAGTCCGGCGCCACCGCGACGGCCGCGTTCGACACCAGCACCGTCAGGCCCAGGACGACGATGACCGAGCGCCTGTTGAATCGGCCGGAGCCGAGGAAGAACAGCGGCGCCGACACCGCCGCGCTGAAGCCCGGCACGAGCACCATCAGCCCTGCGAGGCCGAGCGGGACATGCAGCCCGTCGGCGATCTCCGGCAGCAGCCCCACGGGCAGCGTCTCCGTCATGACGATGACGAACGCGCCGAGCGCGACCGCACCGACGGACGCCCAGCCCCGCCTGCTACCGGGCTCCGCACCAGCGGCGGCAGCACGGGCGGCTGCAGACTGGGCCGGGACGCGGACGGCCGCGGTGCACGAGGATGCCGTGACCACGCGCATCTGCGGTGCGTGGTGCGTCAGCGTCGGCTCTTCGTTTTCGAGCATGTGTTCTCCTGGCTAATCGCATGCTTCTGACCGGACTCTGCTCGGTTAGCGCGCCACGGCGTATCTGCACGACCCCCGCGGGCGGCCAGAACAGCTCACGTCGAGATCTGGCCCGATGCGCCAAGTGCAGGGCGGCGCGGCCGTGTCAGCCCTTGATGAGGTCGATGATGTGGCCGAAGTTGAGATCTGATGCGAGTGCCGTCAGGTCTCCCTTCGCGAGCTTCGCCGCAGCCGCCTGTGTTGCTCCGAGAGCGTGCGTGTAGGGGTCGACCCCGAGGCTGATCCGGCGGACACCGACTGTCTGGAGGTCCGCGAGGGTAACCGCGTCTTGGGGACCGACGAGGACGTTGACCGGCTTGGGAGCGACGGCCCTGACGACTGCGCTGATGGAGGCCAGGTCCGGCAGGCTCGGCGCGTAGAGGACGTCAGCTCCTGCCTCCGCGTAGGCGGAGAGGCGGCGGATCGTGTCATCGAGGTCGGAAATTCCCCACAGGAAGTTGTCCGTCCGACCAGTCAGGACGATCCGTCCGTGCGCGGCCGCGGCGGCGGCCTCGATGCGGCGAACCGCGTCGTCGAAGTCACGAATCGGGCTGGAGGGGTCACCAGTGGTGTCCTCGACTCCGATGCCGGCGAGACCGCGGGCGACGGCAGCGTCGACAGTGGCCCGAACATCCTTGGGAGTCTCGCCGTAGCCGTCCTCGAAGTCGCCGTTGATCGGCAGGCCGCTCACGGACGTGAGCAGGGCGGCATGGTTCAGGTGCTCATCTCGGCTGACGGCGTGGATGCCGTCGAGCCGGCCCAGGGTCGCGGCGAGGACCGCTGAAGAGGTCGCGATGGACTTGAACCCGGCCTCCTTGAAAAGCAGGGCCGAGGGGCCGTCCCATGCGTTGGGCATGATGAACGTGCCGGAGCCACGGTGGAGTCCGGCGAACTGTTCGTAGCGCTTCTGGACCGCAACGTCTGACATGGCGGCGGGTCAGGCGCCCGGGGCGATCGCGCAGGCGGAGACGCAGAGCCAGACGCCCTCACGCTTCTGGTACACGTCCGTGTACAGCGCGTCGTGCTCCACCCCATCGGCGATCATGGTGTACGTCACCCTGCCGTGGATCAGCGCGACATCGCCGAGGATTCGGATCTTGACTTCGTGCAGAACTTGATCCTTGAAGGGTCGGGGCTTGGCGATGTCCTCGAGGTACTCCTCACGATTGCGGGTGACACCCGGTGTCTGCACGATGAAATCCCCAGCGAGGAATTCACCGAGGCGCTTGGCATCGCCGGCCTGGTCCGAACGGTTGTAGTCAAGGTTGAGCTGCTCGAGGATCGCCAGATCTTCGGCCGACGACTTGGCGTCGTTCATCTCTCGCTCCTTCTTCATGCGATTCGGCGTTCACCGCGGCTGGGTCGTCGTTTCCGCGCCGTCTACGCGCCCCCCGGCCTGGCCGGCGTCCACTAATAGGACTATAGAGTCCAAAGTAGGTTACCCCGACACCACTAGGCAAGCGTTGAGAGCAGGAGCCGAAGAAGCTTGACTCCGGAGCTTGGATGGACGACTTCGTCCGATCCGGCGTAGTGTAATCAACCCCTGATCGCCCCTGTTGGGCGTGTCCTGTCCCCCGTCGAGGAGCAGCGTTGTCTCACGAGGTCACCATCGTCGGCTCGACCATCAGCACACCACGGTTGCGGCTGCGTCCGTGGCATCAAGCAGACGCAGCGGAGGCGCTCGACATCTACGGCAGCGCGGAGGTCTCCCGGTGGCTGGCCCCGGCCATGGATCGCGTCAACGATCTCGACCAAATGCGGGCGGTGATCACCAGATGGATCGCCGCACCCCTGGGATCCGAAGGGCGTCCGAGTGGCCGGTGGGTGATCGAAGAGACCGAGAGCGGGCGTGTCGCCGGCTCGGGGCAGATCCTTCCGCTGCCGCCGGAGGACGACGACCTGGAGCTGGGCTACCAGCTCGCTCCCTGGGCGTGGGGCCGCGGGCTGGGGGCCGAGGCGGCTCACGCTCTGGCCCACTACGCCTTCAGCAACGGCGAGGAAGAGGTCTTCGCCGTCGTACGGCCCAAGAACGATCGCGGTACGCGCGCCGCCCGTCGCATCGGGATGGAGTGGGTCGGAGAAACGGAGAAGTACTACGATCTGCGTCTTCAGGTCTTCCGGCTCCGCAAGGGCGACCTGGACACCTCCGCGCTAGAGCCGGGCCCCGTCGAACGCTGATCCCGCTTCACGCCTGGTCGTTCTCCAGTGAGATGGCTACATCCCTGCCCTGAGCAGGCACAGACCGAGAACGCCGTGGCGAGCGTTTCACTCCCACGCGCTTCACGGACCTCCCACACGCCGATCTCGTCGGGAGCGATACCTGCAGCCGCGATGACCCTGGTCTTCGCCCAAACCGTGGTGTCCATCAGGCCGGACACCACGCAGGCACCGTCGATCCCGGCCAACGGCGCAACCCCTGACTCCCGCAACCGTGGCATCGCCGGCGACGACTACGGGCGTGATCCATCGGTGTCACGAGCCTGTTCAGAATGGTGGTGCGAACGCGTCGATCTCCTCGCGGGTGAGGCCGTATCTGTCAGCGACGTTCTCGGCTGCCTCGACCATGGAGATGTAGGCGTTCGGCCGAAGAAGCCCAAGGCGGGCCGGCTGATCACCTGGCCATGCTGCGCAACCTGTACCGGCTTGGCGATGGAGACGCCGCGTGTTCACTCCGGATATCGACCCCAACCCGATGACCCCCTCTGGCGCGAGTCGCCCGATGGCACCGATGGAGGCCTCGCGTCCGAAGCAGGCGACCCTCAGACCGACCGAATCGCAGGTGCCGGTGCCTCGGGCAGGTAGCCATCGGCCACCAGCGCGATACGGAGCTTCTTCCTGGCGTCGAAGAGCACCTTGTACAGCGCATTGTGCGTCGAGCCCAGTTCGTCGGCCAGAACATCCATCGGCATGCCGTTGAGGACCGTCGCAACGAACACAAGCCGCTGGCGATCGGACAGGTTCTCGTTCACCGCAGCAGAGACGGCGGCCACGAATTCCCGGACCTGCGCCTCACCCTCGGGGCCGACGTCGAACCGAGAAGCGAGCTTGGACCAATCCTCTTGTTCGTAGGGGATCTCGTGGCGACGCCAGAAGTGGCGGTTCATCTTCGTGGCCACGTTGAGGATCGCGAACTTGCTCGCCCACGTGGTGAACCGCGCCTCACCCCGAAATTTGTCCAACCGCTCGGTGACAGCCATCAGCGCGTCAGCGGCGGCCTGGTGGGCGATGTCTTCGAGTTCCGGGCCGTCCAGCTTGAGGAGGGAGGCGCGTCGACGAGCCTCAGAATGCGCGACGCGGAGCAGCAAGGGATACAACTCGGCGCATGTCGCCTCTCTCCGTGGGCCTACGGCGGCGAGATCCTGCACCCATCGGCGATTCTCTTGATCGACCTCCGCGTCGTCCACCGCAAACCTCTTTCGTCAGAGCAGCACAAGCCGTGTACGCGCTGGTCGAGTCGCTCCCGACACCACGTCTCCGCCCCCACCGTATACTGGACGATATAGTCCATACAAATGCGCGCTATCCTGCAAGATCGCCGTATCTTGCGGACCTTATAGTCCGGTTTGTTCGGCTACGACAGGCCCGGGCGAGATGAGGCCGGCCCTGTGAGCGCCGACAGCAGGCCTTCCAAGCCCTGGGCGCATGGACCGCAGGCCAGAAGGTGTGCATGGATGTCCGGGAACCGCTCGCTCGGGTCGTTGCCCGCAGCAAGCAGCTCCGCGTAGACGTCCAGCATCGCCATGGCTTCGTCACAGCCCGCGTCGCGCGGATCGGTCTGGAGAAAGGCGTCCAGTCGAGCCCAGTGATCATTCCGCTGATCGCCGGATGCGTTGTGCGCTTTGTTGTCCACGCGTGAACCGCCCCGGCTTTGATGGAAGTCTCCACCGAACCCGAGGCGATTCAACGAGATGTCTCGGCGTTGCTGGATCCGTCCTCGGCACGGTAGTTGTTGAACAGCGGGATTGGTGCGGCCGATGCGATGAACACAGCGCCGAGCGAGACCGCGGCGGACAGAAATGCCAGGTGGAGCGGCCTGCCCTGGCGAACCCTTGGGCGCGGTGGCGCCACATTCTGCATCGCGCGGCAGCGCCGAATGCCGGCAGAAACGGGTCTGCCAATTTGTGACGATTCGGTCAGATGGCCAAGCCTGCGCCCCCGGACACGACGATCTCTTGCCCGGTGACGTACGCAGCATCGTCCGAAGCCAGAAAAGCGACCGTCCCGGCGACGTCTTCTGGCGTCCCGAGGCGGCCGAACGGGTTGCGCTCGGCCATCGCCGTCATCGTCCCTGCGACGTCTTCGGTTTCCGTCCGGATCGAGGCCCGCGTCATCGGGGTGTCGGTCATTCCCGGGCTGACGGCGTTGATGCGGATGCGGCGCGGCGCGAGCTCGAGGGCCAGAGTCGGGATCATGGCCAGCATCGCGCCGTGGGACCCGGCAGCGACGCTGCTACCGGTCAGGCTGCGCGTTGCTCCGATCCCCACGGTGACAATGACCGAAGCACCGTCGGACAGCAGCGGCAACGCCTTGACCAGGGTGAAGAACACTCCCTTGGTGTTGACGGCGAACACATCGTCGTACGCGGCTTCGTCCCAAGCCTCCAGCGTCATCGGATGGTTCACGCCGGCGTTCAGGAACAGCGTGGTCAGATTGCCGAATTGCGCTCCGACTTCGGACACGACCCGGTCAGTGTCCGAGAGGGACCGTGCGTCAGCTTGCAAGACCAGGACATCGTCGGGCAACTCCTCCCGCGCCCGAGCGACGCTCTCCTGACGATGTCCGGTGACAGCGACGCGGTAACCGCGCTCGTGCAGAGTCCGCGCGGCCGCCTTCCCGATTCCGCTGGTGCCGCCCGTGATCAGGGCTGTACGTGCCGACATGACAATCACTCCATCCTCGTTGTTGGCTCGGCTGGACAGCCCAATGGCATCGCGTAGGTGCCAGGCGTGCAGGAGAACTTGCCGGCAGTCACTGAGCTCGCAGGCTGGCGAGACAGTTTCCTGCCCTCATCGTGTACCAAGATGCCTAGCCGGTCCGTCCAGAGTACAAACCTCTACTGGACTATAGCGTCCAAGTTTGCCAGGCTGGTGCCGTGACCATGACCCGTACGGGAAAGCGTGCGACCAAGGAGCAGCATGCAGCTGCTGAGCACTTGGGCTCGCTCGACGACTCACTCGCCCGGTGGGTGCAGTCGACTGGACCGATCGATGCCTACGACGCGCATCTGCCCGTTACGGTGGGCAGTCCGCTCGAATGGTTCTCCTTCGCCGTCACCTCGCGGCAGCTCAGCAGAGCATCCAGCCTGGCGATCTACCATCGACTGGTCGCGCAATTCGGCGGCGCCATCACTGCAGAGCGTGTCGTCTCGACCGACGAACAGACCCTGCGCGACGTCGGGTTGTCTCACCAGAAAGCCAGGACGATCCGTGCACTCGCCGAACGCGTGGATGACGGTCTGCTGGAGCTGGACAAACTCGTGACCATGACGGATGCCGAAATCCAGGCCGAGCTCGTGGCCGTACCCGGTATCGGTCCATCGTCCGTGCAACGGTTCATGCTGCATTACCTGCGCAGACCAGACATCTTCCCGGCCGGTGACCTTACTGTGCGCAAAGCGATCACCGCACTCGATCAACTGGACAGCGTGATCACGCCGAAGGCCGCGGAGCAGCGGGGTGGGCCGTGGCAACCGTATCGATCGTATGCCACGTCGTACCTGTGGGGTTACGTGTGGGAGCTGCACCCTGTCGTTCTTCCTGCGCATCGCTGACTTGGTGCGCGCGACCGAGTCGATCTGGCGCAGGACGACCCCCTTAGTGGACCCCATAGTCCATATCTAGAATACGGCCCAATCATCGGGGGGTTCCCGCGTGTGTCGCGTCGGAGACCCAGTGCCAAGGTGACAGGCGTCGGCCACCAAGGTCGGCTCGGAGACCGCGGTCGTGTCCCGCCCTGCTGGGTGATGCGGTGTCCGTCCTTACGTGCCGCGGACCCTCTCATCCCTCTTCTCGATCCGCGTAAGACCTCTATCGGGAGGCGCTGTAGACGGACAAGCCAACCGGCCGAAGGGGTGGTGCTCACCCCGATCGTGAGATGGGAAGGGGAGTCAAGCGAAATGACTTCGGTGGTTACGGCAATGTTGGAGAGCTACCCGGACTCGACGATCGAGGTGCGACAAGATCTCCTCACCACTTGCATCAGCGCTTGCCTGAAGTGTTCCCTCGTGTGTACAGCCCTGCAGTGATGCGTGCATGGCTGAGAGCGACAGCTCGGAGCTCGTCAAGTGCTTCCGAACCGGCCTCGACTGTGCCGACATGTGTGACGCGACCGTCAAGTTGTTGACGCGACAAACAGCGGCACGATCTGGTGGTGATCCGATCGGTCGTCAGCGCCTGCCTGGCCACCGTCATCGCGTGTGCCGAGGAGTGCGAACGCCACGCAGCCCACCATATGCCTTCGAGCCAACCCCGCGACGTTCAACAGAGACTCGCGCGCTCGCTCTTCGCAACCACCGTTGACCGTGTCACGGTCAAGAAGATCTCGGCCTTCACAGGCGGCGCGAGGATCTCCTGGATGAGATCTTGGAGGTTCCTCTGTCGCATGCGCTGTTCGGTCATCGTCGTGTTCGGTCAGGTCTCGATCCGGACCTGGCGCCCGTCGAAAGCGACATAGCCACTGAAGTCGCGGCCTACACGGGCCGCCGCCGACTCGTTGACGTCCGGGTAGGACCAAGCCCCGTCATTCAGCACCGTCTCGCCGACCAGGACGTCGTGATACTGCGCCCTTCCCTTCCAGGGACAGGTGTAGGGCGTGGGGCTGTCGCGGAGCACGCCGGCCACAACCGAGTCCGGCGGGAAGTAGACATTTCCCTCCATCCTGACAACCGCCTCGTTCGCGGCCTCGGCCACGACGGTCTCCCCGACCACTGCCTTCATTCCGTTTCCCCTCATCGAACCTTTACCTGGCCGCATCCGCCCTCGTGACCGGCCCAGGGTGGGCACAGCAAGCACCTACCCCGTACCCCTCAAGGGGCCCTTCCAAGTCGAGGCCACCGGCGGAGGCGGCGGCACCGTTCCCGGGCGTTCGAGTTGGGAGCCAGAGTCAGCTTGCGCGCATAGCTAGACGTTCGTGCCGGAACGGGCTCTCCCTCTTACCCATGTCTTGAGAACGCACAGCCGGACGGATGAGGGGTGAGCCCATCGGGTTGGCCGCCCGGCGGTCGCGGTCAGGCGGAATCTGGGGTGGGCACAAACAACCATGAGCTGGAGCCCGAGAGGTCGAGCCACGTGCCCTGTGGTGTCCTGGCCACTCGGGCGAGCATCGCCTCACACTGGCGACAGCGCAGCACAGTTCCCGGTCCGCCCAGGTATGCCGACAGTTGTCCGAATGCTTGTGTGGCGCCGCAGCTACCGCAGCGGACCGTGGCGGTGGTCGGGTCGCCTGCGAGGATCCCGGCGAAATCGCCGGCAGCGGCGTTGCCGTCCAAGACCGCGCCTGACCCGGCACCGCCATCGGGCGCGGCCGGGGGCGAGAGATCTGAGGTCATCGATCAACTCCTGTTGGTCCGAATCGTTCCGTGCGTATGCGATCGTCGGGGTATCCCGCCTTGTGGAGCAGGCCTGCGGCGTGGTCAACGAAGCCAGAGGAGCCGCACACGTAGACCCGGACCGCCAAGGGCTCCGGCCACGCGGACGGAGGTTTGATGTCCTCCATCGCGAGGTGTGAGGCGGGACGGGGGTGCCCGTCGGGAACCTTGCGCGTGTAGACGAGGCGCACTTCGGCGGACCCTGGCGCGGACAGATCGGCCGACATCTCTTCCAGTTCAGGCCCGTACATGAGGTCGCGAGGGCCGCGAAGCGAATACACGAGCATCGTCGGCGTCGAATCCCCTGCTCGCTTCCGGGCTCGCAGCATGGTGACCAGCGGCACCACCCCTGATCCGCCGGCGATCAGGAGTACCGGGCCGTCCCCGATGGACGGGTCCCCCGGCTCCCAGACGAACCATCCACCGATGGGCCCGCGCACGTCGAGCTCGTCACCGAGCTCCATGCTCTCCACCAGGTATGGCGAGACCTCTCCGTGGGGCAGGAGGTCGACGGTGACGGCGACGCGGTTGGGCGCGGCAGGCTCCGCCAGCGAGTAGCTCCGCTGGGCCGAGTAGCCGTCCGCGGCTGTGAGACGTATGTCTACGTGCTGACCGGGCAGATGTCCGGTCCAGCCGGGGACGTCTAGAGCGAGTGTCTGGGAATGCCAGGACTGCGGGTGCAGACCGATGAGCGTTGCTTTGCGCCAGTGATTCCCTGCTGGCGGAGTCTCCCCTGCAGAGCTGTCGGCCTGACCCTCGGTCGTATTCGTGTCAGTCACCGGCGTAGCGCTCCTCGCGCCATGGGTTCCCGTAGTTGTGATAGCCGAAGCCTTCCCAGAAGCCCGGTTCGTCGGAGCGCTGCATTGTGATGCCGTTCACCCACTTCGCGGACTTCCAGAAGTAGAGATGCGGCACCAGTAGCCTGGCCGGGCCACCGTGCTCGACGTGAAGCGGCTCTCCCTCGTACTCGTACACGATCCAGGCCTTGCCCCCGACAAGGTCCTCCAACGGGAGGTTCGTGGTGTAGCCCCCGTACGAATGCACCATCGCATATTCGTTGCTGGTCTCGACCTCCTCGAAGAAGGTGTCGAGCGCCACGCCCCGCCAGTGGGTCCCGAGCTTCGTCCACCGGGTCACGCAGTGGATATCGACGTTGATCTCCTCGGAGGGCAAGGCCATCATCTCGTTCCAACTCCACCGCCTCGGCTTGCCGCTCTCAGGCGTGATGGTGAAGCTCCACACCTCCGTCGAGATCAGCTGTGTCGGCCCAGCCGTCAGCACGGGGAATCCGTGGGTCAGATGCTGACCGGGCGGCAGATCGACGGCACGCGGATCGTGATGGCCGAAGAAGCCACGGGAGATTGTCACCCTGTGCTCTCTTCCAGACTCAACGGTCTCTAGTGGTGGGCGTCTCACGGTTGGGGTCGATGGCGACAGCGACCCTAACATGGACGATTTAGTCCAACATAAGGTCCTGCCGTAGACGGTGTCAACGCGCACGCAGCCCGTCGCGCGCATGCGCTCTTCCGCGACAGTAAGGCCACAAGTCTCTCTCGACCCGATCAACCACGAGAGGGCCGTCGCGAGCGCGCCGAGTCGCCGCAATTGGACTACATAGACCAGGTTCTGGCAAGGTGGCCAGAGAAGCGGGCCGTCGATCAACGCCTTGGCCAGCATGCCGCGGCACGATGAGGGAAAGCATGTCATCAACAGCATCCGACCTTGAGCGGATTCGCTCCGAGATCGCTGCGGATCCCGACAACGCCTGGGCTGCAGCGGCGAACTACCAGCCGATATACGTTGCCGACACCGCGGCACGCATTGCGATTGTGGGACAGGCGCCCGGACGCAAGGCACAGGAGTCCGGCATCCCGTGGAACGACGCAAGTGGAGCCCGTCTCATCGACTGGCTCGGAATCGACGAGACAACGTTCCGCGACCCATCACGCTTCGCTCTCCTACCGATGGACTTCTACTACCCCGGCAAGGGGCGACACGGCGACCTTCCACCGCGCCGGGACTTCGCAGCCCGCTGGCACCCGCGGATCCTCCAGGCGATGCCCCGCATTCAGCTGACACTGCTCATCGGCAGTTATGCGCAACAGCACTACCTGGGCACTCGTGAGTCGCTCACGGCGGCAGTCCGACGGTTCGCGGACTTTCTCCCGGCAGTGCTGCCGCTGGTGCATCCGTCGCCGCTCAACTTCCGATGGCTCGCGAAGAACCCCTGGTTTGAGGCAGAGGTCCTCCCCCAGCTACGTCAGTGCGTGCGAGCGGCCCTGGCGTAACGGCTGACCCTGGGCCGCGAGTTCACCCGGGCCGTCTCGGACCCGTGCGGTCGAAAGCCGCCGCATGCTCGGCGGTCTTCGGGCAGCTCTGTGCGTGGCCGTGGATGCCGTAGACGGCCGCAGACCTCGCCCGCGCCCAGAGCAGCAGTCTCCTCACCTCGGGGACGGACATCCCCATCCCTGTCGATCACGCACAGAGCCCCACCTGCTTGAGGGCAAGATGGGGCTGTGGTGCGGAGACGGCTAGAGGTTGATCATGTGGCCGGCGATGCCTTCGACGGCTTCCTTCATCGCCTCCGACAGTGTCGGGTGAGCGAAGATGTTGCGGGCCACCTCGTCGGCCGTAAGGTCCCACTGCTGGGCCAGCGTCAACGCCGGTAGCAGCTCGGTGACCTCCGGGCCGATCATGTGCGCGCCGAGCAACTCGTTGTGCGTCGCGTCGGCGACGACCTTGACGAATCCGACGCCTTCCGCCATCCCACGGGCCTTGCCGTTGGCGGAGAAGGGGAACTGCGCGACCTTGACGTCGTATCCCTTCTCCTTCGCCTGGGCCTCGGAGTATCCGAAGGAGGCGATCTGCGGCCGGCAGAACGTCGCCCGCGGGATCATGTCGAAGTCGATCTCCATGGTCTCCGTGCCGGCGATCGTCTCCGCGGCGACCACGCCCATCGCCTCGGCGGTGTGAGCGAGCATCAGCTTGCCGGTGCAGTCACCGATCGCATAGACGCCCTCGACGTTGGTGCGACCGCGAGCATCGACCGCGATCGCACCACGGTCGGTGAGCGCGATGCCGGCGGCCTCCAGGCCGAAGCCCTGCGTCCGCGGCGCGAAGCCGAAGGCTGCCAGGAACTTGTCAGCCTCGATCAGCCGCTCATCGCCGCCGGCGGACGGGGCCACCGTCACCCGCACGCCGGAGCCGGTGTCCTGGACACCCTTGACCGCCGTGGACAGCAGCACCTTGACGCCCAGCTTCTTGTAGGCGCGGAGCAGTTCCTTGGACACATCGGCGTCCTCGGTCGGCACCATTCGGTCCAGGAACTCCACGATGGTGACGTCGACCCCGAAGTTCTTGAGCACGTAGGCGAACTCCACCCCTATCGCGCCCGAACCGCCGATGACGATCGACTTCGGCAGGCGGTCGGTGAGGATCTGCTCCTCATAGGTGACCACGTTCTCGGAGAGCGTGACCCCCGGAACCAGCCGCACCGTGGCACCCACGGCGATGATCAAATTGTCGAAGGTGTAGGACGAGGTCTGAGAGTCGTTGACCACGTCGATCGACGTGGGGCCGGTGAGGGTGCCCCAGCCATCGATCTCAGTGATCTTGTTCTTCTTCATCAGATAGTGCACGCCCTTGGCGCTCGCCTCGGCGACACCGCGGCTGCGCTTGTGGGTGACGGCGAAGTCCATGCTCGCCTCACCCGTGATGCCGAAGGTGTCCTTCTCCTGGGTGATGATGTGGGCGATCTCCGCGTTGCGCAGCAACGCCTTGGACGGAATGCAGCCGACATTGAGGCAGACACCGCCCCAATACTTCTCCTCGACGACGGCGACCGACTTGCCGAGCTGCGCAGCGCGGATGGCGGCGACGTATCCCCCCGGGCCGGCACCGAGGACAAGGACATCGAAATGGGTCACGAGCTAGAGCCTAGACCGCCTCGTTCGCACCATACGTCACGCCGGTCCACGACGGGGATCTCTCGATGCATCGAACGGCAGCTCTTCCATACGGTCGGCGACCGATGACTCCGCACGGCTGATCGCCCGAGGTCACCACCCCCTCTCGTCGCCCAGCATGCGATACGCCCGCCGGGTGGACGTCTGATGCCTCACCGGCGACGTGCCGCAACCGACCGGTCCAGACGCGACGATCAGCGGCATCAGAGTGCCGCACCACCATCCGGCTCCTGTACCGATCCGAGCGAACCCGGCCACCCGCCGAGCCTTCGAGCCACCAGCCGGGCCACCGAAGGGCAGTCGGAGCTTCAGCGACGCCTGGCCTCGAATGCACCGCAGCGGGGCCGCGTTCCCCGTCGCAGATCGTTCCGCTCAACCGGGTAAGACAACGACGTCTGGCGCCACCAAGGGGAAGAGCCGAAGTTTCGTGTCGGCGAGCGACTGATACAGGGAGAGGCGTACCGATGAAGGCCATTGTGGTGACGGACGAGGCGGCGGGAACGGCCGGGATGACGCTGGCGGAACGGCCTGAGCCGGAGGCGACGGGGAACGATGTTCTGGTTGAGGTTCATGCGTCGGGATTCACCCCCGGTGAGCTGACGTGGCCCGGAACCTGGACCGATCGCCTTGGCGGGGACCGCACACCGTCGATCCCCGGCCACGAGGTGGCCGGGGTGGTCACCGCGCTCGGCTATGGCACGAGGGGGCTGTCGGTGGGACAGCGGGTGTTCGGGCTCGCAGAATGGACTCGTGACGGCACCCTTGCCGAGTTCGTGGCCGTCGAGGCGCGTAACCTCGCGCCGCTGCCGGGCGACGTCGACTTCACGGTGGGAGCGAGCCTGCCGATCTCGGGCCTGACCGCGTGGCAGGGACTGTTCGTGCACGGCCGCTTCGAGGTGGGGCAGAGCGTTCTCGTGCATGGTGCGGCCGGTGGGGTCGGTTCGATGGTGACTCAGCTCGCCAAAGAGGCCGGCGCCTACGTCATCGGCACCGGACGCGCCGCCGACCGTCAGACGGCGCTCGACTTCGGCGCGCAGGAATTCGTCGACCTGGACAACGACATTCTGGAAGACGTCGGCGGAGTCGACCTGGTCTTCGACGTGATCGGCGGCGACATCTCCAGGCGGTCCGCGGGCCTGGTCCGCGCCGGCGGAATGCTGGTGACCATCGCCGGCCCGCCCGAGGCGCAGCCGGCCGAGGGTCTGGCGGTCGACTTCGTGGTCGAGGCCGATCGCGCGCAACTGGGTGAGATCGTCCAGCGGGTCCGGGACGGTCGGCTGCGCACGAACATCGGCAACGTGGCGACCCTCGACGATGCCGTCGCCGCCTTCAACCCGACTGAGCGGATCAAGGGAAAGACGATCATTCGCGTTCGCCCCTGAAGGACTCGGCACCCCAAGAACACGTATGAGCGGCCCCGGCCGGCGAACGAATGATCAACGAATGGGCATCCCATGACCGACCCAACCCGCTACGCCTCCGAGTACCCCGAGGGGAAAGACACCCTCGGTGAGGACCAGGCCGTCCTCATCGACGAGGTGATCGACGATCCCCATGCTCCCGCGTTCGACT
Source organism: Nonomuraea sp. NPDC049709 (assembly GCF_040674815.1). Classification (NCBI taxonomy): domain Bacteria; kingdom Bacillati; phylum Actinomycetota; class Actinomycetes; order Streptosporangiales; family Streptosporangiaceae; genus Nonomuraea; species Nonomuraea sp. NPDC049709. The sequence continues at coordinate 47,689 of NZ_JBFANM010000049.1, forward strand.
TCGCGGTTGTCAATGACGAGAAGGCCGGCATCTACGAGGCCATCCTCGACGACCGCGAGATCGCCGGGCTGCCCTACAACGTCGCCGGCGACGACCGGCTCGTACTGCTGGCGACCTCGGTGTTCCCCGAGTACCGCAAACAGGGCATCGCCACCGAGCTCATCAGACGCGTCCTCGACGACGTGCGCGCGCAGGGCAAGACGGTCACCATCATGTGCCCGGTCGTACGCGCCTTCATCGAGCACAACCCCGAGTACACCGACCTTGTCGACCCCGAGCACCCCGGAGTAGCCAAAGGCCACCGATGACCTTGGCTACTGCGGGCCGTTGACGGTCGGCGGCGTAGAGGTGACGTCGTGAGCAGGGCTGCGGGATGGATCGCCTTCGTGCTCGCGACGAACCGGGAGACCGGCTCCGCCAACGTATGGCGCCGCATCCCGCCCGCGCGGATCCGGCCCAACGCCCTCGCAGGCGCGGAGGCACCCGAGACCGCGGCGACGCTGGGCAGATTCTTCGACTTCGCGCGCGGTCTCCGACGAACAGCGGCCCTCCGGCACCATCCGGATCGCCCACGACCTGGCCCTTGACCTCAAGCAGCTCGAGAAGAACCTCATCTCGGCCGAGGTCACCGGCCGGGTGCCGACCGACATGCTCGGCGCCGACACCGTGAGCATCACCGCCGTTCCTACGCTCTTCGGCAACGGCCGCAGGCACGCCGGCCCATGCCACGCGCAATCGCTGCTACGAACGCTGACGACCGCGACCGGTCCACCGCTCGCCGAGCGGTCATCCGTGGCACAGCTCGGCAGCCATTCATGGACCAACGTCCGTAACGGTGTTGAGGCCATGTATGCCTGCACCCCACGCACCTCTAGTTGGACTATTTAGTCCCATCTCATGGCAGAATGTGTGAGCGGTTTCGACTGGCCGGGAGGGATTGATGACGACACACTTCGCGGAAGTCTTGGCCCGCGAAAGCGCTTCTCTGTCTGGCGTCACCGACCGGGCAAAGCTGGCCAGCTGGCGTCGCCGCGTCGTCAAGGAGCTCATGACCCCGCAATCACCGTACGTGTTGGCGCTACGACAATCGGGTGATGTGCCCGAGCGGGCCGATTTGCTCGATCGCTGGTGCGAGCTCATCGCAGAGATGTTGGACCGGTTGCTCCAGTCCGGCACCGCAGGGGGCTCGCCCTGCTCTTCCGCGCAGACCTCGAGAGCGGATATCGACGTCCAGAAAACCGCCGTGCTGATCCTTGCAGCGCTTCATGGAGGCAGCACCCTGAGCCAGATCGCACAAGACCCTTGGCCGCTCAACGCCGCGCTCGACATCGCGCTCGCGCCCTTTGCAGGAGCCGAGGATGACAGCCCTGCAAGGACGGGGAACGAGTAGTCCGATATCAGTAACATGAATGCGTGATGACGACCGCTGACTCGCACACTGGCAGACGCCTGACGGCGCGCGGCGCAAAGACGCGGGCAAGGATCGTCGCCGCAGCGGCCGACCTGATGTACGTAAAAGGAGTCGGGGATACCACGCTCGACGACGTGCTCGCAGCGAGTGGAGTGAGCAAGTCGCAGCTGTACCACCACTTCGACGGCAAGGAACCGCTCGTGCGAGCCGTCATCGATCACGTGGGAGAACGCGTCATCCAGCGTGAGCGCGATGCCCTCGGCCATGTCTCGACGATCCCAGGCCTGCGACGCTGGCGGGATGCGCTGGTACAGAGCAACGCCCTACGGCATGGCGCCTATGGCTGTGCGCTCGGCACGCTGGCCTCCGAGGTCTCCGATCAGGACGAGCTCGCGCGCCAGGCCTTGTCCCAACTTTTCAGCGAATGGCAGGAACTCCTGGCAGGCGTGTTGCGCAGGCTTCAGGACAAGGGCACACTTCCGGCCGAGGCGCCGATCGACCAACTCGCGACCGGGCTCATGGCTGCCCTCCAGGGCGGATACATGCTGGCCCAGACCGCGCGCGATGTCACACCGATGGCGACCTCCATCGACATGGCGCTGGCGTACATCGAGAGCCTGTCTGCCGGTTGAGCCACGTTGGCGGCATGCGATCCCGGAGCGGGGCGCCCTCTCCTTGAGCTTGCCGGCCGAGCAATCCGGTGCCGTGGCCCCTCACGGTCCCTCTAATCGGTTGCGCTGCATGCCGGGACGAGTCACCCGTTGGCCCGGCCATCGATCATATTTCGAGAGGGCGTCGGGCACCGTCGTCAAGCTCACCAGTCGTCCAGCCCGTCCGGGTCATAGGAGTGGTCCAGCGAGATCCCGGGCCGGATCTTGTGGAGGTCCGCCCGGCCCATCCGCAGCACCTCGAGCCTCACGCCGTCGTGTACCCAGTTGAAGTCATCGACGGCGGTCATTCCGAGACGCTTGGCAACGGCGAGGCTGCCGGCGTTCTGCACCAGCGCCGCGACGAAGACCTCCTCGACGTCGGCGGCAAGAAATGCCTGGTGTGCCAGAGCATGGCCGATCTGGCCGGCCACGCCATGGCCACGGGCTTCGGGCCGCAGATGCCACCCCATCACAAGCTGGGGATCGCGCGGGCTGAAGGGAAGCAGGGTCGCGCCGCCGAGGAGCCGGCCGTCATCGGCCGCCTCCACTGCCCACAGGCCCTGTGGCACAGGACTCCGTGACGACCGCAGATCCCAGTCTCCCAACAACTCCCGCATCTCGGCGAGATCACGCACAGGCCGCCGTCTGCCGATGGCCCTGGCAATTCTCGGGTCCCCGTAGATCTCGAACGCCCACTGGGCATCCTCGGCGGACCAGGAACGCAAGATGAGGGTCGGGGTGACGATGCGCTCAGGCTCGATGGTGACGTGCGGATCGTCCATGACGTCAGCGCCCGCTGTTCGTGTTTCGCGTGGTACGGGTGGCAGCGAAGGCTGGGCGGCCGATGTCGACGATGTCGTTCCCTTCGGGATGGGTCTGAACGTAGTCGACGGCAAACCCGCAGTGGATGCCAACCACGGCTCGACTCTGACTCAGGTCTTCCAAGGCATGACGGGCCAAGGCGGAGGCGATGCCCCGATGCCGTTGGTCCGGGTCCACGTACAGGTGGGCGATCGTGATCCGCCCGTTGGTCGTCTCGTAAGCCAGGGTACCGACGACCCCGCCATCGGACAGCGCCTCGCGGAGGGGAATTGTCTCGTCCTTGCGTACCTCAAGGGCGGCTGGTGATGGCTCCATGTCCTCTTCTCGCGTCGTTCGTCATCGGTGGTGGCCCCGAGCAACCCTAACCAGAGAAAAACGGGACCTTATAGTCCAAATATATGGTACTTATGTGTATGTTGGCTGCAGATGGACGTCAGACGTGGATTGGATAGTCCGGATGGCAGGCGTGCACGAGGGCGCGGTGTACCTCCACGCTGGAAGGGTGAGCCGATGAGCGGCGAAGAACAGATATCGGTGACCGAGGTGCTGATCGACAACACCGATCAAGGGCGGTTTGAGCTTCACCGCGACCGCGATCTGGTCGGCTGGCTCTACTACACCCACCTGAAGCCCAACCGGTACGCCCTACTGCACACCGAGGTGGAGTCGAGCCATCGGCACCAGGGCGTGGCGAGCGCAATGGTGCGGCAAGTGCTCGACGAGATCCGCGCCCGCGAGGGCACGATCACCGCTATCTGCCCCTTTGTCGCCGACTACCTTTCACGAACGACCGCCCATACCGATCTGATCGACGCCCGACACCCAGGCTATTCCGATCGCGCTGCCGCCGAGTCGGTGCGCACGAAGGCCGGCAGCTGAGACCACCAAGCCCCTCAGCAGAGCCCTCGAACGAGCACTTGGTCACGCCAATCCCTGGCCGCCCCGGCACTCCAGCTACGCGGCCGAGCCAGGCACGCGTGCTCTCCTGCACCAGAGCGGTGCGAGGACGCTGAGCAACGTCACCGCGCCTGCGGCGGGCACGTGTCTGCTGACCATCCCTTCACCACGAGCGATCCCACCCACAGCGCCCCTCGGCAATGGCCGATCTTTTCGCGCTACGGGAGATCGCCTGACGCCAACCGACGCCTGCTGAGCGTGCAACGACGCAGCCACGACCCGGCCACCCAAGCACGGCCAAGCTCCGCGCCAGCGTTGCTCACTGCCTTCGCCCCTGGGCCGCCTGCGGCCGTACGCGGCCGAGTCCTTGACCAGCGATCCGATCGGGTCTCAGATAATGGTCTAAATAGTCCATTTCTGCTCTCAAAGGTGCTACGATGCCAGGACGGACTCGACCCTCCTGCGGAAAGCGCACGTACCCGACAGCGGCCCGCTTCTCGAGGACACCCGCGGGCTCACGTTGCCCAACCCAGCCGACCCACTCATAGGAGCAATGATGGACGACTACGTCCCCGGACTGCTGCCACCGGAGGAGAGTCTCGATGACGAGGAACTTGGCGAGGACGGCGACGGCCCGGGTTATCTGCCGGTGGATCGCCCAATCGGAAGCCTGGCCTGGGGGCTGACCGCCGTCGAAGCTCGCACCCACGAACCCTTCAGCCAGAGACTTGCCCATGAGGTTCCCGACATCGCAGCTGAAGAGTTCGGTGACGGGATCGGTGATGCATCCGATACTGACGGCGAACTCATCGACGACCAGGTCGGATATCTGAGGGCAGGGCGGCTCGTCTGGGCCACCCAAGATGCCGGCGACCCGTCATCGGATCTTTGGGCCGAGGACATCGGCATCGACCGTGCGGGCGCCTCCGCGGAGGAGGCTGCGATTCATATCGTCTCCGACGACCAGTTCGAAGTGTAGGTGGGTTTCAAGGACCAGTTTCTGGCTCCATCCTCCAGATGCCCTGTCCGACGCACCTTGGTCAGGCAACACCCACAGGGTCAGGTGTTGCGATCACCCCTGGAACCCAAGTCCGAAGGCGAGCCCAGTCTCACGCGTGGAACCAACGGACAGACCATTCTCGCGAGACACCACCCGGGCGTACATCATCATGCCTGCGCCATCCGATAATGGCATCCGCCCAGGAGATGACCCGGCGAGGGGCATGCCCTTGCCGAACCGATCGGCGTGAACGGGGCGGGCGGCCCACCCCACCACACTGCTCGGAACCGAGCCGCAAGGTCCTCAAGGCCCACGGTGTGAAGACCCGATGGACCGAGGCTCCGGTGAAGACAGCGCCGTCAAGGCCTGGCTGCGCCCGGTTCGCGAGGAGGCGGCCAAGGGGCACCGCCGATTCGTCGTCGTCACCACGAACGCTGCCTCCGCCGCGCTGATCGACCTGGATACGCTGGAGGTCGTCGTCCACCACGACGGAAGGCCAGCCCAGGGCTGCAGAACCGGCCGTACACGTGCATCGCCCGCCAGGCACAGCCTTCCGGTACGGGGGCGGAGTACATAGGCCGTGCCGGTGACGCCGAACCGGCCATCGCAGGGGGGCCTGGGGCGTCGCCCGCGTTCGATTTGCGGCCAGGATCATCGGGCGTGCCGGGAATCGACTGAGGCTCTCATCCGGTGTGCTCGGCCCGCCGCGACTTGTACCGGATGCCAGCCATGTCCGGAGGCGGTTCATGGCTGATGCCACCCATCGAGCAACCTCACGGTCGCCGAAGACGCTCAGGGCCGCTTCAACCGTCAGTTGGCGCGTTCGCGCGGTGCGCGGTCGGGTACCGTCGCGCGGCCGGGGAAGCGACTGTCGATGAGTTCCTTGTATTCAGGGTGGTCAGCGATGTTGTCCGCCACGATGGGGCAGTAGTCGGTGAGTTTCAGGTCTTGCGCTTGTAGGTCGTCCAAGGCGTGTTTGACAAGCCGGGTTGCGATTCCTCGGCCGCGGTACTCAGGCTCGGCGACCGTGTGGCTGAGCGTCACGCGTTGATCGCCTCGCTGCGTGGGGTAGACGATCATGCCGACAACCTGTCCGTCGACCACGGCATCGTACGATCCGCAAGCAACGAGGGCAAAGCATTCCCAGGGCCACGCTCGGGCTTGGTCACACGAGCCGACGTCCGGGTGGACCGGTTGCGAACCGTCGCGGCTCGCCGTGCCGATCTACCGCCCGGCGATCACGTCGCCGGCTCCTCACGGGCGAACGCGGATGACGGTCTTTCCCTTGGGCCGCTCGGCCGGGTTGAAGGCGGCGACGGCATCGTCGAGGGTTGCGATGTTGCCGATGTTCGTCCGCACTCGTCCGTCACGGACACGCCGGACGATCTCCCCCAGTTGAGGGCGATCAGGCACGACAACGAAGTCGACCGCCAGGCCGTCGGCGGGCCGCACCTCGGGCGGGCCCGCGATGGCCACCAGCGTCCCTCCGGCTCGAACCAGACCCGCGGACCGGTTCCCGATGTCTCCGCCGAAGATGTCAAACACCAGATCGACACCACCGATGTCTTCCAGGGCGTCGTTCTCGAGGTCGACGAACTCCTGCGCGCCGAAGTCGAGCGCCGTCTGCCGACCGGCGGCGCGTCCGGTGCCGATGACGTAGGCGCCGGCCTCGCGGGCGAGCTGCGTCGCCATCGAGCCGACTGCACCGGCCGCACCGTTCACAAGGACACTCTGCCCCGCCCGGAGGCGGCCGTGTTCGAACAGTCCCTGCCACGCGGTCAGCCCCGACATCACGACGCTCGCGCCTACCGCGAAGTCGACGTCGCCTGGCAGCGGCGCGAGGTTGCGCGCCTCGACGACTGCGTACTCCGCCAGCGTGCCGTCACGAGTCCAGTCCGTGAGGCCGAACACCCGCTGGCCCACCGACAGCCCCGTCGTGCCATAGCTGAGGGCGCTGACCACTCCGGCCAGTTCGTGGCCGGGGATCGACGGCGTCCGGTCACGGCCGAGGCGGTCGGTCCAGGTCGAGGGCCACGACAGCTCATCCCAGGTGAATCCGGACGCATGAACCTCAACGACGACATCGCCGTAGTTCGCGCCCGAGAGGCTGGCGAGCCTAGCCGCCTGCGGTTCGGGCCGCTCCACCAGCTTCATCCCAGCCGTTCCGGCGACCCGGTCCGTCACCACGATCGCTTTCATCCGGCACCTCCCTGCATCCAGTCCTCGCCGCAAGCCTCTGAACGACCTTATGGACTATATCGTCCGTCACAGTACCAGCGCGATGCACCACATCAGGTGGGGACTTAGGGCAAGAACGCAGGATGGTTCTGGACGAAATAGTCCTGTTATAGCAAGACTGCCGACGTTCCGCTCCGTTGGGCCGGCCACCCCTCGTAACCCGAGAACAAGAGCGCGCATGTCGACACCAATTCCAATCATCGGTGACGTTGCTCTGATCCCCGCACACCGACACGACCAGTCAGCGCGGATCGGCGCAATGGGCCAGAACCGGATCGGCGCTCTGCTCCTCCTCATGGCGACGCTTGCGACGATCGTCTGGGCCAACGTGTCCATGGCGTTGTACGAGACAGTCTGGCAGGCTCATCTGATGGTCGGCGTCGGCGACCTGCGTCTGGACTTCACGCTTCACGCACTGGTGAACGACGCGCTGCTGGCGATCTTCTTCTTCACGGTCGGGCTCGAAGTACGCCGGGAGTTCGCGATCGGGGAGCTGACGGATTGGTCCCGTGCCCTGGTGCCCGTCGCCGCCGCCATCGCAGGCCTGGTGGTGCCCGCACTCCTTGTCGTCCTCATCGCATGGGGGCTCCGGGAACGAGCATGCGTGGGGAGTCGTGATCTCGACCGACACGGCCTTCCTCGTCGGCGCCCTGGCCCTGATCGGCCCGCGCGTCCCCGGGCGCCTGCGTGTCTTCCTGCTGGCACTCGCGGTCGTCGACGACATCGGGGCGCTCAGCCTCATCGCGCTGGTCTACACCGAGAACTTCACCCCGCTGCCGCTCCTCGTCGCCGCCGCAGGGCTCGTCGGTGTGTACTTCACGCGCTATCTCCGCGGCGGCCGCGGCCCGTGTACGTATCTCTCGCGATCGTGGTGTGGCTGGCTTTCCTCGCTTCGGGCGTGCACCCGACCCTCGCGGGTGTCGCGATCGCGCTGCTCGTTCCCGTGTATCGCCCCAACCGCACCGACGTCGAGCACGCACTGGAACTCGCGCGCACCTTCCGCCAGTCGCCCAACACCGAGTACGCCCGCGCCGCCGCGAGCAGCCTGCGCGAATCCATCTCGATCAACGAGCGGCTCCAGTCGGCCTACGCCCCGTACGTCGCGTACGTCATCCTTCCGATGTTCGCCCTCGCCAACGCGGGTGTCAGGCTGAGCCCCGAGATCCTCCCGGCCGCGGCCGGCTCCGCCCTGGCGTGGGGCATCGTCGTGGGCCTCGTCGCCGACAAGCTCCTCGGCGTCTTCGGATCGAGCGCGTTCCTCCGGCACCTGAGGCTCGGCGAGTTCGGAGCGGGACTCACCCTCGACCGCATCCTCGGCGGTGCCGCGCTGTGCAGGATCGGATTCACCATCTCGCTGTTCATCGTTGACCTCGCGATCGACGACGAGATCGCGCAGGACGAGGCGCGGGTGGGTGTGCTCACAGCATCCGTCATCGCCTTCGTGCTCACGACGATCGTCTTCCGGGTCTCGGATGCCGTGCGCCCCGACGACGATTCCGGTCAGACGCTCGCGCGCCCGGTCGACCCGGCACGCGACCACGTGCTCGAAGACCCGGACGCGCCATACACGATCGTCGACCACGGCGACTTCCAGTGCGGCTTCTGCCTCAAGTGCGTCGGGCTCCATCCTCGAGGTGCGCGACGTCCTCGGGGACCAGCTCCGCTACGTGTGGCGCCACGCCCCGCTCGTGCAGATCCACCCCGACGCGCTCGCCGCGGCGGAGGCATCCGAGGCCGCGGCGGCACAGGACAGATTCTTCGACTTCGCGCGCGTGATCTTCGACGACCAGGACAGCCAGCGGCCGTCCGACATCATCAACATCGCCCACGACCTGGGCCTGGACATCGAGCAGTTCGAACAGGACCTCATCTCGGCCGAGGTCACCGGCCGAGTGCGCGATGACGTACTCGATGCCGAGGCCATGAACATCACCGCCGTCCCGACGCTCTTCAGCAACGGCCGCCGGCACGTCGGCCCGTACGACGCGCAATCGCTGCTCAGAGCGCTGACGACCCGGACTGACACACCCGCCGCCGAGTAGCGGATGCCGTTGCCCCACGGATAACGGGCGGCTACGGCGACCGCGCATCGACGAAAGCACCGCAGTGTCGGCGCTCTGTCCAGGAGACCGTACAGGCGCCAGGCGGCGGCGCGGCTGCAGTCCGAGGTGGACTGACGTGTCAGAGAAGCGCGTGTCCGGCGGCGGGATCTCGGCGCCGTCGACCGGCGAGTCCCGGCGACGGCGTCCTCTCCGTAGAGGCGGGCGCCGGCGAAACTCGTCCCGGCCTTGAGAGACTGGCGGCGCGCTCGAGCCACTCCCGGTGGTCCTCGTCGAGGAGCAGTGCGCCTGCCGAAAACCCATCCATGCGGTTCAAGCGGCATGTGAGTATTCGTGGAGGACTCCGCCAAGCCGGTCTTGCCGGCGTACGTTGACGGTGAGAATCCTGCCCGGATCAGTGATGAGATCCGGAACGGCGCGTAACGGACTCGCCTGAGCCAAGGCTTGATGGGCTCGATGCTCGTTGTAGAACTCCTCATACTCACGCAGGGCGCGGTCGAGCCGCATCCTTCGGCCGTGGCCCAGGCGCTGCGGGACAAGCCTTTCGACGGGGTTTACCGGACGCATTGATTTCAAGCAGTCCAAGGTGGGCGCCGGCCGGAACATCGCCATTCTGAAAGTCCCCGACATCGGGGACGTGGCCGTCCAGCCGGAGTGCGTCTACCTGATCGGCACTCCCAGCGCTCATGAGCAGCATCGCCGGGAGAACGGCTGTCCTGCTCGGAATTGACCGGACGCAGCGGGTCCGATCCAGGCTCGGGCAGGATCCGGGCTCGGGCAGGATCGGGCAAGGACGCGCGAGTTCTGGGTGCCTGCCGCCTTCGTGGGACTGGTTTCGTAGTTCCCTCTGACGTTCCCGCCGACGAAGGACAGACCATGACGAACGACATGCGCAGCGAGCTCTCGTTGCGAGTCAACGATGTGACGCATCGGCTGAACGTGGACAACCGCGTACACCCCTCGACACGTTGCGTGAGGACCTCGGCGACACGGGCCCGAAGAAGGGCTGCGACCACGGTCAGTGCGGCGGCTGCACCGTGCTGCTCGACGGCAGGCGCGTGGTCTCCTCCGCTGATGTGACCCTTCTCCAGCTGCGTGTACCACTCGGTGCTCACATCGGCCAGCACCGCGACTTCCTCGCGGCGCAGCCCGGGGACCCGGCGCCGGCCGCTGGCGGGCACCCCGACCTGCTCCGGGGTCAGCTTCGCGCGCCGGGTGGCGAGGAATCCCGGATCTGGGAGCGATTGCCGGGCCGGTCGTCCATGCCTTCCACGGTAACCGCAGGGTTCGCGCAAGTGGCGGTGGTAGAGGGGTTGAGCTTGTCCCCCTATAAACGCGCTCTGCCTCGTGCGCGGCCGGGCGGGTTTCCTGGGATCAGCGGGGAGAACGCGACCTGCGATACGGAGACGGACCCTGTCCGACCAGCTCGTGTCGTGGTGATCGGCCCGCCCATCACCGTCGAAGCCCTCCTGCGATGCACCAACAGGACCTCCAACACCCAGGAGTATGACCATGACCGGCAAGACCGTACTGATCACCGGCGCGACCAGCGGCATCGGCGCCCACACCGCACGATTGCTCCTCGACCGCGGCCACCGCGTGGCCGTCACCGGCCGCGACGAGACCAAACTCAAGTCCTTCCTCGACGAGACCGGCCGCCCCGACCGGCTGCTCGGCATCATCGCCGACGCCGCCGACTGGCCGGCCACCCAAGCTGCCGTGACCCGCACCGTGGCACACTTCGGCGCCTTGCACGCCGCGGTGGCCAACGCCGGCTTCATCCCCGCCGACCACCCGCGCACCATCGCCGACGGCGATCCGGAACTGTGGGCGCCCATGGTCCTCACCAACGTCCTCGGCCCCGCCCTGCTGGCCAACGCCGCCCTGCCCCACCTCGAGACCACGGGCGGGCGACTGGTGCTCATCGGCAGCGTTGCCGGCCTGAAGAACAGCCCCGCCAACCTCTACTCCGCCACCAAGTGGGCCGTCACCGGCATGGCCGAGAACCTGCGGATGTACGCCACCAGCCGCGGCGTCGGCGTCACCCTCGTCAACCCCGGCATGACCGACACCGCCTTCTGGCAAGGCGGCGTCCCGCCCTTCGCCCTGTCCCCCGAGCCCGTCGCCGAGGCCATCTGCTTCGCCCTCGGCCAGCCGGCCGACGTCGACCTCAACACCCTGACCATCCGGCCGGTCGGCCAGCCCGTCTGAGTCAGATCTGACACCCTGTGGTGTCGCAGCCGGTCGTGAGCCGTGGTGTTCCTATGGGAAGCGAGACAACCACCCCGGCAGGTGGCCAGAGATCTCCTGGTCAAGTCCGCGTGTGAGACATGCGGGGTCCCGCTCGTGAGGGATGAGCTTCGGGCTTGTGCGAACACCGAGCGGATCATCCTGCTGGGACGCCCCGACCGCCGTGCTACATGCCGGCCACGATCGGCTCATCACGGTGGTAGCCGGCTTCGTCGACAAGGGCGGCCATTCGGTGCTGCAGCTGAGACACGCAACTGATCTTGTCAGACCAGGGGACCCAGGGTTTCGGGCGCCTCCCAGGCCGTCAGCTGCCGCTCAGGGTCGGTTTCCTGCTGCGAGAACTGGTTGATCAGGTCGGCGCGGGCTTGCCCGTCCTGCTCGGACAGGTCCGGCAGGAGGGCTGCCACCGGCTCGCTCACCTGCATCGTGGCCGCGGGCGTGATGGCGGTGTCATCGCTGAGGTCAAGTCTGATGACGGAACTGTCGGTGCCGGGTGCTTGGGTGTGGGCATGCGTTACGGCATCGATGTCGCGATCCTCGATGAGCTCGCGGAGCCGGCGCGCCTGGTCACTCTAGCCCGGGAGGCCGAGGCGGCCGGATGGGACGCCGTGCTGGTGTGGGATCATCTGGCCTTCGCCTGGGGCACACCGTCGGCGGACCCGTGGGTGGCCCTGGCCGCTGCGGCCCAGGCGACCTCGCGTATCAGGCTGGGCACGGCGGTGACGGCCGTGGCCCGGCACCGCCCGGAGATCCTGGCCCAGACCGTGGCGACGCTCGACAGGCTGAGCGGCGGCCGCGTGATCTTGGGAGCCGGGCTGGGCGGCGTGAGGGAGGAGTTCACCGCCTTCGGCTCAGCGCGTCCCGGCGGGGCGGTGCTTGATGAGGCACTCGACGTGATGACCTCGCTCTGGTCCGGTGACGAGGTCCATCACCGGGGCCCTCATTACACCGTGGACGGGGTGCGGCTCGCACCCCTGCCGTTCCAGCGGCCCCGGGTCCCGGTGTGGGTCGGCGGCACGGCCGCGGGCGCCCTTCGGCGGGCCGCCCGCTGGGATGGCTGGATCGTCGCCGGCGACGACCAGGAGGGCCGCATGACGCTCTCGCCCGACTCCCTGGCCGCTCAGGTCAGCGAGCTGCGCCGACACCGGGCCACCGCAGGCGATCTCGACGTGGCGGTCATCGGAGTGAGCGAGCCGGGCTCGCCGGTGCGGGCCTACGCCGAGGCGGGCGCCACGTGGTGGCTGGAGCACCTCCACGGCTATCGGGGGTCGGTGGAACGGCTGGTACAGCGCGTGAAGGCGGGCCCGCCCGCGTGAAGCACCTGCGGTGCGGGCGCGGCACCTTGGCGTCCGCGGGAGCATTCAGCAGCGCAGGCGGGCGATGTAGCCGGGGCCTGCCGGGTCGCGCTCCAGAGCCTCCAGGGTTCACGCCGACTCGGCGACGGCGGCTGCGAGTTCGTCCGGCGTCGCGAGCCAGTACTCGAACCACGGCGTCGTCGTCGCGCCGTCTCATACGCAAGATACGCAACTGCCCCGCGAGCCCGCCCGCGGCGAAGGTTCCAGGTGTGGTGGTCGGCCTGGTCGGCGCCGCCGTCGCCGGGGTCCATGCCCAAGCCGATCAGCTGTGGCCCGGGCGGGCCACCACAGCAAGGCGCCGCCAGGACCTCGGGCGCCTGCGCCGCCCAGCAGGCCAAAGTAGGCACGTAAGACATGTTGGCCGGCCTTGCAGGCATGTGCTCCGGAGGCGACACCGCGCCGACGACAACGATGGACCTCGGATGGCACCCGACCCACACCGTACCCATCGCGGTCAGGACCTTGTCGGCGACGCCCGTACGAGGTCCGCCTGGGGCGGCGGGCGATGGGACCACCTTCCCGAGGCCGTTCTGGACGACGATGATCCAATGTGCGAACATACGTTCGACAATCGCCCTTCAGAATGGAGTGCATGTGCGCCTCTCAAGCTCTGGCCGTGCTCCTCTTTCCCACCGATTAGTCGCCCTGGCTGGGTCCCTGATCCTGGCAGCGGTCCTGCTGGTCGCTCAGGCACCCGCCGCCTCGGCCGCCGACACCGTCACCGACCTCGGCGTCGCCGCCGACAGGGGCGGCGACGTGGTGGGGCAGAGCGGCAAAATCTTCGTCGCCGCCGACGATCGGATCGTGGTCACCAAAAGCGACGGCGCGCTCATCGACACGATCAGCGGCCTGTCCGGTGCCGTGGCCCTGTCCGTGGCGGACAACGGCAGGAAGGTGTACGCGGCGCTGCGCGATTCGCATGAAGTGATCGAGATCGACATCGGAACGCTGGCCATCACCAAGCGGATCGACCTCACCACCTACCCGTGCCCGTCCACGCTGGCCCAGTCGTACGAGCGGCTGTGGGTCGGATACGGGTGCGGCCAAGCGGGGGAAGGAGGCGTCGTCGCCCTCGAGCTGTGGAGGCCGACACCCACCCTCGTCCCGGTCGGGCCAGGCACGACGCAGCCTCCGCTGGTCGCCGTCGCCGGGAGCACTCTGGTGGCGGGAGAGCCAGGAGCCGACCCCGCCTCGATCAGGGTGTATGACGTCAGCACCACCCCGGCCACCCCGCGTGGTGAGATCCGCGCTGACACGTCCCTGCGGGACCTCGCCCTCGCCGGCTACGGGTCAGCGGCGCTGTCGGCGCTGGCCGACACCCACCGGTTCGACGCCTGGGACACGACGACCAACGCCAAGACACGCGCCTACGACAGCGGCGAGCTGAGCGAGCACGGCCTCCCCACCGCCGTCGCGGCCAGCCCGAACGGCGCCTACGTCGTGGGCGGCTGGAACTCCTCCGCGGGTGACGCGGCGGAGCTCGTGGTGTACGACCCGGCCACGGCGGAGGTGATCTACTCGGCCGACCACCAGGGGAAGGCGCTGGTGGCGGGCAGCATCGCCTTCTACGGCGTACTCACCTACGCGGTGCTGAAGGAGCCTGACACCGGGCGGATGCACCTCTGGCGGCTGCCGCATTCGCCCTACCACGCCTCCACCCTCACCATGACGACTCCCTCCGAGGCGACCGCGCTCAAGCAGCTGACCTTCAACGGGCGGCTCACGCTGAGCACCGGCGCGCTGCCCGGCGTGCAGACGCTCGAGCTGTACCGCTGGCTCCCCGACGGCACCTCCCGGCCCTTCCAGGAAGTCACCACGGAGGCGGACGGCACGTACCAGTTCACCGATACCGCACCGAAATGGGGGTCGTACGAATATCGGTTGTACTGGCCGGGCAACTCATGGTTCAGGGGCAGCGGCGCCTCGGCCATCGTCGAGGTGGGCCTGTACCAGCCGGTGCTCACGGTGACCGGCCCGGCCACCGGCGTCGTCGGCGAGCGACTCGAATTCAACGGAACGTTCGCCGCCGACGGCATCACCTTCCCGCTCACCATTGTCACCGTCGTACGTAACGTCTCCAACCCCGATGGCACTACCTCGAAAGTCCTGGCCAAGATGACTGCCGCTGCCGACGGGTCGTTCAGCTTCGCTGACACGCCGACAACGGCCGGCAAGCACACGTACGTCATCCAGCTGGCGGGGAACTCGTCAATCGAGCCGGCGAAGGCCACCCACGTGGTCGTCGTCCCCCAGCCCCCCGCGTAACCTCCCGACGGGGTGACGGCGATCCGAATCGCCGTCACCCATGTCGTTGGGCACGCCGCACCACGGAACTCAGCCCGCTTGGGTCTCTCGCCACGACGTGCACTTCGTAGTAGTCGCCGGGCGCGTGCTCCGGTCGGATGGTCAGTTCGCGGGGGCTCGTTGGGGTCGGCCCAGCAGTCGGACACCGTGACGCCGGCCCGTTCGAGGGCGTCGGCCTCGGACGCCTTCTCAGAGCGCGACAGCGCAGGCCAGGGTGCCGGCGACCGATGCGGACAGCATGTCCTGCAAGGTTGGGGCGAGGTCCATGCGCGTCATGAAGGGGCCAGCGCGACCGTCCGCCACCGCAGCCCGCCGTGCCGTCAGCGCTGGCAACATGCCTTGGCCGACCGACCACCCCTGCACGCGCACGAAAGTCTTTCGCGTCAGCCCCTGCCATGCCCGGCATGCGGAACGACTTGCCTAATGCGCCTGACAGACCTCCAAGCGGGTGACCAGCCAGTTCGCTTGACAGCCGCAGATGGACGATCGCCAGCGCAGTAGCGGCACCAGCAGCGTCGGGAACAGCAGTGGGACGCCCACCACCTGGGCTACGTTCGCACCGGTCCGTAGACCGCCTTGGTTGAACGGTGCTCCTGCGACCAGAAGCAGCACCCCTCAAGATCATTTCATCGTGGGGTTGGGCTTATGTGGACTGACCCCCACGCACGGTGGCTCGGTGAGGAGTCAGCGAGAACACTGAAGTCAGGCCACCCGCTGACGGCCGACGAGCGGCAACCTGGTGAGCAAACGGCACATGATGGCGATGGTCAAGGGCGCATGGTTGCTCGGTGATTGCTCGCGTGTACGTGATACGGCGCGGCATCAATCGCCACTACCTGACACGACGGCGGTAAAATTCCGGCCACAGCGGTAACAACTAGCACTCCGTGACACTGAACGCCACCGAGGGAACCCACTCATAATCCGTGGGTCGTGGGTTCAAGTCCCACCCGCCCTACTCTTCAATACCTGGTTCGACCTGGGATTTCTCGGATCTCGCCAACCTCGGACGCGTTGTTGATCATGGTTGATTGCTCGGTGGTTGCACCTGTATACAGACTGTGTATAGCGGTAGATCATTTAGACGCCATCGTCAGCTCAGACCTCAGAGACGACCATCAGAAGATCAAACCAGAAGGCCTGCAAGGGCCCCTCGTCGGTCAACGGCGGCCTCACGTGAGATCAACCCTTGTCCAATCCAGCTCGTCCTGCTCACCAGGCATTTCTGACCAGCAGATTGAAGATCCGCTGCTTCTCGCAGCGAGCTGCTTGGCCCGTGCATCGCGCAGGTTCAGGATCGATCGGCCTTGCGTCACCTGTGTGACAGCCACTGAGGGCATCAGGCAGGCCCGCCGAAGGGTCGGCGGGCCTGCCTGGGCTCGGTGGTTCAGGTGGTGGTGTCTCGGGTGTGGTCCGCAGGGTGATCAGCCGGGCGGTCTGGGCGCCTGCGGCTGCGGTGTTGACCAGGGCGGCGGTGGATTCGGCGCGCACCGACCAGGGCTTATGTACGACTACGCATCATTGCTCTTCACCACCGCATGGGAGCACAGCCGCCCAGCGGCCTGACCGGCTCTGCCCCGCTTGACGGCCTGCAGCCGCCTTGGTCCCTTGCTCCAGGCACTCCGATCAGAATGGTGGCAGAATGCGACCGTGCCACCACCCGGAGCGAAGTATTTCAATACCACCGGCCCCTGCGATCCGCGGCTCCACTACATGCTGCCCCCCACACCACGGCTTCCCGAGGCGCGCGCACTGATCGAGATGGACCGCTACTTCGTGCTGCACGCGCCCCGGCAGACCGGCAAGACGACCGTCCTGGACACCCTGGCCTCCGAGCTGACCGCCGAGGGTGACATCGCCGCCCTGTCGTTCTCCTGCGAGCGTGCCAAGGCGGCCGGCGACGACTACGCCGCAGCGGAGTCGCTGCTGCTCGATTCCCTCGGCGACGCCGTGCAGTGGTCGGGATGGCCGGACGAGCTGCTGCCGCCGGATCCCTGGCCGCAGGCCACTCCGGGCAGCCGGTTCGGCGCGGCACTGCGTGAGTGGTGCGACCGCTGCCCGCGCCGGGTCGTGCTGTTCCTCGACGAGATCGATGCCCTGCAGGGCGCCAGCCTGGTCAGCATCCTCAGCCAGCTCCGCGACGGCCACAACGCGCGGCACAAGGGACATCCGTTTCCTGCCTCGGTGGTGCTGTGCGGGTTGCGCGACCTGCGCGACTACAAGGTCGCCTCGGGCGGCGACCCCGCGCGGTTCAGCCCGGCCAGCCCGTTCAACATCCTTGCTGACTCCCTGCGCCTGAGCGACTTCACCGCCGACCAGATCGCCGAGCTCTACGACCAGCACACCCAGGCGACCGGCCAGGAGTTCACCAAAGACGCCGTGGACCAGGTCTTCGAGCTGACCCAGGGACAACCCTGGCTGGTCAACGCCCTCGCCCACGAGATCACCTTCAAGATGAAGGTGACCGGCACCATCACCACCGGGCAGGTGGAGGACGCGAAAGAGCGGCTGATCCGGGCGCGCGCCACCCACCTGGACTCCCTGGCGGCCCGGCTGCACGAGCCCCGGGTCAAACGGGTGATGGAACCGATCGTGGCCGGCGGCCCCTACACCGACCGCCACAACACCGACGACCTGGCCTACGCTCGCGACCTGGGCCTGATCACCCAGAAACCCCCACCGCAAGTGGCCAACCCCATCTATCGGGAAGTCATCCTGCGGGTGCTGGGCGACCTGACGGAACAGAACATCCACGCCGACCCGCACAGCTTCGTCCTCCCCGACGGCCGGTTCGACCTGCCCCGCCTGCTGCAGGAGTTCGTCGTGTTCTGGCGCGAACACGGCGAAGTCCTCATCCAGCAGGAGGGCTACCACGAAGCCGCCTGCCAGATCATCCTCATGGCCTTCCTCCACCGCCTGGTAAACGGGGGCGGCTACCTTGACCGTGAGTACGCCGCCGGCACCAAACGCCTGGACGTGCTCGTTCGCTGGCCCTACAGCGGCCCCGACGGTGAACGGCTGATGCAACGCGAGGCCATGGAACTGAAGGTGTGGCGACCCAGCGCAGACGACCCCAAACCCGAGGGTCTGGCCCAGCTCGACCGCTACCTCGACCGCCTCACCCTTACCACCGGCGTCCTGGTCATCTTCGACCGCCGCCCCGAAGCCCCGTCATGGAAGGAGCGCGGCGGCTTCGACCAGGCGACTACACCGTCCGGCCGCCAGGTCACCGTCCTGCGCGTGTGACGGGTGTCCGAGTTTCGATCGGAACTGATTCTGCCCCTTGGACGATGTGCTGATTTCCGGCCCGCAGGATTGGATCACTCCGTCGCAAGCGTGTGTAGCAGGCGATCGAACGCGGTGATATCAGCGCATATGACTGAACGAGCGAAATGAATCTTCTCTTTGTCTCCGTTCAGTCTCTTCGGAAAACGACGCATCTTGTCACGATGGAATAAGTCAGGGCTGATGTTGAGACCTTGGATGGCCTCGGTCGCCTCGAAGGGGGTTTCCGGACGGATCCTCACTCTGATCGCCTGGCGGAGGTTGCGCCAGCGGTCGAGAGCCGCATGCCCGTATTGTTGATCGACTCGAAGATACGGAACGTGTTGCCGTCCTTCTCCACCATGATCTGCACGAGGTTGAGGCGGTCCAGCAGCACCGGCTCCACGCGCGCGATGTCATGACGGTCTGCTGGATCGTCGAACTCCTTCAACATCCCGCGGAAGAATTGGTAGGCGTTGCCGATCAACCTGTCGGACTTGCCCTCCCGCGTGCCATCCACGCAAGCCTTGAACGCCGTTCGGTCCGCTTGGGTGGGCAGGAGCCGGTAGCGCGACTCTCCCTGCTGGAACTTGTTGATCAGGTGCAGCTCGTTGATGCGTTCCAGAGCTGTGGGATCCTCATCAGCCATCAGGTGGTCCCGGATCGCGCAGAGCGCGAGCATCAGGGTGGTGAGACGCTGTTGTCCATCCACGATGATCCATTGGGACGACTCGGTGCCAGCTCTGGCCCCGGAGCGAGGACCACCGATCCCAAGAAGTGGCTTGGTGCACCGTACCGTTGCTCGGCCAGCACGTCGACCTGGGCGGTGATATCGGACCAAAGTTGCGTGAGCTGCGGACGTTCCCAGGTGTATTGACGCTGGTGAAGGGGGACCAGTAATTGTTGGTCGCCCTGAATGAGCTTACGAAGGGTGGTTTCGTTCGCCTTCATGCCGTGCCGTTCACTGCCCGTGCAATCGATGTATCTCAAAGACGCACCACTTACGATGCACCGTGGGATAACTGCAAAGTCCGCTTTGATGGTAGACAGCAGCACTTGCACGATACAACGGCGCCGTACAGCAGCGAGCGCCTGCAACAATCAGACAGACAGATGCCCTCGATTAGTACCCCCCGCTTCGCTCACTCAGGAGCTCATGGCAGGCACTTGGACCGTCGCGGAGGTTGACAACCGGCAGTGTCGTAGCTGGTCGGACAACGCAGACAACTCCTTTGATCTCGTAAGGGCGATCGCAGATTGCTCAATGGCTGCTCATTTCCGTTCGCTAGCCGCTGCGCCTCATGTGGCGCAGCGGCTACATTACTCAAGGGAATACCCACATTCTACGCATAACGGCACTACTGTAGGTAAGAGTGGTGCGGTTGTTCGGTGGTTGCTCGCACGTCCACGGCACGGGACGGAACGCGGCATCAGAGGCCGACACAGTGGCACGGAAAATCCTGCCCGCAGGGCAACCAACACCGATAGAGCCTCATAATCCGTGGGTCGCGGGTGCAAGTCCCACCTTCCCGACCACGCCGACCTGCGGCTTCACACGAGGTTGTAGCCGCGCCATCTGATCGTTGCCACGGTGTGCCCTGATACAGGTGCGGCAGCACCGAGACGTGGGCGTCAGCGGTCAGCACGATCCTGGCATGTCTCAGCGTGCGCTGCACCACCTTGAGTTCGTACGCGACGCCAACGCTTCGTTACCGCTCCTCGCCATAGGTCGTGCCGCAGGATCGTCGGCATGTCCGCCGCATCAGGTCTCACCCCCTGCAGGTCGAGCGCCCCGCGACGACTTTGAAGCGGGGTACACCCGTCTTTGCGAAGCGGTATGCCATCGCGGCGCCCAAGCCGACGGTGCCATGCCATACCGCATCGTAACCGGCGCAGGAGAAGGAATTATGCCGTGTCTCGCCGCAAAAGCGCCCATCAGGGACTCGTGACAATGTCAAAAAGGCTTCACGTGAGCGGCGGATCCAGCATCCTGGGCATGGCCAGAAACTGCCCCGAGCAGAGCTCTCATTCTCTGGTCCTCCCTTTCCTTGAAGAGGTCTTCGTGACTCGGTATGCCATCGACCGTGCCCACAACACGCTTCTCGCCCAGTGGAGCACCGGCATCGGCGACACCGCCACCATCGTGGCCCGGCTGACCCACGACCAGCTCCACCACGACACCCGCCAGCTCGCCGCCGACCTGACTCGCCTGTCGCACGTCTGCTGGCGCTCCTACACCCACCCCGCCACCGCCGCCGACCGGCACAACCCCCACAGCCTCGGCTGGCACCGGCAACAGGAACGCGACGCCTTCACCAAGATCCTGCCCCTGATCGCCGCCACCCGCCCCGCCGACCAGCCCATCGGTACCAAGGTCGAGCAAGCCGCCCACGCCGTCGCCCGTACCCTGCGCGTACTCGACACCTCTCAGCTCACCACCCACGTCAGTACCGATGTCGCCGCCGAACTGGCCGCCATCGAACAGGCCGAACGCGGCGACCTGTCCGAACGCGCCCAGCAAGCCGTCGCCCTCAGCCGCGAAGACGCCTCACCTCTGCAGATCTCCCAAGCCGACCGCCTGCTGCACGACAACCCCTTCGGCAGCCAGGACCTGTTCACGCAGGTCGATCCCACCGCCGCCGCCATCGCCGCCGCCCACTGGTTCTACGCCGCCGTCACCATCACCGCCCAGCACACCGGCCTGCACCCGATCCAGGTGGTCGCTAGCGCCGAACAGCACGACAAACCCCTTGCCCTCGAAAGTCTCACCGACATCACCACAGCCATGGACGCCGGCGCCCGCGCCCGGCACGTGGTCATGCCCCTCATCCGCAACGCCCTCCACGTCGCCGACGGCCACCTACGCGGCATCCTCGAAGTCCAACAGCGCATCACGGCCGCCCAGCACCTCATCGGGAGGGCCCAGGCCGACCACTCCGAACTCGACCTCAGCCCCGACAGCGTGTACCTTCCCCTCACCTCGCTAGACCCCGCCCGACCCGCCTCCGACCTCCTCGACAACCTGCTCCACGGCATCCACACCTGCTGGCACCTCTATCAGCACACCAACCCCCAACACCCCTCCCCCGCAAACGCCGAGAATTCACACCAACAACTCCGCCGAGCATTCCTCACCGCGGCCCGAGAAGAAGCAGCCACCCTAAACGAACGGCTGCTGTAGCACCCAGAAAGCATGCCGACCTCGGACATGGCGCCAGTGAAATAGCAAACCAGCACTGAATTCGTCGAAGGTTGCTCCCATGACATGGCCTGCTCCAGATACGCGGCAACCTGGAGCAGACCATGTCATAGGCGGGGGCAACCTGCGCGCCGATTGCAATGCTCAAAGCATGAACGCCATCTGCAAGCGGATCATCAGCACCGCTCATACCGATTCGTGGACGTACCCGGTCAGCACGGCCGCGGTGCCCGCCTCGCCGGCGGGAGCGGTGTTGGGCAGCCCGGTGCGCACCATGCCGCCCAGCCACCCGTCGTAACGGATCACCGTGCCGTTGAACTCGGCGTGGCGGCCCCGGCCCGAGGAGTCGAGGGCGGTGCGGCCACTCGGCTCGTCGAACCTCCAGTGGCCCTCCGCCACGACCGGCCGGTTGGCGAGCGTCGCGACCTCGGTGGGATAGACCATCCGGTTGTAGACGCGGACGTCGTCCACCTCGCCCCACCACGGGACGTCAGGGTTCTTCCCCCTGCCGATGTTGAGCACGCCCGTCGCGTTCCACGGGGCGGAGTGCGTCCCGGTTATCGCCTGCGGGCGGCCGTCCACGTACAGGCCGATCTTGCCGGTGGCCGCGTCGAAGGTGCCCACGAGGCGGGTCCAGTTGTTCAGCGCGGGCGGCCCGTCGGAGCGGGCCATGTGGTAGGTGACCGGCTCGGCGGTGTCCGCGGAGGCCATGACCATCGCCCACCGGTCGAACGTCGCGTTGTACATCAGGTGGAAGCCGTCGCGGTGGGCGCCGTCCACGCTCAGCACGATCCGGTTGTTCGCCTTGTCCGTGAGCCGCACCCACGCCGCGACGCTGAAGTTGCGGTCGGTGCGGATCAGCCCGGCTGCCTGCGAATGGAAGCGGCCCCCCTTGCTCATCCGCGCCGCGCCCCTGTCCCAGCCCTTGATCCAGGCCGGTCCGTCGGCGGCCACCGGGGCCGCGACCCGGGTGGCGTGGTGGCCGTTGCCGGAGGAGTCGTTCGCGACCTCGCCCGTGCTCTCGTCCAGCTTCCAGTGGGCCAGCGGGGCCGCCGCCGAGCGCACGCTGAACTCGTAGCGCTTGTACGGGCCGAGGTGGCCCGCCTTGTCGCGACTCCACACGTACAGGGTGTTGAGCAGGTTCCGTGACGGTGTCGCCTTGATCACCGCACTGCCGTCGGCGGTCACCGGCACGGCCGTCGCGGTGCCCGGCTCGTCGTCGTTGAGGACGTACAGGAAGGCGCCCACGTCCTTGTCGGCCGGGTCCGGGCGGAAGGTGAAGGTGCCCATGACGCCGACACCGCCGGCGGGGACAGGATCGCCGCCCTCGGGCGTCTCCGGGTAGTCGGCGGAGGTGACGGACGGCGACTTCGACGGGCTGCTCGTGTCCACGATCAGGTCGCACCACGGCGACCAGTCGCTGGTGCCGCTGGTGGCGGTGCCGTCCTGGCCGCGTACCCGCCAGGAGACCTTGGCCCCGTCCGCCAACACGCCGGCCGGGATCGGGGCGGTCACCGGCGTGCCGCTGGCGACGTAGGTCGTGTAGCGCTCACCCAGCTTGGCGCCGTTGGTGGTGAACCACTCGAAGTGCGCGCGGACCGTCTGGCCCCTCGCGCCGTCGAGGTCGCTGACCCGGGCCCGGAGCGTGGGCGTCGGCGTGGTGACGTACGGTGCCGCCGTCCCCGTGGCGCACGGCACCCCCTGGCTGGCGCCCACCATCGCGGAGCGCTGGTCGGGCACGTTCGGCTTGGTGTTGTAGGTGATCTCCAGAACCGGGTTGTTGCGGAACTTCTTCCAGCCGAACTTGTCGCTCTCGCTGGAGGCGCGCAGGCCCAGGGTGAGGTTCGGCCACCTGCCACCGGCCGCCGTGGCCACGATCGAGGTGGCGTTGAAGTCGACCCCGCCTTCGTCGCAACTGGAGCCGTAGCCCTTGGCCACGTTGACGGTGGCGACCCGGGACTTCCAGCTCGGCTGCGCGTTCCAGGTGGTGCCCGTGCCGATCGCGCCGGTGTGCCACAACTCCACCGGCCGCGCCGAGCACGACCAGGAGTGCACCTCGTACGTACGGAAGGTCGCCTTGATGATGTGCTTGCCGTTGACCGCGGCGGTGTTCATCCGGAAAAAGGACCGGTAGGTGTCCTGGACGGGGCCGTAGGGCACGTTCGGGTCGTTGTAGTAGCCGACCCTGGCCACGTCGCGGCTGCCGTAGTACCGGGTGCCGCTGAAGTGCCGCGAGACGAAGGCGAAGGCGGCCCGGCCGGCACCGTGCATGGGAGGGTCGATGTACACGGGGAAGGTCAGGCCGGGCGTGCTCAGGAACTCCTGATCGGGAGTCAGTACGAGGGTGGCCCCCTCCAGGCGCGCGGCGACCGCAGCCGTCGCGTCCCCGGTCCGCGGCCCGAAGAGACGGTCGCCGGTCTCGGTGGCCGCGCCTGACGAGTCCCACATCTGCGGCGCGTTGCCGTGCATCGCGACGCCACCGGCGCCGTCGAGCACGGTGATGTTCCCCTCCTTGTCTATCTGCAGCGTGCCTCCGGTCACCTGGGTGCCGAGACGGATCTCGGCCAGGTCCGGTACCGGTCGCCGCAGCACGAGCACCTGGGAGAAGCCATCGGGTCCTGCGGTGAGTTTCAGGTCCACGCCGGGCAGCACGTCGGCGTAGGTCGCGGTCGCTCCGCTCAGCGTGGGCACGGGCAGCGGCGCCGGCCACGTGTACGCGACCGACACGCCGTCCCTGGCGGCCCGTACCAGCGGCCCGGCGCCGCCCCCGGAGAAGGCCAGGTCGAGGTCGGCCGCGGCGGGCGCCACCGTGCCGTCGGCCTGCGGCTCCAGCGCCGTGTCGATGTCCACCCAGGACGAGCCCTTCAGCGCGAACGTCGGCAGCGCCGAGGCGACCATGCGCTGGGTGCCGTCCGGCTCGGCGAAGACCTGTGTCGTGGAGGTCCGCCTCGACATGATCTCCACTGGCTGCCCGAGCTCTCTGGCCCGCTGCATCGCGGAGGATTCGTCGTCGGGCGGCGCCACGCCTCCGGCCACCGCCACGCGGCCTCCCCCGCGGATCTCCCCCGTCGCCGGAAGGCCCGCGACGAGCCCCATGATCAGCGCAACGACCATGACCACCACTCGGAGCATCCTGTCCCCACCCCTGACCAGCCCATCCGTCCCGGCCCTCCCAACCTAGGAAGATCCGGTTACACGCCGGTTTCACGGCTCGGCCGCTGAAGGAGGGCGCAGGCCGCGCCGGGGAGAGTCGGGCAACGGAGGTGGCGGTACGGAGGGACGCTCGCCATACAAGGCGATCAGCGCCTCCAGAGCGTCCTCAGCGCCGCGGCGAGAATGACGCGCCGCTCGCTGGTGAGCGGAGGGGGTCCAGTCCGGGCCGATGGCGGTGGCGGGGCCGAATTCGTTGTCGCCCTCGCCTTTCCAGAGGTTCAGTGTGCCGGCGGTCTCGGAGAAGATGTCGCCGATTCCGTCGGCGTTGAAATCAGCGCCGAACTGCGAATTCTTGCAGCCGTTGAGGCTTTCGACGTTGCGCCACTCTCCCCCGGCGCAGGGCCGTACGCCTTGCCGTCGAACCGGGCGGTGACCCGCTCCGTACCCACGGCACTCCAGCTGACGGTTCCGTTGCCGTCGGCGTCGTAGCCCTGCTCGTAGTGCAGGTTCGGGGTTCCCTTCTTGGTCGGGCCGGTGGATGCAGGTGGTGAGCGTGCGATGAGTCCCAGGTGTTCAGGCGCCATTTCTGACCGCAGCAAGGTGCTCTCGGATGCCAAGCGCTACCCGAGACCAGAGGAAGAGGCGTATGTTGCCTTCGCCGGTTCAGGCATATGACGCAACTGACCGTCAGGATGGTGCGAGCGCATCGTGGGCACCTCGCTCCCGCGCCGGATGCTCAGCAGTTGAACGCGCGGGCCCGGCTGTGAACGGGTGGCTGAGCCGCGCGACTCGCCACGCGTCCACACCTCTCGGTCATTTCGGTGGACAGGGCTTAACCTGCAGAAACAGGATCAAGCGCAGATCGATTCCGACGCCACTCCACGGGACGCGACCGCGCCGCACCCGGCGATGGAACGTTCCAGCAGGCATCTGGTGAGCGAGCAATGAAAGGGCCCGACATGTCCAACCACTTCACCGGCCTCAGCCTCGGGCCGCCCCTCGGAGACCAGCGCCTCGATCTGTGCGACCTCTACGCCTTCACCGCGCCCGGCGATCCGGGCAGGACCGTCATCATCCTCAATGCCAATCCCAACGCGGACGCCCTGCATCCCGACGCCGTGTACCGCCTGAACATCGACAACGACGGCGACTACCTGACCGACATCGCCTTCAGCTGGGTCTTCAGCCCGCCGGCCGCCGACGGCTCCCAGACCTACAGTGTCTACATGGCCACGGGTGCGCAGGCTCGCAGCCCCGAGGCGGCCGGCACCGAGATCGTGTCGGACGCGGCCGTCTCCTTCGGCCCCCAGGCCAACGTGGTCAGCAGCGGCGAGTACAAGGTGGCCGCCGGCAGCCGCAGCGACGCCTTCTTCTTCGACTTCGACGGGATCAAGAACCTGTTCGACACCAGCGGCAAGCGAAACTTCACCGCACCGCATCTGAGCGGGCAGTCCCCCTGGACCGGCGTCGACTCCAACACTACGGCCAACGTCTTCTCCATGGCCATCGAACTGCCGACCGCGGAGCTGGCACCCCAGCCCGAGCTGCACATCTGGGGCCGGTGCAGCGTCCTGCGCGACGGCGAGCTCGTCCACGCCGACCGGGCCGGGCACCCGTCCATGAGCAGCTTCTTCAACACCGACGACACCAAGGAGGACTACAACGCCAGCGAGCCGGTCGACGACCGGGAAAACTGGACCGACCAGTTCGTCCACCTGTTGGGGCACACCGGCGGCTACTCGCGCGAGGAGGCGATCGCCGCGATCGAGGAGCACGGCCTGCTGCCGGACGTGCTGCGCTTCGACCCGTCCAAGCCGGCCGCGTATCCCAATGGCCGGACCTTCACCGAAGACGTCATCGACATCCGCGTCGCGTTCCTCACCAAGAACGAGGCCCCGCCCACCGGCCTGCAGCCGCACACCGACACCCTGGACCGGTTCCCGTACCTCGGCGACCCGCACCCGGCAGCCACCTCCTGACGTGCGACGTGCGCGCCGATCCGCTCGGCCTCGGTGGGGTCGCCGGTGCAGTTCGAAGCCTCACTCTCCGATCGCCGGGATCTCCGCCGTGTCTCATGGCCGCGGTCAGCGCAGGATGGTGGTGCCGAGATCCCACAGGCGCTCGGCGTTCGCGGCATCGAGCGCATAGGGTGCCACTCCGGGCACGCCCGGTTGTGTGGGCCGTGAGGTGACCTGCGGGGCTTCGTTGACGTCTTCGAAGTAGCGTCCGCCGATGCCTTCGACCAGCGGGGAGGCGGCGAGGAAGACGGTGGTGGCCGCGCCCTGTTCGATGGTCTTGCGGTAGGGCTCGGGGGTCTTCAGGCCGCCGGTGTGCCGCTGGAGGTTGGTGGCGATTGCCCCGGGGTGCAGCGCGTTCGCCCGGATGCCCTCGCCCGACCAGCGCCGGTCCGCCTCGACGGCCAGGAGCACTTCGGCGGTCTTGGACTGGCCGTAGGCGCCCAGCGCGTCGTAGGGGCGGAAGCGATAGTCCAGGTCGTCGAAGACGACCGGGGAGAACATGTGACCGCTGGAAGACACGTTCACCATGCGTGCACCGCGGGCGTCAGCGAGTGCCCTGTGCAGGCCCAGGGCCAGGGCGAAGTGCCCCAGGTAGTTGGTGGCGAACTGCTGCTCGTGGCCACCGGTGCCCCGCTCCAGTTCGGGGAGCATCATGATCCCGGCGTTGTTGACCAGGATGTGCAGGGGACCGGCCCAGGCAGCGGTAAACGCGTTCACCGAGGCCAGGTCCGCCACGTCCACCCGGGCGACGTGGATCGCGTCGTTGCCGGTCTTGGTCCGCAGGTCGGCTGCGACCTGCTCTCCGGCGTCGGGACGCCGAACTGCGAGGGTGACCTCGGCGCCGATGGCCGCCAGTGCACGGGCGGTCTCCACACCGATACCGGACGTGGCACCAGTGATCACTGCGCGTTTGCCGGAGAGGTCGACACTCTTGATCACCTCCGAAGCGGTCGAATGGCGGTCGAAGGGACTACGGAAGAGCTCAGACATGGGCGTTTCCTCGATCCGGATGCAAGTACGGAAGCACGGCCGAACTGGCAGATGACCAGTACAGACGAGCCCCCCAAGGGCACAACGTCCGCCTGCTCTGTCGCGTGGGGCGGGACGCCGCTCACCGTCGTACCCTGCCGGTTGCGGCCGTGCTCTGCTATCTGGGGTTGTCGGCATCTTCCCGCAGGTCAGAGCGAGATGATCTTTTCAGGCAGGTGAGGCAGGTTGACCGGGCTTGAAGGAATGTCGCATCCAGGGCACCTCCCGGCTTTCCCGAACCCGCGCTGCCAGGAGAGGTGATATCGGCGCGTTGAGGCTGACCTGGTGAGCTGTTGCGTCGGCGAGCGCGGTGAATGCTTCGGCATCGCGGGTTCGGGAAAGCACCGAGGGTGGCGTCGATCATCAGGTGGGGGGCGGTCACGCAGCAGGATGAAACCCACGGTTGCACCAGTCGCCGAGCCGGGAACCGACGGTTTCGGTTTGCACGGTTTGGCCAGGGGCACGCTTGCCGGTGGATGTCCTGGTGATGTGTTCCATGCGACGAAGAACGCCCAGGCGGCTCGCCTATGCCGGGGCCGGTATCCGGGTGGTTCCCGTGCGGGAGGCCCGCTCGATCGTGTCGATGAGCCGGTGCCGCCGCAGGGCATGGCCGAAGCCGGGCACGGTGTGCGTGCCCTCACGCAGGTCCCGCCCGAAGCGCGCGTACACCTGGGCTACGCCCTGCGCCGTTGCGGGCAGGTCGCGCGGGACCGGATGGAAGCGGCTGTCGGGGAGGGCGATGTCGGCGAGCGTCTGGTCATCGCCCCGGCCGCCCTGAACTCGCAGGTCCAGAGCCTGGAGGTTGCCGTTGATGCCGGGGGCGGTCAGGACCAGGTCGCCTTCGGTGCCGTTGATCTCCCACCGGAAGTTGTCGCCGCGGGAGAAGCCGCCCCGGTAGAACAGGGAGAGGGCGGCACCGCTGCGGAAGGTGCCCGTGACGGATACCTGGTCGGCCACCGTCACCGGGATGGTGGAGCCCTCGTCGATCACCTGTGCCTGTGTGAGGCTGTGAACCAGGTTGGCCGAGATATCGGTGAGCTCGCCGAGCACGACGTTGACCGCCTCCAGGGCGTGCAGCGCCGACGCCGTCAGGAGCGTCGCGCCGGCGGTGGCGTCGTAGAGGTAGGCGTGCGCGCGGTCGGTCACGGGGCTCCAGGACAGTCCCGATCCGACCAGCGTCGTGCCGAGCACCTTCCCGACGTAGCCGTCCGCGACCAGGTCACGGGTGTGACGGATCGCCGGGAGGAAGCCGCCCTGCAGCCCGATCACCGTACGGACACCGGCGGCCTCGGCTCGGGCGGCCAGGTCGGCCGCCTCGTCGGTGCCGACGCCGAGGGGCCACTCGCTGTAGACCATCTTCCCCGCCGCCAGCGCCGCGGAGATCAGCGCGTGGTGGTGGGGCACCTTGACCGACACCACCACCAGATCCACGCCGGGGTGGGCGATCAGGCCGGCGGGGTCGTCGAAGGCCGCCGGGACGTCGAACTCCTTGGCGGCCCGCTCGGCGGACTCGCGGCGTGAGGTGCTGATGGCGCGCAACTCGTAGTCCGGAAGGGCCTTGAGCGCGGGGACATGGCTGATGGCGGCCCAGCCGCCGACGCTCGCCCCGATGATGCCGACGCCGATCTTCATGATGCTCCTTTGGTGATGCCCGGTCGCCGGTGGCGAACGGGTGTACCGATGTCGTGTGCCGGGGGGTTGGTGTGGTGGGGATTGGTGGGGTGGGTCAGAACTGCAGGACCAGCCGCCCCCGGACGCCTCCGGCCTCGAAGCGACGGTGGGCCTCGGCCGCCTGCTCGGGCGGGAACGTGCCCGCCACGCGCATGGTCAGCGCACCGGTCTCCGCCAGGCGGCGCAACGCGTCGAGCTTGTCGGGTCTGCCGCCGTAGTCGGGGACGTAGACGTGGTGATAGCCGAGCCCGCGTTCGGGCGGGCCGAAGGCGGCCGTGCCGCGGAAGGCGGCGATGCCGCCGCCGTCGCGGACCGCTGCCGCGACCGGGGCACCGATGAGCGCGGCGTCGGCCAGAGCGTGTACTCCGGCGGGTACGACCTCGCGGAACCGCGTGGCCACGTCGCCGCCCCTGGCGACCACCGAGTCCGCACCCAGAGACCGGACCAGGTCGCGGTCGGCAGGAGCGGCGTCCGCGACGACCCGCAGCCCGTCGGCCTTCGCCAGCTGGATCAGCATGCCGCCGACCGCGCCGGCCGCGCCGGTGATCGCGAGCGTCTGGCCGGGCGACAGGGCGAGCAGGTCGAGCGCCAGGCGGGCGGTGAGACCGTTGAGCGGGAGTGTCGCGGCCTCGGCGTGGCCGGCGGCGGCCGGCGCCCTGGCCACCCAGGAAGCGGGCAGGACCACGTGCTCGGCGTACGCGCCGCCGCCGGGGACGTTCGGCATGACCATGGCCATCACGCGGTCGCCCACCCGCAGGCCGGTGGCGGTGCCGGGGCCTATCTCGTCCACGACGCCCGCGGCGTCCTGCCCGGGGATGTACGGCGGCCGCACGCCGGGCAGGCGAACCTGTCCGGCACGCATGAGCGTGTCCGCCGGATTGACCGCGGCGGCATGGACGCGGATGCGTACACATCCGGACCCGGCATGCGGCTCAGGCACCTGCACCACCTGCAGGACCTCGGGACCGCCGAAGCCGAACGCGCCGACGGCCTTCACCGCCGGCTCCTGAACGCGCCCGGCCGATCGGCCTTCCGCGCAGCGGGAGCCCTGAGCGCCCACGAATTGTCCCCGGCCCGGATGTCGGAGCGGCGGTGCAGCGTGTCGCAGTCGTCCATGGCATGCCTTCCTGGCTATCGACGGCAAATATCTTGAATGATCGTTACAGATTTAGGGCGTGAAACATCAGTCAAGGCAGCTCAGGGCCGCCTCCACGATGCTCATCAGGTGCCGGCGGTCGGGATTGATCGCCCCCGTGACACGCAACCCATGAATGAGCGTCATGATGAGCCTCGCCGAGTCCCGGGGGTCGCGGATGCCGACCGGCTCGCCGCGGGCCTGGGCCGCCGCGATCACCTCGGTCAGCTCGTCCTCCAGCAGCGAGGTCGTCGCCTCCACCCGCGTGGCCACCTCGGGGTCGTGACACAGCCGCTCGGTCGCGGCGCTGACGATCAGACAGGACTGCTCGCGCCCGTCCCGCAGGATGGTCTCCACCAGATCGACCAGGATGTCGCGGATCAGCTCCCGTGCCGGGGTGCCGCTGCGCAGCAGATCGACCAGAGGGAGCGCATACCGCTCCCGGTAACGATCAAGCACCGCCCGATACAGGCCCTCCTTACTGCCGAACGCCGCATAGAGAGAGCCGCGGCCCACCCCGGTGGCGTCGACCAGGTCCTGCACCGAGGTGCCCTCGTAGCCCTTGTGCCGGAAGACCGACATCGCCGCTTCCAGCGCGGCCTCCGTGTCGAACTCCCTCACCCGTGCCATGCAGCGCAGACTAGTCTTATCTGGAACGAACAGTCAAGTTTACGCTCGCTCGAACCGGCCGGGGAAGGCAAGGCGCCGACCTGCTGGTCGAGCCGGGGGTCCGCCTACTTCGACGCGCCCCGCCCAGGGGTGGTCAGGCCGCCTGCTCCCCGTGTCACGGCCCGTTGCGGGCCGCTGGAGGGTGTTCGGGATGCTGGACTCGCCCGTGAGAGTGACTTTCCGAGACACGGGGGGATATGGCGGGGGCAGGTCCATGCTCCCGTGGAATTCTTGGGTCCCTTACGGGTGGACGATCGGCACCAGGCGTGCGGCTCCGGCGACACCAGTGGTGGCTGAGCCCGGCCACTTCCCTGACCGATCGGTGGCGGGCCGGCGCGGTTCGCCAGCCACACCCGGGTTCGGCTCGGCCGAAAGGCTCACAGGAGGAGTACGCCGAATCCTCGCGACCGGCCTGGGCCCAGCGCCACGCCCCGGCCTCACCGACCTGGCGACAGTTCCTCACCTCGCAAGCCTCCGGCATCCTGGCCTGCGACTTCCTCCACGTCGACACCGTGTTCCTCAAACGCCTGTATGTCTTGTTCGTCATGGAGATCGAGACACGCCGCGCGCACCTGCTGGGCCTCACCTCCAACCCAACCGGCGCATGGACCACCCAGCAAACCCGGAACCTGCTGATGGACCTGGATGAACGCGCCGACGCCTTCAGGTTTCTCATCCGGGACCGTGACGGCAAGTTCCCCCGCTCGTTCGATCAGGTGTCCACCGCCAACGGCGTGAGGATCATCAAGATGCCGTCCGATCACCACGGGCAAACGCGTTCGCCGAACGATTGGCAGGAACACTACGCCGTGAGTGCCTCGATCACCCGCTCATCCATGGGGAGCGGCACCTACGCAAGGTCCTGACCGAGTACGAGCACCATTTCCACCATCATCGCCCACATCAGAGCCGCTCCCTCCACCCTCCCTTGCACCACCCCAGCCAGATGATCGACATGACCTCCCGGATCCACCGCCGAAGCACCGTCACCGGACTGATCAACGAGCACCACAGAGCAGCCTGATCACCCGGCGAACGCCCAGCTCAGCAGCACTATCCGCGTTCTGGCACCGCACACGGCACGATGCCGTGCGATCACCGGCGGAGTGGACCAGTTGAGAGGTGGCGGCCGGCCGTCGGCCGTGGGCGGGTTGAGATGCGGTTCGTCGGGTGTGGCTCTGTCCTGGGGCGGTATCGCCGAGCCGGGCCAGTGCGGGCAGCAACACCCAGCCGTGCGCCTGCGCCGACGGCAGTTCTGGCGGCGCCGTCCCCGCCGCGCTGCCCGGACCGATCGCCTGCCCAGCGACACGTCCGGCTCCAGACAGCCGGACGCGAAGCTGAGGAGACGTCAGGAGATGGCGAGCGTGCCGTCCGCGTTACGGGCGCACGTAACGACCGCGCGGGGCGCCGCGGCGAAGGCGCCGGTCAGGCACTGGCCGAGGACCGTGTGGCCCGCGGCGTTGGGGTGCCACGACTCCTGGCAGGTCTGGAAGTAGGTGACGCAGGTGTTCGCCGCCCGTTGGATACCGATCTTGTCCCAGCCCGACAGGCTTGTGATGAACGTGCCGGACGGCCCGTCCTGTACCCGGACCGGCGTCGCGAGCGCGCCCGCCGGGCTGCCGGGGTTCTCGCAGAGCCTGGCCCCGTCGAAAGCCCTCTGGACGTCCAGTACGCGCAGGTCGGCCGCCGGGCGTTCGGCTGCCAGCGTGGCATGCGCGTTCTTGACCAGGGAGCCGAGGTTCTGGGAGAACACGTGCCCAGGGGCGAGACTCGCACGGTGGATCGGGCACCCGGCGGCGTAGCGCTCGGCGCCGAGGGCGCGGAACTTGTCGCGCGTGTCGGTGCGGCCGTCCTCGTCGTGGTACTGCGGGGCGATGTCGGGCGGCAGCGGGTTGGTGTAGGTCTGCAGAATCACCTGGTGGGTGCCGTCGGCGTCGATCTGGGCGAGGGTGTCGAGGATCTGGCGCAGGGCCGCGGTGGTCTCGGTGGTGGCGGCGGCGACCTCGGTGTCGGTGGCCAGGTCCGAGGCGGTGCAGGGCTTCTGCGGCACTTCGCCCTTCAGATAGGCCCAGAACTCCCACCAGCCTGTCCAGGCGTCGGCGATGAAGCGGTTGGCGCACAGCGTGGCCACGTCGCCGAAGGTGAAC
Organism: Nonomuraea sp. NPDC049709; assembly: GCF_040674815.1. Lineage (NCBI taxonomy): Bacteria > Bacillati > Actinomycetota > Actinomycetes > Streptosporangiales > Streptosporangiaceae > Nonomuraea > Nonomuraea sp. NPDC049709. Next base: position 80,961 of record NZ_JBFANM010000049.1, read on the forward strand.
TGGGTGTTGTTGGAGCCGAGGCCGACGAGGACGACGTCGATGTCGTGCGTCTGGGCGAGGGCGCGCAGCTGATCGAGTTGCGCGGCGACGGCGCGTCCCTCGGCCCGGGCGCTGGCGGGGGTGGCGATGTCGGCGGGCTGGGCGCCGGAGCACGCGAGGTTGAAACGTTGCTGGATGCCCGGGAGCGACGCCGTGAACACCGAGGCGTTCGCCGACCGGTGACAGAAGTAGGCGTTGCTGTTGGCCGCCGACCAGCCGGGGAAGTCCTGTGCCGTACCGGAGGTGTCGACGACGGGCTGGTAGTCCCCCGCGCCCTCCCCGCTGACGAAGCTGTCGCCGAGCGCGACGGCGGCGGTGGGCAGAGCCGCCTGCGCCGGTCCACCCTGCGCGGCCTGGATGCCCGCCGCGCTCACCAGGAGCATGACAACCGCGGCGGCACGCTGGAGTAACCTCATAACCACCTCATTTCCTGCTAAATGATCACCAAATACGCATGTGTGGATCACAACATGCCGCACAAACGGCGTCAACACGCCTGCCTCCGGCAGGAGCATTCGCACCGCCGGTCCGGGCATGCTCGACGGCCTGCGCGTCATGGCCTGGCCGGTGACCGGGGCGCGGTGATGGTCCGTGGTCCGCAGGATCTGGCTGGATTTGAGCAGCCGGACCAGTTCGTCCTGGGTGGCCGCCTTCTCCCCGGCGGGGCGGTCGCGCGGCCGGCAGCTGGCCGCCGGGCGGGAAGAACTGGACCACGGGCTGGACGACGCTCCGGGGTGCCGTCCAGGATCACGTAGACTGCTCGCCCTCCGGCGGCCCGATGCCTTCGTGGTTCACGTGCTTCGGGTTGGTGTGGCCTCAAGCGTCCCAGCGCTGGTTGGCGCCGCCCCAGCAGGTGTGCTGCTGGAGACGGGCGCTGTCTGCCGTCGACTGGCCGGACACGTCGAGGCACTTGCCCGAGTGCCAGGCGACGATCTCGACGTAGCTCGTGCCGGACACGGCGCGGAGTTGCCACTGCTGGTCGGTGCCGCTGCCGCACGTGTACTGGATGACGGGCGCGTTGTTCGCGGTAGAGGTGTTGTTCACGTCGAGGCACTTGCCGGAGTGCTGCGAAAGAGAAGCCTGCAATCCATCGAGCCTTGATCGGCGATCAGGGGGCCTGTACGTAGGTTTTTGATCATGGCATTCCACCAGCATGCCAGCCGGCTTCGGGGCCAGTGGAAGTTATTGACTCATGCTGTTCGACACCTTGATCGCGGGCATCGCCGCCGCAGCGCTCGTCGTGATCGACGTCGCGGTCTTCGTCACGGTTGCCGGACGGTTCCAGCGAGAACGCATCATCACCCGCCTCTGGATTCCCCGGCAAGGCTTGGCGAGAAGCCGTCCAGCGGAAGGCCGTCCAGCGGAAGGCCGTCCAGCGGAAGGCCGTCCAGCGGAAGGCCGTCCAGCGGGAGGCCGTCCGTGCCCGCAGCCAAGCTGCTCCGCGAGCGCGCCTCATGGGCCTGGGCGCGCTTCCGGTCACAGCGTAGGCCGGGGCGGCGCAGTCATGAGGAGCTCAGCGCCGTACCACGTAGTCGGTGCCGGTCGTGTGCGATACGTGGGCGATGGCGTCGAACGCCGCGAACACCGGTATGTCGAGGAAGTAGTCGGCCATGCGGGACTGCTGGAAGGCTTCCGCGTCTTCGACGTGAGGGCGGGCCGCGCGCAGGTTCGCGAGGGTCCAGAGGGCGCCGGTGGGGAACGCCGCTTCGATGCTGTGGTCGGTGGGCGGCGGGAGCGGTGCGTCGTACCAGGTGCCCTCCGGCCGCTCCGGCGTCGGTTCGCCCACGGTGGCGGTACGGCCGTGACTCGAGGTCACGCCGATGGCCCGGTAATCGTCTCCCAGCGCGGCGGCGAGGTGGGCTCCGGCCGGCAGCAGCAGGCGATCGCCGCCCTCGGCCGCGGGGGTCTTCTGGATGTGCCAGTTGTGTGCGGCCAGCACGACGCGCGTGCCCGGGTCCCCGTCCAGGAGCCGCAGGACGGACTCCGCCATGTAGACATCGCGAAACGTCGATGCGACCTCGAAGCCCTCCCCTGAGGTAGCGCGATGGAGCTGATCCAGGTACCAGGCCCCGCGAAGGTGCCACAGCGCTGTGTCGTGCTCGGCCTCATGGCCCCGACGGCCTTGCACGAAGGTCAACCGCTGCATGACGGCCGTCAACTGGCTCAACGCACTGGTCAGCGTGTTCCGCTCGCCGGGGCCGAGTTCCTGGTAGCGGCCGAAGGCCTGCATGGTGACCGGGTCGTGGAAGCTCCTGACCACGTCGAGGGCTGCCTCCTGGGTGGGGAGCGCCTCGGGACAAGCCCACTTCAGGTAGCCGGCAAGCGCTTCGAGCGCGGGCAGGGGCGATCCGAAGGCGCCAGGCAGGTCGGTTCCGACACATCTGAGCAACGGCCCTTCGGGCTTCTCGTTCCGCTGCCGAATCCAGGTCAACACCTCATACATCTGCCGGCATTGCCCCAGGGACATGGCGATGCCGGTCCCGGCGACCTGTTCCACCGTCCCCGGGCCGCCCTGCACCCACTTCTCCAGGAGCTGCCCTTGAGTGAAGGGGGCCTCCAGGGCGTACACCTGGAAACCGCAACGCTCGACCTGAAAGCGCAGGATGCGATGGCGCACCTGGTAGAACTCCCGAATGTGGTGGGAGCTTTCGCCCAATGCCACCACCCGTGCGTCGCCCACGACGTCCCGGAGCGGTTCGAGATCATCCAAGGGAGCCGCAAATTCCAGGGTGTCGAGAGCAGACCCGTGATCACGTATCCAGCTCGCCACATTCTGTTGGCTGGTCATCTCATGCCTCCACGCCGTCGTGGCTCCGGGCGTGCACGTGCGCACCTCCACGCCTACTGTCCGAAAAGACCCTTTCACGGCATGTCAACAATGATCGTCGTTCCTTGGGAGGGTTTTCGGCTACGCCGTACGGAGCAGTCGTCTCTTGGGCTACTGCGCTGGTCCTGCAAACCGTCCAGGACGCCTTGGAGGAGCAGCGCGTGGAGCCGGCGGCGCGCTGGGCCGACCGGTACGGCCGCCGTCCTGACCGGCTGGAGTTACCCAGCCCCCCGGTGCGGCCGCGCAAGGTCGCGCCGCTCGGCAGCCGTCCCGGCCTGGTGCTTTACCGCGACGATCAGGCGATGCTCGCCTTCCACGACAGCGGCCGGCCGATGCTGTGCCCCCGCTCGCCGAGATCATCGACGCCCTGTCGGCCTGCCCCACGGCGCCGTCGCCGAGCCTGCTGAACTCGCCTCCTACCGGACGCCGCACCGCTGGTCCTGCGGCGAGGGATGGCTCGGATCCGGCATCTGGGACGGCATCCGACCTCCCGGCCTCGTCCTGCCCGCCCCGGAGCAGCACCCGACCTCGATGAGCAGCCCGCCATCCAGGTCCTGCGCCGGCATCTCACCGATGACCACCAGGCCTGGGAGCGCTGCCGGCCTTCAGCGCGCTCCGGCCGCTCCGGCCTTCCTGCGAGGACCCCCGGTTCCCGCACAGCGGCGCCTCATGGACGAGCCCGATTCGAAGGGGCAGACAGCTGGTCCTGCCGCACCACTCTCCGCGGGGCGGCAGGATCGGCTTTGTGCGATCACCTGGTCAAGGCTTGGCAGGGTCGGCCATGCACCCACGGTGACGCGGAAGGGTCGCCGTCGGAGGACGGGCTCGCGCCGGAAGAACCGGGTGTCGAGGCCGCCCTGTGCGGTGTTCTCGGTGGGGGGTGCGACGGCCGCCGCCGCGGTGGTGGCGGCCGTCGGGCGGCGGAGGCTGTTACGGCCTGACCGGTGTGCCGCCGAAGGTCACGATCAGTCGGCCGTCCGCGGCGAAGGACCAGGCCAGGGCGCCGGTGTAGGAGGAGCAGCGGGAGCCGTTCGAGCCGGACCAGAACTGGTTGGAGCTGTCGGCGTTGCCGATGATCCTGTCGTTCGACCCGCTGTTGCAGGAGGTGTTGTTGCGGAACACCGAGGAGCCGCCGTCGAAATTGAAGTTGCGTTCCTCGTTGCCGATGCTGACATTGTTCGACACCGTCATCGTGCCCGGGTTGCGGTTGTAGGTGTAGCCGTGCTTGCCGTTGCCGTAGGCGATGGTGCGCTGGATGACGTGGTTGACCCCGATGTCCTCGCCGCCGAGCTTGTAGCCGTTGCGGTCGCCGTTGCCGGCCTGGCCGCCGTTGCTGAGGGTGCCGTTGTCGTAGGCGAGGGAGTCCTCGATGGTCACTGCGCCGATGGGGCCGGTGTCGCTCTTGGTGAACAGGTCGTAGCCGTCGTCGATGTTGTTGTGGGAGACGGTGTAGCGGAAGACGTTGCCGGGGCCCACGGTGAGTTTCGGGGCGAAGCCGTCGGCGTCCTCGCCGTCGGAGTCGGCGTTGTCGTGCGACACCGCGCTCAGGACGAGGTTGTTGGACGGCCACTGCTCCCGTGGCGCCCCGGCTTCCAGCCGCGAGAGCTGCAGCCCGGTGTCGCGGTTGAAGCGCGTCACGGTGCGTTCGATGATGTTGTTGTTGCCGGCGAGGAGGATCCCGTTGTCACCGGCCCGCTCGACGACGATGCCGTAGATGTGCCAGAACGACCCGCCCACGGCAAGTCCGCGGTTCGCCGGATCCTCGCTCTGGGCGGAGAAGTTCAGCACCGGCGTCTCACCCGGGTAGGCGGACAGCTTCTTGCGGGCGCCGGAGGTGCCGTTGTTGCCCGCCGCGATGGTGACCGTCTGGGAGAAGTCGTACCGCCCGCCGCGCATGAAGATCGTTCCGCCGGCGGCGATGCGGGTGATCGCGGAGGTGAGCGTGGTCGGGTCCGCCTGCGTCCCGGCCGCGCTGTCCCTGCCGCCGGGAGCCACGTACAGGGTGTCGCCCGGCGGCTGCGTCGTGCCGCCCGCTTCCAGGTCGATGTAGTCGATATTCGGCAGGCCGGCGCTGCTGGTGGGGTTGACCCGGATGGTGTTGCTGCCCGAGTTCACCGACACGGTCATGGTCTTGGTGACCCAGGTGTTCCACGCACCTGTGCCTTCGAACGACACCGACTGCACGGTCGTACCGTTGACGGTCAGGTCGGCGGGACGGCTGCTGCTGGTGCCGCTGGCGAACCGCACTGCCAGCGTCGCCGTGCCCGCCGCCGAGGCGTTCACCGTGAACTGGGCGTGGGCGCCTGCGGCGTTGGTGCCGTTGCAGAAGCCGCTGCCGGAGAAGCCGGCGTGGTTGGAGTCGATCGTGCCGGTGCAGACCGCCGGAGATGTTTCGGCCTCGTACCGCGTGGGCGCTGCGTGCGCGGCCGACGGTGACAGTCCAACGAGTACGCCGGCCAACAGGCCGGCGCAGGTAGTGACGGCTTTCAGGCGCATCCTTGGTCTCCATAGACTTGGTAAGCGCTTTCCGAGGACGAGCGAATCTAAGCACGCACCACCGAGCATGAAAAGGCCGAGCCTGCAAACGAAACCCCCCGCGGCACGGCAGCCCCACCGGCAGACGGCGCGTCGGCCGAGGTCACGGGGGACGGAAAGGGGCGAATGCGTCATCATCATGCTGTGCAGCCGTGCTGCCGCATCCGCCATGAAAGTTTCATCGCGGATCGCTCCCGGTGAATGCTGACGGCTCTCGTGGTGCAGGCCCACAGCGGGCACACCATCCGGGCGGTGCCGGAACAGGCCGGCGGTCGCACCGAGCCGGCAGCGGGCATCGACGAGGTTGCCGCCTCCGCGGCGACGCTCACGACCCCTGATGTGCCGGTTGTTGAAGGGACCGGCCCGTGCGGTTCAAGCTGCGGCTCGAGACCGTCTCGAGCGAAGGAGGCGCGTCGGTAGTGCTCGCCCAACGCGTGCGACCACCCGCCCACCGCGACCTCATCCCGCTCGCCGCCCCCGGGCCGTCGTGTGTACCCCTTGCCGGCGTGGCTCGCCCCGCCCTTCCAGACGTGGAAGTCAGCACTCCCCCGAGTGGCTGATCCGAGATCATGTTTCGTGCTGGGATCGATGAGTGGGCTGGTCGCCACCCCGGCGGCTGTCACGACCGACAGCCGCCGATGTGTCATCACGTCACGTCGCGTCGATCGTTTCGAAGGGCAGCCGCAGCCGGCCGGCGATGGGCACGTTGTGGGTACGGATCTCGGAAAGCTCCTCGGCCGTCAGCGCGCGACCGTACAACCTGAATTCGTCGAGTGTGCCGAGGAACTGGTTGGCGCCGGCGAGCCGCTGGCCGACGGACAGGCCGTGGACGCCGAACTCGCGGCCGTTGGTGACCGAGCCGGGCGGCGTGGTGCCCGTCGCGACCGGGGCACCGTCGACGTACATCGTGAGCAGGCGGTCGATCCGCTGCAGCGCGATGTGGTGCCAGGCCCCGTCGTTGCATGCCGCCGGCGACTCCAGCGTCACTGCGGTGCCCAGGCCGGTGCCGAGGAAGGCCCGGATGCGGTTGCTCGCCGGTTCGGCCAGCAGCCACATCTGCGGCGCGGCATTGATCCGGTACGCCGACAGGATGGTGTGCGAGCCGGTGGCCGCGTTGTACCGGAACCACGTCATGGCCGTGAAGTCGCCATCCTCCACGTCCACGGCGGGCGTGTACGGCACCTCGACGCCGTCGTCGACCTTGTCCAGCGCCAGGCCCTTGCCGTACCGGCCGCCGGTCAGTCTCGCGTCGCCCCGCACGTACGCGGTGTTGTCGTGCCGCGGTGACACGTCCGGGGTCGTCGGGCCTTCACCAAGCGCTCGTTCCTGCCCGCGGTCCTGGGATTCGTCAGCACCGTCCGGGACGGCCACCCCCGGGTGCCGATCCTGGTCATGTCGCCGATCTTCTCACCCAGCCGCGAGGAGCAGACCGGGCAGACCGGGATGAGCCTGGCGGAGACGCGTGCCGATATCGCCGAGGCCGTGCGCCTGCTGCGCGAACACGGTGACGCGGATGTTCACCTGGTCGACGGGCTCGACGTGTTCGGACCGGCCCAGGAGCACCTAATGCCGGACGGCCTGCACCCGAACGCAGCCGGCTACGCCCACATGGCCACCTCGATCACGCCGCTCGTACGCGCACACCTCCAACCCGAACCACCAAGCCACCGGACCGGCGCAGGGGTGACGCACCCATGATCCGTGGGTCGTGGGTGCAAGTCCACCCGGCCCTGCTTCTCTCGAACGGCCTGTCGGGCGTCAGAACTCCCGCGCCGCCCGCGAGCCCGATGCGGCCGATGCCCGTTGTAGTGATCGCGATACTCGTTCAGGACCGAACGCGGGTGACGCCCGCCGCTTCCCGACGTGGCCCCGGCACCATCCGCGACCTGCGCGATCCGGACGGTGCCGAAGAGCCTTCGGCGGGTTCCGCTGACCGAGGCGGGTTCGCAACGGTCATCCCGGTCTACTGCTCGGGCTGGTAGACCAGGATGACCAGGCCGGAGCTGAACGTCTTGCTCTCCAGCAGCTTCAGCTTGGCCTTCGACTCACGCCTGAACAGCGGCTCACCCTCACCGAGGATGAGCGGGTGCACCCACAGGTGGTACTCGTCGAGCAGCCCGGCCTGCGACAGCGCGTCGGTCAGCTGCCCGTTGCCGTAGATGATGATGTCGCCGCCCGGCTGCCGCTTGAGCTTGGTGACCTCCTCGACGAGGTTCTCGCCCCTGATGATGGTGGAGGTGCCCCAGATGTCGGCCTTCTCCAGGGTGTCGCTGACCACGTAATGGTGCATGCCGTTGATTCGGTCGGAGAACTCGTCGCTGGGCCTGGTCGGCCAGACCGACGCGAACCCCTCGTAGGTGAGCCGCCCCGCCAGCAGGGCGTCCGACCTGCGCATCAGGTCCAGGGCGTACTGGGTGGCATCGTCCGTCCGGTAGTCGAACGACCAGTTCTGCGGCTCGTCGATGTAGCCGTCGAGCGTGGTGTAGGTCGAAGCGATGACTTTCCTCATTGTTCTCTCCATTGATGATCGTTTCTGGCGTCCCGCAGCGTACGGGCCCACCATGACAGCTGGTCAAGCGTGATTCCGGCCGCCGCATGGCAGCTCGCGCCCCGTTTGGGCCAGGAGCCGTCGGCGTCGAAGAGATCCCAGTAGCAGGGCAGGCTGACCGCCTCGGTGACGGCCACCGCCCGCAGCACGGCGAAGATCTCACGGAGCTGGGCGACCGCGTGCAGGCCGCCCGACTCTCTGCCGTACGACACGAAGGCGACCGGTTTGGCCTGCCACTCCGCGTAGTACCAGTCGATGGCGGTCTTGAGCGGTGCGGGGAAGCTGTGGTTGTACTCGGGGGTCACCACCACGAAGCCGTCCGCCGCGGCCAGCCGCGGAGCCAGCGCCCGCACCTCGGCGGGCGGCTCCTCGTCCTCGTCGGTGAGGACCTCGGGCAGCCGCGCCTCGGCCAGATCGACGACGTCGACCTCCAGCTCCCTTCGCCTGCGGGCCTGGGCGGCGAACCACTCGGCCACCGTCGGGCCGAACCTGCCGTTTCTGGTGCTACCGATGATCACCGCCACCCGCAGCCGTTCGTTGCTTGCCATGTGACCACTGTGCTGGGCGGCCCTTACCGGTTCCTTCCACCGCTCTTACCACTCCGGCATAGGGTGACGGTCATGCGGTTTGGGGTGCTTGGCCCGCTGATGGTGTGGGACGCGGACGGCGTGCCCGTCACGATCCGTGGGCTGAAGGTCCGCGCGATCCTGGCCGACCTGCTGCTGCACGAGGGCCGCCCGGTGTCGGCCGACCGGCTGGTCGACGACCTGTGGGGGGACGACGCCCCCGCCAATCCATCGGCCACGCTGCAGGTCAGGGTCTCCCAGCTGCGCAAGGCGCTGGGCGACCGGAAGCTGGTGGCGCACCGGCCCGCGGGTTACCTGCTGCAGGTGGAGGCGGACGCCGTGGACGCGCGCCGGTTCACCGAGCTCACCAAGCAGGCACAAGCGGCGAAAGACCCGGGAACGCGGGCCGCGCTGCTGGCCGACGCGCTGGCCCTGTGGCGGGGCCCGGCGTTCGCCGATTTCGCCGACGAGGAGTTCGCCAGGGCGGCGATCGCCCGGCTGGAGGAGCAGCGCCTGACCGCCGTGGAGGCGCACGCCGAGGCCCGGCTGGAGCTGGGGGAACACGCCCTGCTCGCCGGGGAGCTGGCCGACCTGGTGGCGCGGCATCCGCTTCGTGAGCGGCTGCGTGCCGTACACCTGAAGGCCCTGTATCGGGCCGGACGGCAGAGCGAGGCGCTGGACAGCTACGCCGACCTGCGCGAACGGCTCGGAGAGGAGCTCGGCCTGGACCCCAGCCCCGAGCTGGCCGAGTTGCAGCGGGCCATCCTCGCCCAGGACCCTGACCTCGCTCCTGCGGTACGGCACGCCACCAACCTGCCAGCTCCGCTCACCGAGCTGATCGGACGCGAGGAGTCATTGGCCGCGGTATCCGCACAGCTCGGGACGAATCGGCTGGTGACGCTCTGCGGGTCCGGCGGGGTGGGCAAGACGCGGCTGGCCGTGGAGACGGCGGGCCGACTGGTCTCCGCCCACGCCGACGGTGTCTGGCTGGTCGAGCTGGCCTCCATGCCCCGGTCCGGCGAGGTGGCCGAGCTCGTGATGGCGGTCATGGAGATCCGCGACCCGGGCGGCGAGCCGCGTACGGCACGCGACCGGCTGGCGCGTGCGCTGCGCAACCGGCGGGTGCTGCTGGTGCTGGACAACTGCGAGCACGTCGTGGACCAGGTGGCGGACCTGGCGGAGGCGCTGCTGCGGGCCGCGCCGGAACTCCGGATCCTGGCGACGAGCAGGGAGCCGCTGGCGCTGCCTGGCGAGGTGGTGTGGAACGTGCCGCCGCTGGAGCAGGACAGCGCGGTCCGGTTGTTCGCGGCCAGGGCGGCGGCCGCGCAGAGCGATTTCCGGCTCGACGACTCGACCGCCCCCGCCGTCTCGTTGCTGTGCAAGCGGCTGGACGGGATCCCGCTGGCGCTGGAGCTGGCCGCCACCAGGGTGCGGGCGCTGGGCGTGGACGGCCTGGTGGAGCGGCTGGACGACCGCTTCAGGCTGCTGGCGACCGGGCATCGGGGTGCGCCTCCCCGCCAGAAGACGCTGACCGCCATGATCGACTGGAGCTGGCAGCTGCTGACCGAGCAGGAGCGGCTCGTGCTGCGCCGCCTGGCCGTACACGCCGACGGGTGCGTCCTGGAGGCGGCCGAGGCCGTGTGCCCCGGCGCCGGCGTGGCCGCCGAGGACGTCCTCGACCTGCTCGCCCGCCTCGTCGACAGGTCGCTGGTGGCCAGGGCGGGAAACCGCTTCCGCCTGCTGGAGTCCGTCGCCGCCTACTGCGTGGAACGCATGCGAGAGGCGGGCGAGCTGAATGAGGTACGGCACCGCCACCATGCCTATTACACCGAGCTCGCTGAACGAGCCGCCCCCCACCTCTACGGCCCCGACCAGCGCCAGTGGCTCGGCCTGCTCGACGCGGAGGCCGCCAACCTCCGCGCGGTCGTGGACGGCGCTCACCCGGAGCTGACCCTCCGTCTCGTCGATGCCCTCACCTGGTACTGGTACCTGCGCGGCCGCCTGACCGAGGCCGGTCGCTCACTCGAAACCGCCCTCACCGCGGCGGGTGGCGGGGTGCGTTCTGTGGCGATGGCGTGGCTTGTGGGCATCTCCGTGCTGAAGGGCGGGAGTGCCGAGTGGGTGGCACGCCGGGAGCAGGCGGCCGAGGTGTTCGCCGGAGAGCTGGGCGAGCGGGCCAGGGCCGCGTGGTTCCTGGCATTATCGCTGGTGAACCTGGGTGAGATGGAAGCCGCTGAAGACCTGCTCGACAGGGCTCTGGAGGCCCTGCGCGCCGCGGGCGACCGGTGGGGCGAGGCGGCGGCGCTGAGCACTCGCGCCCAGTTCGCGCACGTACGCGGCGACCTGACCGTACTCGGGCAGGCAGCGACCAGAAGCGCGGAGCTGTTCGCCGAGCTCGGCGACCGATGGGGTCAACTGCAGGCATCGAGCTGGCTGGGCGGCCTGGCAGAACTGACCGGCGACAACGACCGCGCCGCCAGGCGGCACGAGGAGGGTGTGCACATGGCGGAGGAGCTGGGCCTGTGGCCGGAGGTCAGCGGCCAACTCGCCTGGCTCGGCTGGACCCACGTGCAACTGGGCGACTACGCGAAGGCCTGGAAGCTGTGCGAGCGCGCCCTCCGCCTCGCCATGGAACAGGACTACTCGGGCGGCGAGATCCTCGCCGAGATCGGCCTCGGCTGCGCCGCCCGCCGGCAGGGCAAGCTCGAACTCGCCCAGGAACACCTCGGCAACCTGGTACGGCGGGCGAAGTCAGGAGGCGGCGCCGAGCCCCTGTACCTCTCGATGGTCCTGGTCGAACTGGGCTTCACCGCCGAGGAACGCGGCGACGCCGAGGCCGCCCGCGCCCTGCACCTGGAGGCGTACAGCGCGGCACGCAAGCTCGACGCCCCGCACGGCGTGATCTCCGCCGCGGAGGGCCTGGCCGGGGCCGTGGCCCTCGCGGGCGCCCACGCCCACGCCGCCCGGCTCCTCGGTGCGGCGGCTGCGTCCCGCGAGGCCACCGCCCTCCCGCCGTCCCCGGCGGAACGTGCCGACGCCGACAGGATCGCCGCAACCTGCCGCCAGATCCTGGGCGAAGAGATCTTCACCACTGAATACACCGCCGGCCGCCACCAGACCCTGGACGAGACGATCACATGAGCACGTCGTGATCCTGTACGGAAGCCGGCAGGACATGGGAACTGCGCGAGTACGCCGACTGGCCGGCAGAGGCATTGGACCGCCTCCTGCTCCGCTGATGCAGGAGCGATTCTTCGATATCCAGACGCCCAAATCGCCTGAGGTGGCCGTGCCGGCGTGAGGCGGAGGCGGCCTCCCGTTCGAACCCGTCCGGGTCGGTGAAGGTGCGCGGCGTCGCTGCCGACGGCGATCCGGTGCGGTCCGGTGCCGGCCGGGGAGACGCCGGCGTCCTTGGCAGCGGTATGGCGCCCGTAGAGCGCGGGCTTGACGGGTGAGGTGGCGAACTCGACGTACTCGCGGCCAGAGCTCTTGGCCACCGACAGGCCACGCTCGACGTAGAACCGTTCGGTCGTGGCGACGTCAGCAACTCCAGCAGGAGCACGATTTCGTCGATCTGCCGGTGGGTGGCCTGGAAACGATGCTCCGTGTTCACTTGCCGTTCCGAGAGGGGAGGTTCCGCCGGTAGGCCCGAGGCAGAAGATCAAGGCGCGTCCCCTGCCTAACGGACGGCACAGCCCCCGTGGTGCGATTGAGAGGAATGCCCTCATGTCTGGATCCTTGTCCCGTCGGGCCTTACTCGCCGGCGTGCCCGTTGCCGGCCTGGCGGTCGCCCTGCCCGGCGCCGTCCAGGCGGCGGCGACGGCGTACGCGGCCTTCCGCGTCGTGCGTAGCCGGCCTGGCGAACCCAGCCGGCCCGAGGTCGTGCTGCCCGCCGGCTACGAGATCCTGCCCGGCGCGAACTACTCCGTGGCCTCACGTGCGGAGTACTACACGTTCGTGCAAGGCCCGCAGAACGCTGCGGGCATAGAGGTCACCGTCCGTTGGCCGGATACGCACATCGAGGCCGTCGTCCACCAGGACACCCGGCTGGCGCTGCGCCGTGTACCCGGCGACAGGCACAGCTTCTCGTTCACGCTGCCGATGACGCAGTCCTCGGCCGACGCGAACCAGCCGACGCTCCAGGTGTGGAGCTTCCCCGACATCTCGCCGGGAATGAACTGGCGGATCGAGCACAACGACCCTGACCGCGTCGCGGGTCCATGGACGGCGGTGCCGTGGCCGGCCGGCCCGGTCAGATCGGTGGTGCACCAGCTCGTCGCGGCACACACCATCCTCCGGGACTCCGGCCTGGTCGAGGTCGCCGCGGCGAAGGGGCACAGGTTCGTGCTGATGGGCTTCGAGACCAACAACACCTTGCACGCCGACAATCCTCCCCACTGGCACATCTCCTACAACTCCGGCCCGAGCTTCAGCTCGCCCACCCACAACCCGCATTTCTGGTTGGACTCGGCGGGCCGCAACTTCTACAACGGCATGGACGTCACCGGCATGGGCCGGCTGCGATACTACGTGGGCGATCCCGCGCCTCTGTACGACTTCGTGGGCGACGCGAACGGCGGCCGCGGCAATCTCGTCGTCACCTTCACGCTTCGGCAGGACGGCGGCATCGACATCGCTTCACCTGAAGGCCGTACGTACGCCATCGCGGCGGGGTACGACGGCGATCTGGTGGAGGATGTCATCGCGCTGCGTGACGGTGAGCCCTGGCTCCGCGTCAGCACCGAGGACCGAGCTCAGCAAGGTGTGCTCGTCGTGCGGGTCAGGGGACTGCAGAACCGCGCCGAGTCCAGCGTGCGTGTCCACCGCTACGACCGGCTGACGGGAGTGCTGCAGGACAGGCCGTAACGAGCGCCGTCGGGCACGGCTGCTCGGCGGCGGCGGCCCGTACCAGCTCGACGGCGTCGCCCACGGACGCGACGACCTCGACGCCGGCCCGGGAGAGCATGGCGGCGACACCTTCGCGCACGATGTAGATCACCTTGGTCAACGGTGACCCGGAGTTCGTCGAACGGGTGCGCATGTACCAGCTCGCGAGCGGGCAGGATCTGCCGCCCCGCCCGCTGCGCGACCTCTACGCGGGCACCGGCGTACAGGTCCGGACCGCGCGGGTCACCGCTGTCGATGTGGCAGGCAAGACCGTCGATCTCAGCGGTGAGACCCTCGCCTATGACACCCTCGTGTACGCCCTGGGCAGCGCCATCGCCGATCACGGCACCCCCGGTGTCGCGGAGCACGCCCACAACGTGGCCGGCAAGCAGGCCGCCGTCCGGCTGCGGGCGCGCCTGGGCGAGCTGAAGCCCGGTGGGACCGTACTGATCGTGGGCGGCGGCCTGACCGGCATCGAGGCGGCCACCGAGATCGCCGAAGCCTACCCGGACCTTGAGGCCGCGATCGCCGCGCGCTTGACCGGTCGCAAGGTTCCCCGGACCACCATCGGCTACGCCTGCAGTGCATCAGCCTCGGACGCCGCGATGCCATCATCCAGCGCGTGACCCCCGACGGTCAGGTCACGTCCACCGTCATCACGGGCCGGACCGCCGCCCGCATCAAGGAGATGATCTGCGCCGGCGCGGCCTGGAGCGTCTCCCACCCGACCCTGATGATGCCGAGCCGCCGCCGCCACCTCGCGGTCACCGACGCGGTGGAGAGCCGGCTCCTCACCCGGTCATGACGAGGAGCGTGCCGTTGTGCAGCGCGCGGACGTAGGCGAGCAGATCGCCCGCCGTGCAGCAGGTGCCCCGGTCCGGCGTGCCGGCGAACGGGAACGTGGCCTGCGCGCCGGCATCGGCCCGCTCTCCGGAGCGCTGGCTCGCGTACGGGTCGGCGATGTCGGGGTCCGCCGTATCGATCACGTTCGTACTCTCCTATCGGCGCGGGTCTATGTGGATCTTCGGGCCCGGCCCGGCACCGGCCGGCCGGCGTCCGGCCAGGACGTCGGCGGTCTCGGCGAGGCCGACCGTGGCGGCCACGAGGGGGCGGGCGTCGACCGAGGCTTCGGCGTAGGCGGCGATGGTTCCCGCCAGGCCGGCCGACCCGCCCAGGATGCCGACGGCGGTGACGTCCTTGAGCGCCTGGTCGCGGGTGTCGATCGTGGACGGGGTGCCGGCCAGGCCGATGTAGACGACACGCCGGCCGGGTTCGACGAGGTCGAGCGCCAGGGCGGGCAACTCGGGCGCGTTGGACGCGTCGATGACGGCATCCCAGGGCAGGGAAGGCAGCGACCCCCGGGTCCAGGCCTCGGTGAAGCCCAGGCTTGCGGCCAGACGCAGGCCGTCGTCGTCGCGCCCCATCAAGTGGACCTCGGCTCCGTCGGCGCGGGCGAACAGCGCCGTGAGGAGGCCGATCGTGCCGGTGCCCAGGACCAGAAGCCGATCACCCGCCTCCAGTCCCGCTGCGCGGACGGCCCGCAGAGCGTTACCCCCTGGTTCGACGAGCGCGCCGAGCGTGGGATCCACGGTGTCCGGCAGGTGGTGCAGGGCCGTGGCGGGCACCGAGAGCTGCTCGGCCAGCGCGCCGGGGCGGCCCCGGCTGATGCCGATCTCGGCAAGCTCGGCGCACACGTGGTGACGGCCGGCCCGGCAGCGGTCGCAGTGACCGCAGCCGAGCATGGTGTCTCCGGTGACCCGCCGCCCGAGCCATGAAGGGCTCACGCCCTCGCCCACCGCACTGACGCGTCCGCACCACTCGTGACCGGGACGGAGCGGGTACCAGGAGCGGCCGGTGTGCAGGTAGCTCATCTCGCCGGTGAACAGCTCGACATCCGTGCCGCACACGCCGACCCGCTCGATGTCCACGACCACTTCGCCTGGCTCGGCGACGGGCGCTCGGACCTCGTGGACCTCGGCCTTACCTGGGCCGGTCAA
This sequence comes from Nonomuraea sp. NPDC049709, assembly GCF_040674815.1. Lineage (NCBI taxonomy): Bacteria > Bacillati > Actinomycetota > Actinomycetes > Streptosporangiales > Streptosporangiaceae > Nonomuraea > Nonomuraea sp. NPDC049709. The sequence continues at coordinate 96,360 of NZ_JBFANM010000049.1, forward strand.
CACCAGGGCACGCATCTATCGGGGTCCCACGACGTGCTGGCGCTGGGTGCCGAGGCCGTCGATGCCGAGCTCGATGACGTCGCCGGGCTGGAGCCAGATGGGCGGGTTGTGGCCCATGCCGACGCCGGGTGGGGTGCCGGTGTTGATCAGGTCGCCGGGTTCCAGGACCATGAACTGGCTGAGGTGGTGCACGATGACGTACGGGTCGAAGATCATCGTTTTGGTGGTGCCGGTCTGGCGGCGTTCGCCGTTGACGTCCAGCCACATGCCGAGGTTGGTGACGTCGGCGATCTCGTCCGGGGTGACCAGCCAGGGGCCGGCCGGGTTGAAGGTCTCGGCGGACTTGCCCTTGCTCCACTGGCCGCCGCGTTCCATCTGGAAGGCGCGCTCGCTGACGTCGTTGACCACGCAGTAGCCGGCGATCGCGTTCTTGGCCTCTTCCACGGTGTCCAGGTAGGAGGTGCGGCGGCCGATCACGATGCCGAGCTCCACCTCCCAGTCGGTCTTGGTGGCGCCGCGCGGGATGCGTACGTCGTCGTTCGGGCCGATGAGGGTGTTGGGCGACTTGGTGAACAGGATCGGCTCGTCCGGAACGGCCTGGCCGGTCTCGGCGGCGTGGTCGCTGTAGTTGAGGCCGATGCACAGGATCTGGTGCGGCCGGGCGATCGGCGCGCCGATCCGCTCCCCGGCGAACTCCCGGCGCCGGCCGGTGGCGACCCGGTCGGCGAGCAG
>NZ_JBFANM010000050.1:0-90007 GCF_040674815.1 Nonomuraea sp. NPDC049709
TGCCGCGGGCCCACACTGCGGGGCGGCCGCCGGCGGTCAGTGGGTGATCATTGGATGGCCGAGCGCCGGATCACATCGGCGGAGCCGTCGCCGTTGTTGTCGGAGTTGGTGGAGCCGAACCAGATGGCGCCGGCGCCGGGCACCTTCTCGACCGCGCGGAGCCGGCCGTAGGTGCCGTTGAAGTAGGAGTTGACGGTCGAGACGTTCTCCCCGTTGAGCACGACGCGCCACAGCCGCTGGCCGCGGAGCGCCGCCACGAAGATCGTGTTGTTCACGATGGCGATGCCGCTCGGCGAGGCCTCGGACACGCTCCAGGTGTGCTTGGGGTTGGTCATCCCGGAGGTGTTGCAGTTGCCCTCGCAGGCCGGCCAGCCGTAGTTGCGGCCGGGAAGGATGAGGTTGAGCTCGTCCCGGGAGGAGTTGCCCAGCTCCGACGACCACAGCCGACCGGCCGAGTCCCAGGCCAGCCCCTGCGGGTTGCGATGGCCGTAGCTGTAGACGCGGGTGCCGAACGGGTTGCCGGGGGCCCCGGCTCCGGTCTTGGTGATGCGCAGGATCTTGCCGTTGAGCGAGCCGAGGTCGGGCGCGTTGCCCGACTGCTGCGCGTCGCCGGTGGTGACGTACAGATAGCCGTCGGGACCGAACCTGATGCGCCCGCCGTTGTGGTAGCGGTTCTTGTCGATGCCTTGCAATACCACCGCGTAGCCGCTGAGCGAGGTGCCGTTGAAGTTCATCTTCGCGACGCGGTTGCCCTCGGAGGCGGTGTGCATGAAGAACACCTCCTGGTCGGTCGTGCCGTTCCAGGTGGGCGAGAAGTCCAGCCCCATCAGGCCGCCCTCGCCGCCGGTGGTCTGCACGTTGGGCACCGTCCCGACCTGCGTCTTCGTGCCGGACGGCGTCACCTTGAACACCCTGAACGTGTCGCGCTCGGTCACCAGCGCGTACGACCCGTCAGGCGCCCACGAGATGTCCCACGGCACGTCCCAGCCGCCGGCGATCGTGCTCGGCGTCTGCGGCACGTTGCCGCACGCGGACGTGGTGAACGACGCGGACGGCTGGCTCGGCGCGGAGAGCTGGTTGGCCGTGTCCCTGGCGACCACGTGCACCTGGTACGTGTGCGCGCACTCCAGGGGAACGCTCGCCGTGGTGGCGGGCGGGGCTCCGGTGACGGTGGCGAGCACGGCGTTGGTGGCGTTGTCGCGGACCAGGTAGGCGCGCACACCGTTGTCGTCGGTCGAGGCCGCCCAGGTCACGGTGGCCGAGGAGGACCCTACGTTGCCGACCGTCGGCCGTCCGGGAGCGCTCGGCGGGTCGTCGGCGGGCGCGGGTAACGTGCGGCAGGTCACCTCGGGGCTGCTCAGCGACACGTTGCCGGAGGCGTCGCGGGCGAAGACCGACAGCTGGTAGCTGAAGTCGGGGTTGAGCCCGGTCAGCCGGTACGGCGGCGCCGTCGCGGAGGCGAGCTGCTGGCCCAGGAAGTAGATGTCGTACCCGACCACGCCGATGTTGTCGGTCGAGGCGGGCCAGTCCAGGGTGAGCGCGCTGTGCGTGATCTCCGAGCAGGTCGGCTGGCCCGGCGGGGTGGGCTTCTCGGTGTCGCCCGGGCCGCTCACGCGCAGCCGGTCGAGGTTCGGGCCGCCGTTCGCGGTGGTGGCCGTGGCCCTGACCGTGTTGCCGCCCGCCTGGAGCGGCGCGTCCACGGTGATCTCCTGCCACGTCGTCCAGGCGCCGGTGCCGGGAAACGAGCGGGCGGCGGCCACGACCGTGCCGTTGACCGCGATTCCCATCGGCCGGTCGGTCGTGGTGCCGTTGGCGAAGCGGAAGGTCAGGCTCTGCGTACCGGCGGCGGCCGCGCTGACCGCGAACTCGACGTACGAGCCGGTGACGTTGTCGTAGTTGACGAAGCCCGAGCCGGTGAAGCCGGCGTGGGTCGACTCCACGACGCCCTGCGAGATCGTCGCGGACTCCGCCTGGTAGTCGGTGAAGGACGACGAGGACTGGACCTCGGCGTCGAGATGGTCGAAGTTCGGGTTGCCGCCCGCGGTGGTCGCGGTGGCTCTGACCTTGTTGGCCCCGGCCTGGAGCGGCGCGGTCAGCGTGATCGTGGCCCAGGTCGCCCAGGCGCCGGTGACCGGGAACGAGCGGGCGGCGGCCACGACGGTGCCGTTGACCGCGATGTCGCTGGGCCGGTCGGAGCCGGTGCCGTTGGCGTAGCGGAAGGCCAGCGTGGCGGTGCCGGCACTGGGCGCGTTGATCGTCCATTCGATGTAGGAGGCGGCGACGTTGTCGCCGTTGACGAAGCCGGTGCCGGAATAGCCGGCGTGGTTGGACTCCACGACCCCCTGGGAGATCGTGGCGTTCTCGGCCTCGTATCGGGTGGGCGCGGCGGCGGCCGGCACGGCCGCCGATCCTAAGACGAGAAGGCAGGCGATGACGCTGGCCCGGGACTTACTGAAGATCATCGGGCGCTCCTGGCTGAGAGTGATGCAGCGTTGGAAGATGGAGCTTTCACAAACGTTTGCCATAAACGCGAGGGGCCGTCAACACTTGGACCGATCCAATGCTTAGGAAACCTTCCTAACTTTATGGAATCGATACATCGGATGAAAGCGGTCGATGGACAGGCGAGGAGTCGGGATGTATGCCTGAAATGCGGAAGAAGATCGGAGCCATATGCCACCGCTCAGCGGGCGGCACGCCATCACAACCCGTCAACCTCGGAGTGATACATGGAACGACTTCGCGCACTCACCGTCGTGACACTCGGCGGCCTGCAATTTCTGCAACCGGTTGCCGCACCAGCGGCCACGCCGGCCACTTCCGCCACCGCCGCCCCGGCCACCCTGTACGAGGCCGAGAACGCGACCATCTCGCAAGGCGCCGTCGAGTCGAACCATGCCGGCTTCACCGGCTCAGGGTTCGTCAACTACGACAACGTCGCCGGCTCGTACGTCGAGTGGACGGTCGACGCGCCCGGCGAGGTGGCGCTCACCTTCCGCTACACCAACGGCACCAGTGCCGACCGGCCCATGGCCGTCACCACGGGCGGCACGACCACGACCGCGTCCTTCCCCGCCACCGGCTCGTGGACGACCTGGCGCACCGTGACCGTCCGCGCGACGTTACCCTCGGGCGCCACGGCGATCAGGGCCACGGCCACCACCGCGGGCGGCGGCCCGAACGTCGACTCGCTGTCCGTGGGCGACCCCCAGCAAGGGACCGACTGGTCCAAGGCCGTGGTCGAGTCCACGATGGCCCGCTACTCGCCGAGTTCGCTCGGTGGCTGGGGCTACACGCGCGGGCTCTACCTGTGGGGGCAGTACCTCGTGTGGCAGCGTACGCGCGACCCGCGGTACCTGCAGTACATCAAGGACTGGGCCGACCGGTTCGTCGACTCCTCCGGCAACATCGGCCAGAGCTTCGGCAACCTCGACAGCATGCAGTCGGGCAACGTGCTGCTCGCCCTCTACCGGGAGACCGGGCAGGCCCGCTACCGCACGGCCGCGGCCAAGATCAGGAACCGGCTGAACACGTATCCGCGCACGTCGGACGGCGGTTGGTGGCACTCGACCTCCAGCTCGCGCGAGGGCCAGCTCTGGGGCGATGGCGTCTACATGGCCGACCCGTTCCTCGCCAGGTACGGCGCGTGGGTGTCGGGCGACTCCTTCACCGGCACCGAGCCCGCGCGGCAGCTGGAGGTCTACTGGAGCCACCTGCGGCGGACCTCGGGAAGCGCGGCCGGGCTGCTGTATCACGCCTACGACGAGCCCGGCGGGCCGACCGCCTCGTGGGTCAAGCCGTCGCTGGGCGACACGAACGGCATCTCGTGGTGCCGGGCGATGGGCTGGTTCGGCATGGCCACGGTGGACATCCTGGACATCCTTCCGGCCGACCATCCCCGCCGGGCCGGGCTGATCAACATCCTGCGCGACCTCGTGCCCGCCTACGCCCGCTGGCAGGACCCGGCGACGGGCCGCTGGTTCCAGGTCGTCACCGAGCCGTCGAACTCCTCGAACTGGACGGAGACGTCGTGCTCGGCGATGTACACGTACACGATCGACAGATCCGTCGAGCGCGGCTACGTGGACGCCTCCTACCAGGTCAACGCCGACCGCGGCTACCAGGGCGTGCTGGCGAAGGTGTCGCTCGGCTCCGACGGCAGGACGGACATCACCGACATCAGCGAGGGCACCAACGCCAGCGACTCGCTCTCCTACTACTTCGGGCGGGCGCGGCCGGTCAACGACTTCCATGGGCTCGGGGCCTTCCTCATCATGAACGAGCAGCTCAGCCCTTAGTGGCGCCCCCGGTGAGCCCCTTGACGAACTGCTTCTGCAGCAGCAGGTAGAACACCAGGATCGGGAGCGTGGCGAGGAACATGAGGGCGAACATGCCGCCGAAGTCCGCGGCGTACTGGCCGAGCGACTTGTACACGCCGGTCATGATCGTCGTGCCCTCGCGGGGTCCGTAAATGATCAACGGGTTGAGGAAGTCGTTCCAGATCCACACGCCGAGGAAGATCAGCACACTCGCGGTGGCGGGCCGGAGCAGCGGGAAGACGATCCGCCAGAAGGTCTGCCACCGCGTGGCCCCGTCGATCGCGGCCGCCTCCTCCAGCTCGCGCGGCACGCCCTTCATGAAGCCGGAGAAGACGAACACGCCGAACGGCACGTAGTAGCCGACGTTGAAGAGGATCAGCCCCTGGAGCGTGGACATGAGCCCGAGCGACTTCAGTACCTGGGTGACCGGGATGAGGATGACCTGCGGCGGGATCATCAGCCCGCACAGCAGCAGCACCATGATGACCCGCGACCACCACTGGGAGTGCCTGGCCAGGTAGTGGCCGAGCATGGCCGACAGCAGCGTCAGGATGACGATCGACAGCGACGTCACCACGACACTGGTGCGAAGCGACGACCAGAACAGGCTGTCCGGGCCGGTCAGCACCCCGACCAGGTTGTCCAGCGTGGGCGGCGCGGGCGGCGACATCGCGCCGCCGGCCACCTGCCTGCTCTCCTTGAAGACGTTGATGAACGCGATGTAGAGCGGGATGGCGAAGACCGCACCGGCGATCAGCGCCACCAGCGGCCGCAGCCACGGCAGGCGTGGACCGGTCACAGTTGCACCTCCCTGCGCCCCAGGATCCGCAGCGTGATGACGGACAGCGCGGCGATGACGACGAGCATGACCACGGCCTCGGCCGAGGCGTAGCCGGTGCGGTTCTCCACGAATCCCTCCTGCAGCACGACGAAGGCCACGCTCGCGGTCGTGCCGGTGCCCGGGCCGCCGTTCGTGATGACCTTCACGTGGTCGAAGATCTTGAACGCGGAGATCAGCAGGACGACGGTGTTGATGGTCAGCGCGGGCGCGAGCAGCGGCCAGGTGACGTTCCAGAAGCGGCGCACCGGCCCCGCGCCGTCGATCGCGGCGGCCTCCGCCAGCTCCTGCGGCACGCCCTGCAGCCCGGCCAGGTAGACGACCACGCAGAAGCCGACCATCTGCCAGCAGACGATGGACGACAGCGAGTAGAGCGCGATGTCCGGGTCCGACAGCCAGCCCGGCGGCTCCCGGACGCCGAGGCCGCGCAGCGCCTGGTTGATCGGCCCGTCGTCGGCCAGGATGCGCGTCCAGATGACGCTGATGACCACCGAGCTGATCACCATCGGGGTGAAGAACACGCTGCGCAGCGCGTTGTAGAGCCAGCCGCGCCGGTCCAGCAGCACGGCGATGGCCACGCCCAGCACGTTCGGCACGATGACGACGATCAGCGTGAGGACCGTGGTGACCTTCAGCGACTGCAGGAACGTGTCGTCCTGGAAGAGCAGCCGGTAGTTGCGCAGGCCGACGAACTCGGTCTTCGGCCGGAGCAGCGCCTGGTTGGTGAGGCTGTAGCCGACGCTCATCACGATGGGCACGAGCACCAGGCACACGTAGACGAGCGTGCCCGGCGCGGCGAAGGTCAGGAAGTGCCGCGGGCCCGGCCGCCGCGTGCGCCTGGCGCGGCTCCCACGCGCCCTGCTCATCGCGTGACCGGGCCTGCGTTGTGTGGTGCCGGCGGCCATCAGCCGCTCTTCTCCCATTCCGTGTCGAGGTAGGTCAGCACCTGGTCCACGGTCTTCTTGCCACTGACGAGGTCTTGGGCCGACGACCAGAACTTGCCCTGCATGCCGGGCAGCATGGCCGTGTCGCCGGCCTCCCAGCTGAACGCCGGGACGGTCGCGTTCTGGCCGAGCGCCTGCTGCCACAGGTCGTACACGGCCTTGAAGACCGGCCCGGTGTCGGACGGCGGCGTGTAGCCCTTGATCGCCGGGAACAGGGCGTCGGCCTTGACCGAGGCGTCCAGGTTCTCCTTGGTGAGCTGGAAGGCCAGGGCGAACTTCTTGGCCGCCGCCATGTTCCCGGCCGTCGCGCTGACGGACAGGCCGCCGCCGGTGAACGCCGGCAGGTGCAGGCTCCCGTCGTCGCCGGGCCAGGCGAAGACGCCGATGTCGTCCTTCATGTCCGACTGGTCGGCCGCGGCGGCGAACCAGCTGCCCATCGGGTACATCGCGCCCTTGCCTGACAGGAACGCCTCCTGGGTCTTCGGGTAGTCCTGGCCGATCTGCCGCTTGTCGATGTAGCCCTTGGCGGCGAGGTCGGCGAACTTCTGGGTGGCCGCCTTCATCGCGGGGTCGGTGGCGAACTTGACCTCGCCGGCCCGCCGCTCGGTCATCCAGCCGGGCGTCTTGGCGTACAGGTCGGTGGCCAGGATGGCGGTCCAGGGCTGGGAGGTGACGAACACGCCGCCGGTCACGAATGGCGTGATCCCCGCGGCCTTGAGCCTCTCCGCGGCGGCGAGCAGCTCGGCGTAGGTCTTGGGCGGCTCGGTGATCCCGGCCCTGGCGAAGAGCTTCTTGTTGTAGAAGACGTTCGGGATCGTCTGGGTGTTGGTCGGCAGCTGCACGACCTTGCCGTTGACCGCACCGCATGTCGGGCAGAGGAAGTCCTTGAGCTCCGCCTCCGTCCAGGGCGCCAGGCTCGGCTCCAGGGCGATCAGGTCCTGCATGCCGATCTGCACGTCGGGCAGCTGCCCGGAGGCGGCGAGCTGTTTGGCGTAGTCGTTGCGCTCCGACTCCGACGGCGCCGCGACGAGCTCCACCTCCAGGTCGGGGTTGGCCTTCGTGACCAGCTCGACCTGGGCTTTCCAGTACGACTCCGGCAGATTCGGCGACGGGAAGACCAGGAATGACACCTTCTGCTTCCCGTCCGCTGGGGGCGCGGCGGAGGACTGGCTGGGCGCGCCGCTCGAACAGGCGCTCAGCCCCAGCATGACGGCGAGCGCCAAAGACGCGGTCGGCTTGTTCATGGTGTTTCTTCCTTGGGAACGTCTGGCAGGGGGTCGCCGCCGGTCGTCCGGTGGACGACGTTCGACGGCGGGCCGTAGCGGACGGCGCGCACCCGGTACGCGGCGCGGCCCTCTTCGGGCAGCGTGACCAGGCCGAAGGCGTTGACGTCCGGGTCGAGGGCGGCGACCACGCGGAAGTCCGGCCGGCCCGCGGGCCTGTTCTCCAGCAGGAAGCCCTCCTCGTCGCCGGTCGTGTCGGCCCACCGGAAGGCGATGCCGTCGGCCCGCGTCACTGTCGCGCTCAGGCTCGCCGGCGCCGCCCCCGCGCGCCCGGCCGGCCGCGTACCCTCCGGTGTGCCGGAAAGGGTACGCGGCTGCGACCAGCCGGCCGCCGGTTCCGGGTACGGCCCGCCGCCGAGCGTCACGTCGACCGGCGCCGAGGCCGCGCCGTAGTAGGGCCGCAACCGGTAGTAGAACGCCGTGCGCGGGATGAGATCGGGGTGGGTGTAGGTGGTCTGCTCCGGCGGGAGGAAACCCAGGATCGTGTACCGGCCCTGGGGCTCGGTGGCGAACTCGATCACGTGGCCGGCGGCGGCCGGATCACGGCCCTGCCAGCGCAACGTGATGTCGGTCGGCGACACGAGCTCGGCCGACAGCCGGATCGGCACGTGCTGGGTCGGTGCCGAACAGGCGGCCACCATCAGCAACACCACCATCATCAGAGCCCGCATTGTCGCTACTTACGCCAGAACCGGATATCGCTCCACTGGACCGTGGCGGGACCTTCGCCGCTGCCGGTCCGGTAGGCGCCGAACTTGTCGTAGAAGTCGCCGCTCTGGCTCGACGTCGTGTGCTTCAGCGACCCGTTGATGTAGGTCCTGTGGGTGCTGCCGACCACGTGCACGGTGTTGACGCGGACCGTGGTGCCGACCGTCGCGCCGGTGGCGATCGTGCTGCCGCCGTTCACGGCGTAGAGCCGCCCGCCGCGTTCGACGGCGAGCATGAAGTACGCGCCGGTCGTCTTGAACGTCTGCTTCAGGCTGATGCGGCTGCCCTCGAGGCTGGTGATCTTGAAGTAGCCTTCGAACTGCCGGGTGCCGCTGGAGTAGGTGGCGTAGCGCCGCTCGGCCCGCTGGTCGCCGCTGTCGTCGGAGCAGCTCAGCGTGAACGTCAGGTCGCTGACGTCGCCGCACCCCCGCTCCTGGACGGTGAACGTCGGCGAGTACGAAGTCCACGGGCCGGATTCCACGGGGTCGGCCGACGCGGGAAGAGCGGGGAGAAGTAATCCGATCGTCGCCGCACCGATGGTCAGTAATCGCATCGAGACCTCCGATTAGGAAACTTTCCTATCGCCAGTCATAGGACCACTTCGCCCTTTGGTGCGTCAAGGGCCCTTGACCAGAACGGTCAATTGGGTTATTCATCGGATGTCTAGAGGAAGGGGCACCTATGCGCCTTCGTACTCTGCGAGTCCTCGCCGCGCTCGTCCTCACCGTGAGCCTCGCCGCCGAGCCCGCCGCCGCGGAGGTCGAGCACCCGCGCCAACAGTGGTCACGCGACTCCCCCGCGGGCCTGCTCCTGCACTGGGGCATGTTCACCGCGCCGCGGCACACCGCGGCCTACTGGGTCGAGGAGGCCCGCAAGCTGGGCACCTCGTACATCGTCCTGGCCACCTCCACAGCAGGCCGGGCTACGCGCGCCCGTGGGACACGGTCAGCAACGAGCAGAAGACCGGCATGACCCCGTCCTACGACTCCCACCACCGGCGACTGGTGGTACGGCGGCGGCAACCACCAGGCCGACGTCCGCCTCAGCACCGGCCGGTACATCACCCACGCCGGCGCCGCCTGGGCCGGGCGCCAAGAGATCCTGACCACCATCCGGGACGCCGGCTGGAACGGCGCAAGCCCACCCGGCACAGCGAGGAGGTGCATGGGTGGTGCCCGCAGGCGGATGCCCGTCCACAATCGGAGCCATGATGGAGCTGTCTCGCATCTGGATCTGCGGTTCGATCTCCGAAGTGGTGCGCGCCGACCACCTCACCTCGTTCTTCGTCTCCGACGGTGCGCCGGACAACCGGGCTGGAGAGAGCAACTAGGGGTGTCGGTACGAATTGCGCCATATGGCCCCAACGAGCAATATCGCCGCAGGTCACAGGTCGCCTTGCCCGGTAGGTGCTTCTCTGTCAAGCCGCCTGAGATCTCCTGGCGACGAACAGAGGGTTTGGGCCGTACGGCCTGACTATTACCGACACCCCACCACCTCCCCGGCGCCTGGTCCATCGCCCGCGCTCTCGCACTCTGAGTACCGACACCTTGAGCTGGTGACTCGATGAGGCACCCGTCTACCGCTGGGCAATGCGGTCTTTGTCGGTTCAGGAGCGGCAGGTGGGCTCACGGTGACCGGATCTCTTGCGTCCAACGGGCAAGGGCGGCGCGAGTCGTCCTGGTGAGAGGATGGTCGGCCCCGGAGACGCGCTCGCGGATCGGGAGGAGCTCGGCCAGGAGCCGCCGGGCGGCGACCGGGTCTCCCGCGCACCCGGTGAACTCGGCGTGCAGGCCCCTGGCGACCAGGGTCTCGTTGGGATGTTCCTTGCCCCAGGTGCGCTCGAAGAGCGGGATGAGCTCCCCGAGGCGGTCTCGCGCCTGCTGCGGGTCACCCGCCTCACCGATCCAAGTAGCGAGGTCGCGGGATGTGGCCAGGGTCTCGGGGTGGTCTGGCCCGTTGTATCGCCGACGCAGCGACAACAGGGCGGCATACTGGTCGCGCGCACCGGCCGCGTCGCCGATATGGCCGGTGAAGTGGGCCAGGCAACCGCGCAGGGTCAGTGTGTGCGGATGTTCCGGTCCCCAGACCCGTTCGGCTATGGGCAGCAGAGGTGCACTCACCTCGTAGGCCGTGGCGGCGTCGCCCAAGTGACCAATCCAGTTCGCGAAGTCCATGCGCGCGTACAACGTCTGCGGATGTTCCTGGCCCAGGACCTTGTCCAGGAGAGGGATAAGCCGCGTGTACTCGCCGCGAGCGTCGGATCTGTCCCCCGCCTCGCCGGTCCATTCGGCGAGGCGGACACGCAGGGTGAGCGTCTGCTCGTGCGTGGGGCCGAAATGTCGCTCGAACAGGGGCCGCAACCGGGTGTATTGGTCGCGGGCCCCGGCGGCGTCACCCGCCATGCCCGTGAACCTGGCCAGCCTGGCCCGCGCGGTCAGTGCCGACCGATGCTCAGCGCCGGCACGCTCGCACGCTGCATCGACGACGCGCTGCTGCAGCCGCACTGCCGTGGCGTAGTCGGCGATCGCGTCAAGGTAGTCGACGGTCCTGCTCAGGCCCGGAGAGCCCGCATGCAGCAGGACCATCACATGAGGGAGCAGGCGCGCGTAGAGGGGCCAGTTGGACGGGTCCGCGGGACGGTCGGGCAGAATCTCCACCAGCGACTCCGCTGCTCTTGCTCGCAGGGTGGAACGCTGCCGGTCATCGAGTTCGTGCAGCGTGACCGCCTGCACGAGCCGGTGAACCGAGATGCCGTCATCGACGAGGCCGATCATGCTGTACGAGGAGAGCACGCCCATCGCTTCTGCCGCGTTCACCTCCTCGGCGCCGACCGCGCGGATCAGCACGTCGCGGGGCAGGTCGTCGGCGGCGAAGCAGGCCAGCAGGTTCAGCAGGTCGATGGCCAGCGGACTGATCTCCTCGACGCGGGCCCGGGTGACCGCCCACACCTTGGCCACCAGCCGCTCTGGGTCGTCCCCGGGCGCGGCCGAGGCGTACATCCGCTTCGGCGACGTACGCAGCAGCTCGCGATATCGGCGTACTCCGATGCCCGGCGTGTGCGCGACGTAGGCACCGGCCTGGGCAAGCGCGAGTGGCAGGTCCCCCAGCTCGCCGGCCAGAGCGTCCAGTTCCTCCGTGTCGGGGGAGCGTGTGAGCTCGGCAAGCAGGCGAACGGCCGCCTGCCGGGACAGTACCTCAAGGATGATCGGGCTGCACAGGTCGTTCCAGCCGACGGTCCGCCGGGTGGTGATCAAGACGTGCCCTCCGTGCAGCCTCCCCAGGTAGGGCCGCAGCGAGACGGCCTCGGTTGCGTTGTCGAACACCAGCAGCCACCCCGGGTGGGCCGCCAGCCAGGCTATGACCCAGCTGACCGCCTCCTCGTTGGTGACCCTGCCGGCGGCCGACGAGGCGCTGCCGGAGGCGATGCCGCGGGCCAGATCGGCCAGGCCGGTCAGCAGCGTCTCCGGGGCCGCGGAGTCGATCCACCAGATCAGGGGGTAACGGCCTCGCCGGCTGTCGACGTATTGGAGTGCCAGTTCGCTCTTGCCGACCCCGCCCAGTCCGCACACGACCTGCACGGTCAGGCGAGCCGTGTCGCCGAACGCCTCCTCCAGCTGGACGAGCTCCTTCTCGCGTCCGACGAAAACGCGCGACGCGGGGCGGGGCAGCGCTGCCATCCCGAACGGGACCCGCAGCCGCGTGGCCTCGGGCAGTGGCCGCGGCGCCACGAAATCGTTCCCGGCGACGGCTGGTGGGGGCGGGGAATCGCGGGAGCGACGAGCGAGGGCGAGTCCGTACAGGGAGCCGCCCAAACCGGCCACGCCGACGAACGCGCCGATCACGCTGGCGAGCTTGTCGGCGCTGTCCAGACCTGTGGCGACGAACAACACGCTCAGCGCGAGGAGCACCGCACCGGACGCGAGCACGCCGACCCAGGACATGACATTCCGTCTGATCGCCATGACCTCATCATCGCCGCCCTGGTCCGCCCGGCAACCGGTTCGTGCGCCTCGTGCAGCCCCGATCTTTCTCGACGGCGAGTCGCCGAATCCCCAGGTGCGTTACCGACGTCTGTGGTCATTTGCCCGAAGGGCGGCTATGAGCCGATGGGTGGCATCGGTCCGCAGCCGCATGCGTCCGCCGAGGGAGGCGGGACCGTTCGTCCACGCTTCGCTGCGGGCGATGAGTGGCTGATCGACGGCAAGGTTTACACCAGTCCGTCCCACGACACGATCGAGTCCGCCACACAGGCCGCTCTTGATCAGCTGACGGCATCTGGGCAGGGCGTGTCTGGCCAAGAGGATGCGGAGACGGAGCAGGGCGAAGCCGGCTCCGCCCGGCATCTGGCGCAGGAGTTATTGATCTGGGGGATCCGGAACACTGCTGCTCATCATGGCCGGGTGACCCGCAGGTGCCGTCGTTCGGCAAGCTCCTCCGCGCTGACCAAGGTGAGAACCGGGGTACCGGGCGGTGCGAACATGGTCACCACCAGCTGTGACTGCGCGTCCGGGAGGTTGTTGGCGCCCTGGAGGTGGATCACATCGCCCCCGGGCTCGAACAGGGCGTCACCGGCCTTGAGCACGCGGGGCGGCTGCCCTTCCAGCTCGAAGAGGATCTCGCCCTGGGTCACATAGCCGAAGATCGGCCCTGGGTGCCGGTGCGGCGGCGCGCCAGGGTCACCGGGTGGCAGGGTGACCCGGATGGTCCTGGCCTCGGCGCCGGCCGGGATCCGGGCCGCCGCCTCCGGCAGGGTCGTGATCACCTCAACGCCTGGGGGCAGGTGTGCGTGCTCAGCGCTCATGCGTTCCTCCATCCGAACAGGGACTGTCCGCAACAAGGACAAGACGGTCTCCTCGTTTGTGACAGCTCTCCGCGGCACGCCCATCCGGTCCCAGGTATGCCCGACCCGCCGAGGAAACGTTGATGACCGGCTTGTCCCTGCGGGCCGGGCCGGATGCCGCCGTGGCTCCGCGTGGCGGCCACTACACACTGTGAGTGAAATGGATACTGAACGGTATGCGTGTCGATTTCGACCCCGAGGCCCTGGGTGGGGCGGCTTTCTTCAAGTTCATGACGTCGGTCGTCGTTCCGCGTCCGATCGCGTGGGTGTCCACCGTCACACCCGATGGAGCGGTTGACAACCTCGCTCCTCACTCCTTCTTCAGCATCGCCAGCACTGATCCGCCGATCGTGCAGTTCACCTCGATCGGCCGCAAGGATTCCCTGCGCAACGTCGAGGACACCGGTGAGTTCGTCGTCAATTTCTCCTCCGAACCACTGCTGCATCTGATCCGCGACACCGCCACCGATTTCCCTCGTACCGTCAGCGAATTCGGTACCGCGGGAATCGAACGCGAACCCAGCCGTCATGTGCGGCCGCCCCGGGTGGCCGCCTCTCCCGTTGTCCTGGAGTGCCGTTCGCACACCACTCTGCGCATGGGCAACTCCACCCTGGTCTTCGGCAGGGTGTTCCTCGCGGCAGTGCACGAGGAGTACATCGTCAACGGCCGGCCTGACGCCGAGCGGCTGCGGCCGCTGACCAAGCTCGGCGGCGACGAATGGGGGACGCTGGGCGAGATTCTGCACCTGAACCGCATCCCCTACGAGGAACCGCAGGCCGTATGAGCCATTCAATCTGGAGGTCCCCCCGCCCTCCGGCCTGCCTCCAAGGAGGCGTGCCTGCTCGGGGGCGAGCTGGGTCATGCGACGGACGAGCTCACTGGCCTCACCGACGTGATCGCAGTGTTGCGGCTCCCGCAGTGCATCGAGGCGGTTGCCGACGACCGCTGTAAGAAACGGCGCCTCGCCGCGCTCCCCATCGTTGTGCTGACCGCACACCTGCCGGCCTCATGGGTATCGATCTCGCCGGGTGATGGTGCGTGTGGCCGCTGACCCCGAGTAGCGAAGGCAGGACGTGCTCCAGGTGAGCTTCCATCAGCGTGGTGATGTGCCGAGGGGGTGGCCGCCGGCGTCGCGGGGGCCGGCACGCAGCGGATCGCGGCCACGGTCAGGGCGGCCGAACCGTCACACGCGAGACCATGGGTCGTAGAACCAACGGCCGATCCGCGCGTATCCGCTGGTCAGGCACACTGCTCGGCGTGCGTTCCACCTCTCCGCCCCGCAACCGGCCGTGCGTTCCCTTCTCGTCGGCATGTTCGTCGACGCCCTCGGCAACGGCCTGTACGTCCCGCTGACCCTGCTGTTCATCCAGCAGGTGACCGGACTGCCCGCCACCACGGTCGGGCTCGGGGCGACCCTGGCGGCCACACTCGGCCTGGCGGCGAACCCACTGGCCGGGGTGCTCATCGACCGGTTCGACGCGCGTACCGTGCTGGTCGGCACGTATGTGATCCGCGCGCTTGGCTTCGCCCTCTCCCCCTCGTGGACGCCTTCGGCCCGCTCGTCGCGATCGCCGCCGTCATCTCGGCCGGGGACCGTGCCTTCTACCCCGCCTCGGGCAGCTACGTGGCGGCGCTCACCGAGGACGGCGGCCGGGACCGGCTGTACGCGATGCAAGCCACGGCCCGCAACGTCGCCTTCGGCCTGGGCGGCCTGCTGTCGGCCTCGGCCCTGTCCCTGGCGGGCGGGATCGGGTTCACGCTGATCCGGCGGCGCCAGGCGCAGCGTCGCCCAGCCGTTGGCGGCCGGTTCCACCCTGTACGACTCTGCTGGTTAACTCGCACGGTGTCGGTTGGTTCGTGATCTGATGGTTTCTGCTCTTGCTCATGCCCGTGGGGGCAGCCGATGCCGTGGCCGGAGCCGGCGCCTGAGGCCGCCGTGGCGATCCGGACCATCTACCGGGGCAAGCGGCAGGTGCCGTTGCCGGTGCGGGTGCGGGTGCGTGATGAATTGCGTGAGGTGTTCACTGATGAGGCGTTCGCGGGCGCATTCGGCAAGGAGGGCAGGCCGGGGCTGGACACCGGAACGGCCGGCGTTGATCACGTTGTTGCGGCAGGATGCGCGGCAGCATCGCCGGGGAGGCCGCGCGCAGCCACTTCAGCGACGGCGACTCACCGAGCGCGCCGAGCTTTTCAACGACAACCGGCGTACCCATCGGCCGGGTGACCACCCGCACCAGGGCATCGTCACCGGCTCTCTCGAGGCGGCCGTCCATCTGCTTCCACGCCGCATCCAGCGCCCAGCAGCTTGGCATCCAGGTGCGCCCGTCTGCTGACCATTACCGAGGCCAGGCCTGTGCTGACCGTGCATCACAGCGGGGAACAGGCCTTCCTCGCGGCCCTGCACGCCAGTGTGCGACCAGGGGGCCAGCGGGGCCGGGGTGAGATGTTGGGCTGGTCAGTCACACGCCCTGCTCAGCGTGCGTGGTGCGATACCCGTTGACGGGCCGGGCCCGCTGTTGGCGCAGCGGGCCCGAGGTGGTGTTCCGTGGTCGAGACGAAACTCCAGGTCGAATTGTTCAACAATCCTTGTGTTCGTTTCCCTCCCATTGAAGCCGAACCAGAGGACTGCTTCCAGGCCGTGCGCCAGATCCGTCCGATCCCGCACGAGGACGTCACGAGCCGAACACCTGCGAACCGAACCGAACGCCGGCGCACGACGGCGAGCGCCAAGGCGTCCCGCTGCCCCCTGCACGGACCTGGAAGGACACGAAATATCGGCCCATCATGGTGCCAAACGCCCGCGGTTACGGCACGGTTGGCGCCGGCCGGAACCGGATTTCGGCGGGCGTGTTCCGTGGTCGAGATCGACACAGGTAGGTGGTCCACCCATGCTTCGCCTTCGTATCTCCACACCCAGCGCCGGCACCGGCACCGGCACCGGCACCGGCACCGGCACGCTGATCATCGTCATCGTCGTCACGGTGACCCTGCTCCGTCTCGGTTATGAACCAGAAGCTGTGCTCACCCTGATCGCAGGCGCCGTGGCGGTGGCCGTCCAGGCACACCGGCACCTCACCCCCCGGCCGGGAAAGGCATAAGGGTCGTGGCGAAGCCGACGCAAGCCCGTCGCGAAACGGCCCAGGCTGTCCGGCACCGCGAGCAGCGGCAGGAAGACGAGTTTCACCACCCGCGGGCCACCCGACGACAGGAGCTCCCGCCCGAACTGCCCTTCCAACCACCCGACGACGCCGATGGCTACCTTCTGAAGCCGGATCCGCTGACCGCACAGACCGCGGCCGAGTTCGTGGAGCTGATGAGGCTCTACCGGATCTGGGCGGGCGAGCCCAGCTACCGGGAACTCGTCAAACGCGCCCGCAACGCCTTCGGCGCCAGCACGCTGTGCGAGGCACTGAAGTCCACGCACCTGCCCCCGGAGAAACTGGTCCGAGCCTTCGTCTGGGCCTGTACAGGCTCACACGAAGATCTGCAGGCATGGATCACCGCGTGGCGGTGGCTGCGCATGCGGCATCAACGTCCGCAAAGCCAGCCCCTGGCCCCGGTGACGGCTCTGCCCACAGCCGTTCGGCCGAACACTGCCGGCTGATCGGAAACATGCCCACCGATGGGAAGTGAGCATCAAAGCTCACTTCCCATCCGGCAACACCGACGCTCATCCCTTTTCAGGGACACTGCCGGCCCCGTGCGACGAAGAGATCATGGCCGGCCCGGAAGTGATCCTTTCCCGCGTGCGCATGACGTCCGGCAGGGGCGCATCGACCGGCTGGGCCCGGTGGGTTCATACAAAGCCACTGTGGCCAATTACGTCGAGGGGTTATCCCGCCCGCTCCGCCTTCGTCGTCGCCGCGGGGATCTTCGCGGGCATTGTTGCCTATCTCACCTCTAGCGAGCGGAACATCCCCGAAAAACCTCAGCCAGACTGGGTCGATCAAAAATTTTCGGATCTTGCCAGGTAGCACTCCCCTTGGCTGCTATTTTCCATCTTGCCGCTCGGGGTGACGGCCAAGGCTTCGGAGTCGCGCGATGCGAGCGCCTATGGACCTGGGCCCCACGCTGTGCCGAGCGATGTTCCTGCGCAACCTCATCAGGGCACGAATTGTCGCCCAGGTGACACAAGAGGCCGTGGCCGCTCAGCTCGAATGGTCGGTGTCGAAGGCCATCAGAATCGAAGGCGTAATCATCGGGCTGAGCCAGGCAGTCCAGAACCCGCGCTTGTGGGATGACTACAAGAACGTTGTGCCTGACGCCTATCCAAAATTGATCGGGTACGAAGCCGGAGCGTCTGCGATCAGGTCCTACAACCCCTCGCTGGTCCCTGACCTGCTGACCATCCAGGTCATACCCTTCGACGCGGGCATCCACCAGGGACTGGCCATGGGCTCGTTCACGTTGCTCGACTGTGCGACCCGCTCTCCGGAGGTCCCCAGATGGGGACCTCCGGAGAGCATGACCAGGGTGTTTCGCGGCTCTGGTGCAGGTGGTGGGCTCAGCGGATGACGCCGATCCGGTACCTGGACTCGCCGCTGCGGAATTCGTAGTTGCGGGTCACGTGCCCGCGGATGCGGATGCTGCCGAGGTTGTCGTTTGAATCGAGGTCATCGACCTCGATGAGCCGTTGCAGGCTGCCGACCTTGACGCACTTGTCCACCTCGACCCGCTGGTCCCGGGCGATCGACACATAGGGCGCGGTCACCGGCCAGATCTTCTTGCCTCTGCCATTCACGATCCTCACTTCGTCACGGCCGTTTTCGCTGACCTCGAGGGCCCTGATGCCGTCGAGGAACACGCCCCCGCCACAGAGGTTGGCGGCGGCCTTGCCGGTCCCTGGTGCGGCCTGGGCGGTCGCCGGGCCCACGAGCGTCACGACGCTGATCGCTGCGGCGGCCAAGCCCGCGAATGTGTGAAGTGGTCGCATTTCTTTTCCTTCCCCGAAGATGTCGCCGTTTGCTTTCTGCGGAGTTTCGGAATGTCGAACCGGGCAGCAGAGGAGCTGTCCCGGTCGTCGGCATCCGTTTACGGATCTTCCGGTTTATCGGATCATCGCCGTTTCCTCCGCAATAGGAACGTTCGCAAGCTGCGAGGGGGGCTTGCAAGAAATCGGGGCAAGATGGGATGGTGGGATGGGTTCGCAGCTGTAACCTGCGGTTATTCCGACCTGCTGGGACGCGGGTGGGATGCTGGGAAACGGGGTCGACACTCAGGCCGTGGAGTCGTTTGGGGTCACATTGTGCAATCGCAGGAAACCGACCGGTTCGCCGCCCTGATCCGGGCGCTTAAAGATCGCGCCGGGATCAGCTTCGAAGAGCTGGCCAGGCGAACCGGAATCAGCAGTTCAAGCCTTCACCGCTACTGCTCCGGAACCAAGATTCCCGCTGACTACGGCGTAGTTCACACAATCGCCAAGGCCTGTGGCGCGAGAAACGACGAACTCCGGGAGCTGCATCGACAGTGGGCGCTCGCCGATGCCACACGATCATCAGTGACGTCCGGCGAACCGCCGGCGGCCGTTCCCGGCGATGACCAGAGCACGACGTCACCCACGGCTTCCTGGGGCGCACCCGAACCAGCGCGGCGGTCTCACCGTCGCGGGATCACGATCGTGACGATCGTCTGTCTGACGACGATCACCGCAAGCGTGATCGCCGTACTGAGCGCCCACCGGCCGGACAGCTCGAAGGCCGGGAGCGACCCGCCGGCAAACGCCGGGGTCACCAGCCCCGTGCGGGTCTTCAACATCGAGGAGCGCTGCCGGAAACGCAGCGACAGAGCCCCGGGCTGCAGCCTCGGACTGGCGATCAACCCACGGCTCAACTACGACGCCCGCAACGTGGTGAACCACCGTGTCTGGCACAATGACGTATTGAGCGCCGACTGCGTCCTTCACGACGGCGACGAGGTCTTCGATGAGATCGGCACCAAAGGCACCCGCTGGTACCGAGTCCGCCTCGACGACGTGCCCGGCGGCCACGCCTGGCTGTCCGGCATCCGCACCCGCGACACTCCGGCGCTGCCGATATGCGCACCATGACGCTGCCGAGAGCCGCTCTGACCCGGAATTCGCGTAGCTGCCGACGCGCTCCGCCGGGACATAGCCGAGGGGCCGCCCCGGCCTCCCGATGCGGCTCCGCAGCACCGTCCTCGACCACGACAGCGCCTCACCCGTCGAGAACGCCGCGGTGGACGTGTGGCACCGCGACGCGCTCGGCCGCTACTCCGCAGGAACACTACGCCGTGAGTGCCTCGACCACCTGCACATCCATGGCGAGCGGTACCTGCGCAAGGGTCCTGACCGAGTACGAGCACCATTTCCACCATCATCGCCCACATCAGAGCCGTTCCCTCCGCCCTCCCTTGCACACCCCAGCCAGATGATCGACATGACCTCCCGGATCCACCGCCGAAGCACCGTTACAGGACCGATCAACGAGCACCACAGAGCAGCCTGATCACCGGGTCGATGGCTTCGAACGGCTCGTCCAGCACCAGCACGCGCGGCGTGGGGTCTACATGGTCGTCCCGCCTGAGACGTCGAGTCGGTGTCCGGTGATGTAGCGGCTGTCGTCGGAGGCCAGGAAGGCAATGGTGTCGGCCACGTCCTCAGGTGTGCCCAGCCGGCCGAGGGGCGTTTGCGACGACAGCCAGGCCAGGGCCTCGCCGACCAGGCGTCCTTGGTGCATGTCGGTGTCGATGACGCCGGGGGCCACGAGGTTGACCGTGATGCCGCGCGGCCCGAGCTGCTTGGCCAGGGCGACCGTCATGACGTCGAGTGCGGCCTTGGACATGGCGTAGTCGATCGCCCTGGGTATGGCCGCCCCGCGGCTCAGCATGGTGCCCACGGTGATGATCCGCCCGCCGTCGCGCAGCCGTGGCAGGGCTTGCTGGGTGATGAAGAACGGGGCCGTGGTGTTGACCGCGAACAGGCGCTCGAGGCCCTCCCGGGTGACACCGTCGATCTCGCTCTGGCCGCCGAGGATGCCCGCGTTGTTGACCAGGAGGTCCAGCCCGTCAGCGTGCGCGTCGAAGGCGGTCCACAGGGCTTCGGCGTCGCCGGGCGCGCCCAGCTCGGATTGGACGGCGAAGGCCCGCCCGCCGGACGCTTCGATGGCGGCGACGGTGTCCTTGGCGGCGGCGTGGTTGCGGCCGTAGTGCACGGCGACCCGGGCGCCTTCGCGGGCCAGCCGGGTGGCGATCGCGCGGCCGATGCCCCGGCTCGCGCCGGTCACCAGCGCCGTCTTGCCGGTCAATGTCGTCATGATCAGGCCTTTCTGCCTTTTGCGGTGTGGGGCGTGATGGTCTTGGCGTCGCGCAGGATGCGCGCCCACCAGCTCACTTGGTCCAGCAGGGTCTTGGCGGCCGCGACCGCGCAGACCGGGTTCTTCGGCTGTCCGTCGCCGTCGAAGCACTCCCAGGCGCCGTGGAAGCTGACGGTGTCGAGGGGGCTGTGATCATGCCGAGCATGACGCCGGTCACCTCCATGCGAAGAGAGCGATCCACACTTCCTCTATTTCGCGTACCTCGTACGTGAAATGGACCATAGTCATTCAGGTACTCTGTACGCAAATACGGGGAGGAACGGATGGCCGACGCGGACCCGATCAGCATCTGGATGCAGCCGGAGCGGCAGGAGCGCACCGGCCCGGGACGGCGCCCCGGCTACAGCCGCGAGCAGATCACCCGAATGGCCGTCCAGATCGCCGACGCCGAAGGGGTGGAGGCCGCGACCATGCGGCGGATCGCGGGCGAGCTGGGCACCGGCGCCATGTCGCTCTACCGCTACGTGCCCCGGCGTGACGACCTGTTCGACCTCATGATCGACCTGGCGATGGCCGAGGTCGAGTTCCCCGGTGGCCCGTCCGGTGACTGGCGAGGCGATCTGACACTGCTGGCCCGGCGGATCCGCGCCACGGGCCTACGCCATCCCTGGCTGATCACGCTGCTCACCAGCCGACCGACGTTGGGCCCCAACCTGCTGCGCGTGCACGAGTTCGCGCTCGGCGCGTTCGACGGGCTCGGCCTCGACATCGACGACATCACCGGCTTCGTCGACATGCTCAACGACCACATCCACAGCGCGATCCGCCGCGAGATCGGCTGGCTGGAGGAGGCGCGCCGCACCGGACTGGACCCCGAGCGCTGGAAGCGGGACTACATCGGACCGTACGTCCGCCAGGTCGTCGAATCCGGCGCCTTCCCCCTGTTCAGCCGGTCAGTTCTCGACGCCCGCACTGCCCACCTCGACCCCGAGGAGCGGTTCCGGCGTGGGCTCGACCGCATCCTGGACGCCATCGCCGCGCTCATCCCATCGCTTCGTCCTCGTCGAGCTGGAAAGCGGTGACGTGTAGTACAGCCATTCCGCCATGTGCATCGCGCGGGTCGTGTCGAGCGCCGTAGCCACGCCGGCCACGGCGCGGACCCGTCGCGGGACGGGCTCGACGTGGCCGATCCCGGCGATCGCCTCGGGGTAGTCGCGCACGGGGCTCTGCTCGCCTACGTTTTCCCGGATACGCGCCGGCGCGCGGACTCGGGGTCCGCGCGCCGGATATGTCAGGCCGTTTCCCGCTTCGGGAGCTTCCACCCGGGACGGGGGAAATGGCAGGTGTAGCCGTTGGGGTACTTCTGCAGGTAGTCCTGGTGCTCGGGCTCGGCCTCCCAGAAGTCGCCCGCCGGGGTTACCTCGGTGACGACCTTGCCGGGCCACAGTCCCGAGGCGTCGACGTCGGCGATGGTGTCCTCGGCAACCCGCTTCTGCTCGTCGCTGGTGTAGAAGATCGCCGAGCGGTAGCTGGTACCGATGTCGTTGCCCTGGCGGTTCTTCGTCGAGGGGTCGTGCACCTGGAAGAAGAACTCGAGCAGCGCGCGGAAGTCGGTCTTGTCGGGGTCGTAGACGACCTCGATGGACTCCGCGTGGGTGCCGTGGTTGCGGTAGGTGGCGTTCGGGACGTCACCGCCGCTGTAGCCGACGCGCGTGGACACGACGCCGGGCTGGTGGCGGAACAACTCCTCCATGCCCCAGAAACAGCCGCCGGCGAGGATCGCCCTTTCGGTGGTCACGTCATCTCCTTACTTGTCGTCACTTGTCGTCGATGTCACTCGTGAACAGGGTCCGGTATTCGCCGTACCCCTCCTGCTCCAGGTCGTCGAGGTGGATGAACAGCAACGACGCGGAGTTGATGCAGTAGCGCAGTCCACCCCTGTCGGGAGGACCGTCGTCGAAGACGTGACCGAGGTGGCTGTCCCCGTGCAGCGAGCGGACCTCCGCCCGGATCATCCCGTGACTGAAGTCCTTGCGTTCGACGACGTTCGCCTTGGCGATCGGCTTGGTGAAGCTCGGCCAGCCTGAGTGGCTGTCGTACTTGTCGACCGACGCGAACAGCGGCTCGCCGGACACGACGTCGACGTAGATGCCGGGCTCGTGGTTGTCCCAGTAGGCGTTGGCGAACGGGCGCTCGGTGCCGTCCTGCTGGGTCACGCGGTACTGCTCCGGGTCGAGCCGCGAAACGGCTTCCGGGTTCTTGTGGTACTGGATCTGCCGGGGCACAGCTCTCCATTCCCGGCCTTTCGGCACGAAGCTGGGGAACCAGGTGAAACGCTCCTGGACGCGGAGATAGAGACACTCCATGGGCCGGTTCTATTCCTACGGACGGCCGCTTGCGCGGTCGTTCTGCTTTGGTAAGGACCGGTTTCCCGATCAGGTCGAGCAGCGTCCGCAGGGCCCGGCTCCCGGATGTTACGGCCCGGGGGGCTGACGGATCGAGAGCGGCCACGTCAGGCCCCGCTCGCGGAGGGGCACCGCTACCGTGCCGGGCGAGGCGAGCGGCACGACGTCGGGCACCACCGCCTGCGCCGCCCCGCCCGGCTGGACGACGGCCAGGTGGCCTCGATGGGCACGGCCGCCGAGCAACTCTTCCCGCTGTACGCGCCGTCCGGCTAATGGGCCTCTCTGGTTGAGAGCGGCTCTTGGTGCGCGTCAGGTGTCTGCCTCTGATGTGCCGTTGCGGGACCTCCGCTGACGAGCGGCAGCCACAGCACGAATGATCTCGTCGTTGCCCGGCGGCCTGGGGACGCGCAGGCTGAGGTCGCTCACCGTGATCTGCGAGATCCGGGCCCTGATCGCAGGAACGAAACACCATGCGAGGCAACAGAATGCGGCCGCCTCTTCCGCCAGCCCACCACCGGCCGGCGCCCCCGACACTGCTCCACCGCCTGCCGCGTCCGCGCCTATCAGGCATCACAGCCACAACCATGATTCCCAACCTCGAGCCGTCCGGGTGAGGCGCGCTCCAGCGACAGAACGGACGGCGCCCGGGCCGTCGCAGGGCCATCGGCGGCCCATGGGAACCAACCTCGGCCAACGACCCCAGGTGAAGCCCGTCATGGAATGAACGGCGGGCTTCCCGTGCTGGTCAGGAAAGCAGTCATTCATGGAAGAAGGCGTTTCGCATGTCAGCGCAGGCCACCGCGGCCCGGCTCATCGTGCAGGCCCTGGAAGCCGAGGGCGTCGAGTACGTCTTCGGCATCCCGGGCGAGGAGAACATCCACTTCGTCGACGCGCTCAAGGACTCCTCCATCCGCTACGTCCTCGTACGCCACGAGCAGGGCGCGTCCTTCATGGCCGAGATCTACGGCAGGCTCACCGGCAAGGCGGGGGTGGCATCGGCCACGCTGGGCCCCGGTGCGATCAACCTGCAGCTCGGCGTGGCCGACGCCACCACCAACAGCACCCCGGTGGTCGCGATCACGGCGCAGGTCGGGCTCGACCGCATCTACAAGGAGTCGCACCAGGTGGTGGACCTGGTGTCGCTGTTCAGGCCGATCACCAAGTGGTCCGAGCTCGCGCCCGCGCCCCAGGCGCTGCCCGAGATGATCCGCAAGGCGTTCAAGACCGCCCAGACCGAGCGGCCGGGCGCCGTCTACCTGGCCATCCCCGAGGACGTCGAGTCCGCGCCGCTCCCCGCGGGTCTGCGCCCGCTCCCCGTCAACGTCGTACGCCCCCAGGACCCCTCCCCCGCGCAGATCGCCCGCGCGGCCGACGTGCTGGCCACCGCGCGCAGGCCGATCGTGCTGGCCGGGCACGGAGCCACCCGCGCGCGAGCCTCGCAGGCGCTGGTGCGCTTCTCCGAGCGGCTCGGGCTGCCGGTGGCGACCACGTACAACGGCAAGGGCGTCTTCCCCGACGACCACCGGCACGCGCTGGGCGCGGTGGGGTTCATGCGGCACGACTACGTGAACTTCGGCTTCGACGAGGCCGATGTGCTGATCAGCGTCGGGTACGAGCTGCAGGAGTTCGACCCGGTCAAGATCAACCCGACGCGGGACAAGAAGATCATCCATATTCACCAGTTCCCGGCCGAGGTGGACGACCACTACCCGGTGGCGGTCGGCGTGCAGGGGGACATCTCGCGGTCGTTGCACGCGCTCGGCGACGCCGTGCACCGGCGGTTCGAGATCAACGGCACCGGCGAGAAGATCCGCCGCATGATACGGGAGGAGCTGGAGCAGGGGCGGTCCGAGAACGGGTTCCCTCTGTCGCCGCGCCGCGTGGTGGCCGATCTGCGCGAGGCCATGGGGCGCGAGGACATCGTGCTGGCCGACACGGGGGCGGTGAAGATGTGGATGGCCCGCATGTACCCGACGTACGAGCCGAACACGATGCTGGTCTCCAACGGGCTGTCGTCCATGGGGTTCTCGGTGCCGGGCGCGCTGGCCGCCAAGCTGGCCTTCCCGCGGCGACGCGTGGTGGCGGCGACGGGCGACGGGGCGTTCCTGATGAACTCGCAGGAGCTGGAGACCGCCGTGCGGGAGCGGATCCCGTTCGTGGTGCTGGTGTGGGTGGACGGCGCGTACGGGCTGATCGAGTGGAAGATGGACCTGGAGCTGGGGCGCGACTCCAACGTGGCGTTCGGCAATCCCGACTTCGTGAAGTACGCCGAGAGCTTCGGGGCGCGCGGCTACCGGGTCAACAGCGCGGACGAGCTGCTGCCGACGCTGCGCCAGGCGCTGGCCGACGACGTGGTGTCGGTGATCGCGGTGCCGGTCGACTACTCCGCGAACCTCGGGCTGACCGACAAGCTGGGCGAGCTCACCGGGCCGTTCTGAGGTTGCGGCCGGGCAGTGGGCTGTCGCATGGCCGCGCCGGCCGGACCGTTCTAAGATCGTCCAGGTGAGCCTGCCTGCGGTGACCGAGCCGGGGGCGCTGCCGGTCGAGCCGGCACGCCACCCGTACCACGTCTATCTCGACTCCCTGACCAGCCCCGAGTCGCGCCGCACCATGCGCGGCTGCCTCGACCGGCTGGCGCGCCTGCTCACCGGCGACGAGAGCGCGACGGGCGCGGGCCAGCCGTGGCACCTGCTGCGTTACGAGCACACCGTACGCATCCGGACGATGCTCACCGACCAGGGCTGGTCGGCCGCGTACGTCAACAAGCACCTGGTCGCGCTGCGCCGGGTGCTCAAGGAGGCGTGGCGGCTCGGCCAGACGAGCGCGGAGGACCTCGCCCGCGCCTCCGACCTGGCCCCGGTACGCCAGAGCCGCCTGCCCACCGGGCACCACGTCCCGCCCGAGGTGGTCGGGGCGGCCCTGTCGGCGTGCGACGACTCGCCCGCCGGGGTGCGCGACGCGGCGCTGATCGCCGTCCTCTACTCGACCGGCTGCCGCCGCGCCGAGCTCGGCGGGCTGGCGCTGGCCGACTACGACCCGGGGGCGCTCTCGCTGCGGGTGCGCGGCAAGCGGGACAAGGAGCGCATGGTCTACCTCACCACCGACGCGATCGGGCTGGTGGAGCGCTGGCTGGCGGTACGCGGGACCGCTCCGGGAGCGCTGTTCAGCCCGATCAGCAAGGCGGGGCGGCTGCGGGCGTGGACCTGGCGACGGCGCAGGCCCTGGTGGGGCACTCGTCCCCGGCCACCACGGCCCGGTACGACCGCCGGCCGGAGCGCACCCGTCGCGAGGCCGTCGACCGCCTCCGCCTCCCCACCGCCCGCCCCCTCGCCTGACCCGGCCCCACCGAGCCGTAGCGCCCCGCTCCCCCTCCGCCTGGCTGGCATCCCACCCTTGCCGAGCGCGGCCGGCCCACTACTCATCGGCCCCCCGCTCGCGCTTGCGCCTCCCCCGTCGCGCGCGGCTTCTGGGGCGCGAACAGCGCACCGACGGAAGACGACCGGCGGCCGCGCAGAGGCTGAGGCGGCGAGGCAGAGGCGGCGAGACTGAGGCTGAGGCGGAGCCGGCGCGAGCGGCGGAGCCGGGGAGCCGCACAGCTGCGGCTCCCCCATAAGCAGGATGCGCGGGACCGGAACGACGCCGTCGAGGAGGCGCGGAGCCGGGGAACCGCGCGACCCCGTGCCGCGGAGCCCACAGGCCCCGGGCAGGGAACGTGCCGTGCCCGGGCGGTGGGCGAGGGGGTCAGCCGGCCAGGCGGGGCACGATGCCGGTGCTGTGGAGGCGTTCGCGGGCCGCCGCGATGGCCCCGTCCGTCGTGGCGAACACGCGCCCTTCCCGGTCCAGCCGGGCGATCACCCCGAGGGCCTCCAGCGGCTGGTGGTGCCCGTCGGGGATGCCCGAGACGTACACCATGATCCCGCGCCTCTCGAGCCGTTCGACGGCGTCGCCCAGCACCAGCGCCCCGCTGGCGTCGATGGTGGTGACCCGGCTCATCCGCAGCACCACCACCGACACGTCGGTCACCTCCGACATCTCCAGCAGGAACCGATGGGCGGCGGCGAAGAACAGCGGCCCGTCCAGCCGGTAGGTGACGATGTGCTCGGCGAGCAGCGCGTGCTCCTCCACCGTGTGCTGCGGCTGCAGGTCGTGGCGGAGCGGCTCCTGGTCGAAGCGTACGTTCCGCGCGATCGCCCGCAGCGCCAGCGCTCCCGCCACCACCAGCCCGAGGATGACGGCCAGCACGGTGTCGAGCGTCAGCGTGCCCACGGCGGTGAGCACGAGCACCGCGCCGTCGCTCCTGGTGGAGCGGAACATGGCCCGCACCGCGTCCTTCTCGACCATGCGCACCGACGTGGCCAGCAGCACCCCGGCCAGCGCGGCGAGCGGGATCTTGGCGACGAGCCCCGCCAGGAGGTAGACGATCCCGCCCAGGATGACCGCGTGGGACAGCGCCGCCAGCCGGGAGCCGGCCCCGGAGCGGACGTTGACGGCGGTGCGTACGATGGCGCCGGTGCCGGGCATGCCGCCGAACAGCGGCGTGACGAGGTTGGCGATGCCCTGACCGAACAGCTCCCTGTCGGGATCATGCCGGTGGCGGACGACCCGATCGCCCCCTTGCGTGTTGTCGGCCATGTTGTCCGCCACGGCGGCCGACAGCAGCGACTCCAGCGCCGCCAGCGCGGCCACCGCGATGGCCGGGGCGACCAGGGCCGGCAACATCCGGGGATCCAGGAAGTCCAGCGACGGCGCCGGCAGCCCGGCGGGCAGGTGGCCGATCCTGGCCAGCGGCAGCTCGGCCAGCTCGGCGACGAGAGTGACGACGACCACGGCGACCAGCGAGAACGGCACGGTCGGCCGGAGGCTGGCGCCCACCAGCAGCGCGGCGGCCACGATGAGGGTGACGGACATGGCCCACCAGTGTGGTCTGGCGAGGAAGTCCATGACGGCGTGCCAGGCCACCACGGCGACCTTGTCACTGTCGTGGGGCGGCACGCCGAGGGCATGGGGTATCTGCTGCAGGCCGATCACGAACGCGATGCCGACGGTGAACCCGGCGACCACGGGCGCGGGGACGAGCGCCATGTAGCGGCCGGCGCGGGCCAGGGCGAGCGCCATGAGCAGCAGCCCGGCCAGCAGGCCGACCATCAGCACGCCGGCGGCGCCGTGGGTGCTCATGATGGGCATGAGCACGACGGTCATCGCGCCGCTGGTGCCCGACACCTGCAGCGCCGAGCCGCCGAACAGCGCGGCGAGCGATCCGGCGACCACGGCCGTGGCCAGGCCGGAGGCGGCCCCGAGGCCGGAGGATATGCCGAACCCCAGCGCCAGCGGCAGCGCGACGATCGCCACGGTGAGCCCGGCCAGCAGGTCGTTGCGGGGGCGGTGGCGCATCGCCGCCCAGGCGGCGCGTTCGGGCAGTACTGAGCGTACGCGGCTCCAGACCGCATGGATCACGGTGTTCACGTTGTGTCACCGTTCAGTTCGTTTCTGTGATTGCATGCGGCCGTGAAAGGTCCTGTCACCATCACTCCCTCTACGTAAAGCCAACCCCGCATTGTCCCCAATTGCATACTTTTGCAATTGGTGAAGAGGTGTCAGGATATCAAGTACACCCCCTCCCACCTGCTTAAACTTCGGCGCCTCGGCGATATTCGCCAGGCGTGAAACCGTGCCATTGTCTGAATGCGAGGTGAAACCCGACGGTCGACTGGTAACCGACGCGCAGCGCGATGGCGCTGTGCGGGAGCGAGGTCTCGGCCAGGAGCCGGGCGGCCTCCTGCATCCGGCGCGCGGTCAGGTGCCGCATCGGCGGCTCGCCGACGAGCTCGCGGAAGGCCGCCGCGAACGCCGACCGCGACATCCCCGCCTCGGCCGCCAGCCTCTCCACCGTCCAGGGCTCGGCGAACCTGGTCTGTACGGCCAGCAGCGCCGCCCCGACGGCCGGATCCCGCAGGGCACGCAGGACCGGCTCGTCGCGGGCCAGGTTCGCCAGGGCCGCGCGCAGGGCCAGCACGAAGGCCAGCTCGAACGCCCGCAACGCCACGATCTCCACCCCGGGCCCACCGGCGCCCCACTCTCCCGCCGCACCGGCGCCCCGCTCTCCGGCCGCACCGGCGTCGCCGCCGGCCAGCCGTCCGAGCAGGTCGCCGAGCAGTGGTTCGCTCGCCACCGCCGTACGGTCGAGCACGAGCACCTGCGGCAGCGCCCGGTACAGGGGCGCCGCGGCGGCCGCGGAGTAGTGCAGCCCGCCGCAGAGCATGGTGGTCAGCGGCCCCGGCCCGTCGATCGACACCGTACGCGCCGAGCCCGGCTCCCGCCCCGGCAGCACGCTCTCCAGCGGCACCACCGCCCGCCCCGGCGCGTCGGCCAGCCGATGGGCCGCCCCGTGCGGGAACACGGCGAGCTCCCCCGCCCCCAGCCGCACCGGATCCGCACCCGGCAGCTCGACCACGCAACACCCCTCCCGCACGTAGTGCAGCAGGGCACAGCTCTCCCGCTCCCCCGCCACACCCCACGGCGCCCGGGCCGTCCAGCGGCTGTGAAACACACCGCGCAGCCGCAACGGGGCCAGCAACTCGCTCAGCAGGTCACCGTCCATGGACGATCCTTAAATACTCGGGGATTTCTCTTTATAGAGCGTATTGCCAGGCTCTCAGCAGACTGGCTCCCATGAGATTCCTGGTGATCGGCGCCTCGGGCGCCCAGGGCGGCGCCGTCGCCCGCCAGCTGGCCGCGCAGGGGCACGAGGTCCGCGGCTTCTCCCGCAACGGGAAGGTCCCCGACGGGGTACGGCCCTTCCTGGGCCACCTGGGGGACGCGCAGCAGGTCAAGGAGGCGTTCGACGGGGTGACGCACGCCTCGGTGGTGCTGCCCATGGTGTACGACGCGCCCACGGTCTCGGCGTACGTCCGCCACCTGATCGACGGGGCACGGGCGGCGGGGGTGCGGCGGCTGGCGTTCAACACGGGGAACCGGCTGCCCGCGGTGGCGACGGGGGTGGCGGCGTTCGAGACGCGCCGGCGGGCGGCGGCCGCACTGCTCGACAGCGGCGTGCCCACGGTGGTGCTGCGCCCGCCGCTCTACGCCGACAACCTGCTGGCCCCCTGGGTGGCCGGGCCCGGGGTGCTGCGCTACCCGCTGCCGGCGGGCGTGGCGGTGCCCTGGCTCTCGCACGCCGATCTGGGCGCCGCGACGGCGGCGGTGCTCGTCCGGGACGGGCTGGAGGGCGCCACGCTGGACCTGGGCGGCCCGGACGCGGTGACGGGCCCGGAGCTGGCGGCCATGGTGCGGCCGGGCGTCCGGTACGAGGAGCAGGACGTGGCCGAGTTCGCCACCGCCCTGGCGCTGGTGGCCGGGCCGGGGACGGCCGCGGAGGTGGCCGCCACGTACCGGTGGATCCGCGACGCCGGCGACTTCTTCGACGCGCCGCCCGACGTCGAGGAGCGGCTCGGCCTCCGCCTGACACCTCTGCGCGACTGGACCGCCGCCCAGCACTGGGGCCCGGCATGAGCGAGCCGGGCACGAGCGAGCCGGGCACGAGCGGACACCCCATGGCGGACGCCGCGTATCGGGAGGTGGCGCGCCATCACCGGCTGATCGAGCGCTGGCTGACCGGCGCCGCCGACCGCGCGGAGTTCGCCGCCTTCGCCGGCGCCCACGCGCCCGGCTTCACCCTGGCCGGGCCCGACGGGGCGGTGCTGCGGCTGGACGAGGTGCTGGCCGCGGTCGGGGCGGCCTACGGTGACGCGCCCGGCCTGACGATCAGCATCAGGGACGCGCACGTGGTGGCCGCCTCGGGTGACCTGCTGGTCGTGACCTACGAGGAATGGCACCACACGGGCCCCGGCGGCACCGGACGCCGGGCCACCGCCGCGCTCCGGACCGTGCCGACCTGGCGCTGGCTGCACCTCCACGAGACCTGGCTCCCCTGAGGCGTCACGCGGGGGCGGCGTCGGACCTGGAGCGCCACGAGGGGCGGCGTCGGACCGCAAGCGCCACGAGGGGCGGCGTCGGACCGCAAGCGTCACGCGGGGGCGGCGTCGGGGAGCAGGTCGAACGCGCGCTCCGCCGCCCGTACCGCCTCCGCCTCCACCTCGGCCAGCGGCCGCCCATCGGCCAGCAGCTGCCAGTTGCGCCGGGCCAGCACCCGCTGCGCGGCCAGCACCTGCCCCGCCACGAGCCGGGCGGTCAGGTCGTCCGCGGTCTCCGCGAGCGCCTCGGCCAGGGCCTCCTCGTCCAGCGACATGTACTGGTGGACCCGGGCCAGCAGGCTGGGGGTGGCGAACACCATCCGGTGGTAGGCCAGCACCTCCGGATGGTCGTTGAGCCCCGTGACGGGATCGCGCCGCGCCAGCCCGTCGAGGAAGTGGCGGCGCAGCGCCCGCAGCGGCCGCTCCCCCGGGCCCCGGCCGCGCACCACCCGGGCCGGCTCGCCCAGGTGGTCGGCGATCCGGTGCAGCACGAGGTCCTCCTTGGTCGGGAAGTACTTGAACAGCGTCGGCTTCGACACCCCCGCCGCCGCCGCGACCTCCGTCACCGGCACCTCGTCGAAGCCGCGCGCCAGGAAGAGCGTGATGGCCGCCGTCGAGATGGCCTCGTGCACGCGCTGCCGCTGCAGCTCCCGCAGTCCCGTCATGAGCACACCCTATCAAAGTGTTAACCTGGTTAATCTCTTAACCGAGTTAACGCTTTAGGAGGTGTGATGGGAACGCTCGAGGACGAGAGGGAATACGTCGAACGTTGCCGGGCCGGCCTGCGCAGGATGCTGGAGGGCGCGCGGTACAACGTGATCGTCGGTGAGTCCGTGGCCGGCGACCGCTACAGCGCCGAACGGCTGGGCCGGCACCTCAAGAGCCTGGCCAAGGAGCTGAGCGAGGAGCCGGACGGGCCGCCGTTCTTCGGCCGGCTCGACTTCGGCCCGGGTTCGGCCGAGCACCACGGGCGCGCGTACCACATCGGCAGGCGGCACATCACCGGCGAGCACGGGGGCCCGCCCGTGGTGATCGACTGGCGCGCGCCCGTCGCGCGGGCCTTCTACCGGGCCAGCGCGCGCGACCCCCAGGGCGTCGACGTGCGGCGCCGGTTCGGCTGGCAGGGCACCACGCTGACCGGGTTCGAGGACGAGCGGCTCGCGCGGGGCGAGGAGGGCGGGAGCAAGATCCTGGCCGCCGAGATCGAACGCCCCCGCGTCGGCCCCATGCGCGACATCGTCGCCACCATCCAGCCGGAGCAGGACGACCTCGTACGCGCCGAGCTGGACACCTCGATCTGCGTCCAGGGCGCGCCCGGCACCGGCAAGACCGCCGTCGGCCTGCACCGGGCCGCCTACCTGCTGTACGCCCACCGCCGGCGCCTGGAACGCGGCGGCGTGCTGGTGCTGGGCCCCAACCGCGCCTTCCTCGGCTACATCTCGGCCGTGCTCCCCACGCTCGGGGAGATGGACGTCGAGCAGACGACGCTGGAACGGCTGCTGGGCCGCGTCCCCGTCACGGGGGCGGACGACGAGGCCACGGCCGTCGTCAAGCACGACGTGCGCATGGCCGAGGTGCTGCGGAAGGCGCTGTACGGGCGGATCCGCAAGCCGGTCGAGCCGGTCGAGGTGCCGGACGGGTCCTACCGGTGGCGGGTGTACGAGGACGAGCTGCGCCGCATCGTGGACGACACCCGGCGCACGTCCCTCCCGTACGGCACGGGCCGCGAACGGGTCCGGGCCCGCGTGGTCGAGACGATCCGCCGCCACGCCGAGGCCCGCGGTCACCCGGCGAACGCGGCCTGGCTCCGCAAGATCGGCCGCGGTGTCACCGCATGGCTGGACACCGTCTGGCCGGCCGTCAAACCGGAGGAGGTCCTGTACGAGGTCCTGCGCGGGCCATCAAATGGGCCCTCGGCCGGACCGTCGAACGGGCCCTCGGGCGGGCCATCAGGCGGGGCGCAGGACGGGCGCGACCCGGCGCGCGGCGAGGGCGGGCGGGACCCGGCGCAGGGCGTGCTGACCGATGCCGAGCGTGCCGCCCTCACCTGGGCCAGGCCGCCCCGCAGCGCCAAGAGCGCGAAGTGGTCGGCCGCCGACCTGGTGCTGCTCGACGAGATCGCCGCCCTCATCGAGCGCCCGCGCGGCTACGGGCACGTCATCGTGGACGAGGCCCAGGACCTGTCCCCCATGGAGTGCCGGGCCGTGGCCAGGCGCAGCGAGCACGGCTCGCTGACCGTGCTGGGCGATCTGGCGCAGGGCACCACGCCATGGGCCGCGACGTCCTGGCCCGAGCGCATGGAGCTCCTCGGCAAGCCGGACGGCGAGGTCATCGCGCTGACGACCGGCTTCCGGGTGCCGGCGGCCGTGGTGGAGCTGGCCAACACGCTGCTGGCGGCGCTCGGCACCGAGGTGCCGGCGACGCGCTCGTACCGGTCGGACGGGCGGCTGCGGGTGACCCGGGTGGCGAAGCTGGAGAAGGGCGTAGTGGCGGCGGTGCGCGAGGCGCTGGAGTTCGAGGGCTCGATCGGGGTGATCGCCGCGGACGCCGACGTGGAGGCGCTCACCTCCGCGCTGTGGGACGAGGGTCTGGACGTGGCCGGCCGGATCGGCGTGCTGCCCGCCTCGCTGTGCAAGGGCCTGGAGTACGACCACGTCGTCGTGGCCGAGCCCGCCGCCATCGCCGAGGCGGAGCGGCGCGGCCTCAACCGCCTGTACGTCGCCCTCACCCGCGCTGTCTCCCGCCTCGACGTCGTGCACGCCCGCCCGCTCCCGCCGCAGCTTTCCCGTCCGGCAGAAGCCGCCTGAAATGGGCAGATGTCCGGGAACGGATGGCTCGACAGGGCCTCTCGTTCGGGTGTGTGATGTGGTTCCCGTCGTGAGAGGAGCCCCCCGTGACCTCTTCGCAGGACCCGCCGCAGGGCGACGACCAGCCCCACGACGCCGCCGACGGCACGGCCGCCTGGTCGCCCCGCCCGGCGCCGGCGCAGCGGCCCCGGGTGAGCGATCAGGTCCTGTCGATCATCGGATTCGTCTGCGCCGCGGTGGCCGTGCTGTTCGTCCCGGTCCTGTTCGGCCTGGCGGGCGTCGTGCTGGGCATCGTCGGCCACACCCGCGGCGAGCCCCTCGGCCGGTGGGCCGCCATCGCCGCGGGCGCGGGCATGCTCCTCGGCACGGTGCTCAGCATCCTGCTGACCCCGGGATGAGCGGGGGTCAGGCGGTGGCCAGGGCCACCGTGGGCGACAGGCGGGCGGCGCCCCCCAGCCCCCGCCGCAGGTGCTCCACGGGGACATGGTCTTCCGGGCGGAGGTCCAATACCGGGCCGACAGCGTGCTCAGCGAGATGGTGCGCTCGTCATGCTGGTGATGATCCTGGCCGGGATCATCGCGCTGCCGCTCGGCTACGTGGTGGCCGACCAGGCGCTGCGGCCGCTGGACCGGGTGACCGAGACGGCGCGGCGGCTGTCGGGGAGCACGATGCACGAGCCGCGTACGCCGCCGGCCGTCAACCGTACGGTGCTGGAGGAGCCGGCCGCCTCGGAGGACATGAAGGCGCTGGCCAGGGCGCTCCTGGGCGGCAACGCCCGCTACGAGCGGCTCATCGAGGGCCTGCTGCTGCTCGCGCAGTCCGAGCAGCAGCTCGCCGCGCGCAAGACGGTGGACCTGGAGCAGGTCGTGCGCACCGTGCTGGAGCAGACCGACCTGCGCTCGCGCCGGCGGCCCGTCACGCTGCACCAGGACCTGCGGCCGGTGCTGGTGCAGGGGGATCCGCTGTTCCTGGAGCGGTGCCTGTTCAACCCAGCTGGAGAACGCGATCAAGTACAACGTGCGGGCCGGTGCGGTCCGGCTCATCCTGAGGAGGGAGCACGGGGGCGCCTCGATCGTCGTGGAGAACACCGGGCCGCCGGTGCCGCCGTACGAGGTGGAGGGCCTGTTCGTGCCGCTCAGCCGGATGCAGGGCGACCGGGTGCGCTCCTCCAAGGGGCGGGCCTGGGCCCGTCCATCGTCCGGGCCATCGTGGCCGCGCACGGCGGCCGGGTGACGGCCTCGGCGCGGCCCGAGGGCGGGTTGCGGGTGGAGGTACGGCTCCCGCGCACGCCTCCGTGAGATCCTTGACATGTGCTTTCGCCCATCGACGAGCTGCGCGCGCAGATCACCGCCCGTCTGGCCGCCTTCGACCGCCGGCAGGTCCCGCCGGCCGGAGGGGTGCGCCGGGCCGCCGTCACCGTGTGCGTGCTGGAGGACGCCGAGCGCAGCCCGTACGTCGTCGTGATCAGGCGGGCCGCCCGCGGCCGCAACCCCGGGCAGTGGGCGCTGCCCGGCGGGCGGGCCGACGACGGGGAGCAGCCGGTGGAGGCGGCGCTGCGGGAGCTGGCCGAGGAGACCGGCATCACCGGGGTCGAGGTGGCCGGGCTGCTCGACGACTTCGTCACCGACTCGGGGTTCGTGATCACGCCGGTGGTGGCGTTCGGGGGTCACCAGGAGCCGGTGCCCGACCCGCGCGAGGTGGCCTCGGTGCACGCGGTGCCGCTGGAGCGGTTCCTGGCGCCCGGGGTGCCGCGCTGGCGGGGCGATCTGCTGCAGATGCCGCTGGGGCCGTCCATCGTGATCCACGCGCCGACGGGGGCGATCCTGTGGCAGTTCGCGGAGGTGGCGCTGCGGGGGCGGGAGCAGCGGGTCTTCGACGTGGCGCAACCGCACTGGACGAGGACCTGACCGCCGCCCGCCAGGTCACGCGTTCCCCGTACGGAGGCCACGATTGCCCCCGGACGGGGGCCAGGATTACCCCCAGGGCCGGACCGTGTGCTTAACTCAAGGTGCCGATGTGGTCTGTGTCCCCCGGGCCGCAAATTACCGCCTTCACGGAATACCGTTCGGCTGGAGCCGTGTTGTGCATCTCGCCGAGGAGGCGACCGCCACATCGGCCTAACAGCTTTTCCCAGGCGTCCCGCCACACCTGCGGGGCGCCTGCCTTATTGTGGGGTGGCCGCCCGCCCGATGATCAGGAGAGCTCGTTGCTGTACGAAGTGGTCAAGTTCGCCTCCGCGCCGCTCGCCCACGCGATGTGCCGGCCGCAAATCTCGGGTGCGGCGCACGTGCCGAGGACCGGCCCCGCGATCCTGGCCGCCAACCACCTCTCCGTGCTCGACTCGTTCCTGCTGCCGGCGCTGCTGCCCAGGCACGTGACGTTCACCGCCAAGAACGAGTACTTCTCGGGCAACCCGGTCTCCGGCTTCTTCATGCGCCTGGGCGGGAGCCTGCCGATCGACCGCGAGAGCGCCCACTCCGCGCAGGTCATGCTCGACGAGGCCGCCGCGCTGCTGGAGCGGGGCGAGCTGTTCGGCATCCACCCCGAGGGCACCCGCTCCCCCGACGGCCGCCTCTACCGCGGCAAGATCGGGGTGGCCTGGCTGGCGCTCAAGACCGGCGCGCCGGTGCTGCCCGTGGCGCTCAGCGGCACCGAGAAGGTGCTGCCCGTCGGGGCGAAGGTGCCCAGGCCCGCGAGCATCGGCA
Organism: Nonomuraea sp. NPDC049709; assembly: GCF_040674815.1. Taxonomy (NCBI): domain Bacteria; kingdom Bacillati; phylum Actinomycetota; class Actinomycetes; order Streptosporangiales; family Streptosporangiaceae; genus Nonomuraea; species Nonomuraea sp. NPDC049709. The sequence continues at coordinate 36,092 of NZ_JBFANM010000050.1, forward strand.
TCGCCATCGGGGCGCCCATGCGGTTCGAGGGCGACCACACCAAGGCGCGCGACCGGCGGCAGGTGACCGACGAGATCATGGCGGCCATCCAGAAGTTGTCCGGCCAGGAATACGTTCCGACGTATGCCACGAGCTTCAAGGCCTCGAATGGTATGTCCTGATTCGACGCCGCTAGGCTCGGAGACCTGTCGTCGAAGAGCAGGGGGCTGATCAGTGGCGCGGGGCCGTACCATCGCGATCGTGTCCGGCGCCACCGTCCTCGCGGTGGGGGCCGCGGCCGGTGGCGCTTACTACGTGCTCCACACCAGGGGCACCCCGGCCGAGACCGCGCAGCGCTTCGCCGCGGCGTGGCAGGCCGGTGACAAGGGCGCCATGGCGGCCGAGCTGGCCACGCCGCAGCAGCTCGGTGCGTACGACCAGCAGCGCACCGCCCTCGCGGTCGAGTCTGCCTCGATCAAGCTCGGCCAGGTCGCCGAGGGCGACGGCCGGGCCCGCGTCCCCTACACCGCCACGCTCGACCTGAAGAACATCGGCGAGTGGTCCTACCAGGGCCAGATCGACCTGGTGGTGGCCGACCGCATGTGGAAGGTGGACTGGAAGCCCGCCGCGCTGCATCCGTCGATGACCTCCGGGGCGACGTTCTCGCTCAAGACCCGCTGGCCCGACCGCGCCGAGATCACCGACGCCGACGGCGACCGCATCGACACCGGCACGGTCGGCGGCTCGGTGCAGCAGCTCGTCGGCTACCTGGACAAGGCGACCAAGAAGGACGTGGCCCGGCTGGGCTCCTCCTACAAGGTCGGGCAGGCGGTCGGACGCGGCGGGCTGCAGGAGACGTTCCAGGAGCGCCTGGCGGGCACGCCGGCGACCGAGATCAAGCTCGGCGGCAAGACGCTGGAGACCATCGAGGGCACCGAGGGCAAGCCCGTGCGGACCACGCTCGACCCGCGGGCGCAGGCGGCCGCCGTGACGGCGGTCAAGGAGATGAAGAAGCCCACCTCGCTGGTGGCCGTGAAATCCTCGACGGGCGAGATCCTGGCCGTGGTGAACAACGTGGGCGGGTTCAACCGGGCACTGGACGGCCGCTACCCGCCCGGCTCGACGTTCAAGGCCGTCACCGCGATCGGGCTGCTGGCGGCCGGGATGTCGCCGCAGGACCAGGTCACCTGCCCCATGTACGCCACCGTCGGCGGGCTGAAGATCCGCAACTCCGACAAGGAGGAGTTCGGGTCGCTGTCGTTCCTCGACTCGTTCGCCCACTCGTGCAACACGACGTTCGCGCCGCTGGCCGAGGCGAAGCTGGGCGCCGACAAGCTGCTCGACACGGCCGAGGACGTGGGCTTCAACCAGCCGCTCAACATCGGCGTCCCGGCCACGAAGGCCAGCTTCCCCAAGGCCGAGTCCGACGCCGAGCTGGCGGCGGAGGCGTTCGGGCAGGCGCGGATCACGGCCAGCCCGCTGTCGATGGCCTCGGTGGCCGCCGCCATCGCCGACGGCACCTGGCGGCCGCCGACGCTGGTGCCCTCGATCAAGCAGAAGGCCACCGAGCGCAAGCTGCCCGGTGGAGTGAAGAGCGGGCTGCACGCGATGATGTCGGCCGTGGTGACCAAGGGCACCGCCAAGGCGGCGGGGCTGCCGGCGGGCACCCACGGCAAGACCGGGACGGCCGAGTACGGCACCGGCGAGAAGCTCGAGTCGCACGCCTGGTTCATGGGGTTCAAGGACGATGTCGCGTTCGCCGTGGTCGTCGAGGGCGGGGGCGGCGGCGGGAAGGTCGCCGCCCCCGTGGCGGCCACGTTCCTCAAGAACCTGTGAGGAGCGTGAGAGGACCCGGCCTCAGGAGCCTGTGAGGAACCCGCGGATCTCGTCGGCCACCCGCTCCGGCCGGCCACGCCGGGCGGCGTTGGAGGTGGCGCTGTGGTCGAGGCCCGCCAGCTCCACGCGCCGGGCGCGCGGCAGGACCCGCTCCAGCCCGGCGAGCGTGGCGCGCAGGTAGGCCGGGCTCCTGGTGCCGCCGAGCAGCAGCACCTCGGCCTCCACCGGCCGGTAGACCGTCAGGTCGCCACCGGCCTCGGCCACCAGCTGGAGGTCCTGGCGCAGCGTCGGGGCCAGCTCCCTGAACGTCGGCTCGTCGCCCGCCACCCCCTTGCCCTCATTTCTTACCATCAGGCCGGTGAGCAGCTCCAGCAGCGCTCGCGGCAGGACGTTGAAGATCGGCGGGCCCAGCCGGGCGGCCTTCATGCCGGTGACGAGCGCCGCCGGGATCCGGCCCGCGGCGAGCTCGCGGTCGAGGCGGGGCAGGTGGTCCCGCGAGCTGGAGCCGTTCATCGGGGGTTCGAAGACGACGGCCTTGCGCAGCAGGCCGGGCCGGGCGATGGCGGTGCGCAGCGTGATGATCGCGCCCGAGCTCACCCCGGCGGCGTACGGCGCGCCCGTGGCCCGCAGCAGCGCGCCGAGGTCCTCGACCTCGCGGTCGAGCCCGTACGCGGGGCCGGCGGGGCCGCTGCCGCCCCGCCCCCGGCGGTCGGGCAGGTAGCAGGTGAAGTCCTGGGACAGGGCCCGGGCCAGCTCGATCTGGCTGTGGCCGGTCTGCATGGCCCCGTGCAGGATCACCAGGCCGGGTCCCCGCCCGACCTCGCGGTAACTGATCGTGGTGCCGTCGTCCGACGTCACGGTGCCGGCGGTGGTCGTGGTCATGTCGCGCTCCCCATGGTTCGGTACGGGAAGCGGGCCCGGCTATCGTTGCCTGTGCCAGCTCGTGGCCGGGGCTCCGCTTCGGTTGCGAGGTCTCCCGGCGGCGGTGTTGCAGCACTGCCGCCGGGATCTTTCATTCGGCCGGGCGGCCTCGTTCGGCGAGGTCCGCCATGCCGGGCGGCAGGTGACCGGTCCGGTGATAGGCCCGCCACCCGTCCAGCTCGGGGAAGGTGCCCCCGTCCAGCTCCGCCAGCAGCGAGCGCACCCAGGCGGCCTGGGCCTCCCGCATCGCCAGCGCGTATTCCGACTCGACGACGAACAACCTGGGCAGCTCGGCCCGCTCCTCCTCCAGCGTCCGCCGCTCGGCCTCGATCCGCTCCCGCAGCAGCTCCAGGCGCCGCCGCAGCAGCGCGGCGACCTCGTCGGGGCCGAGGCCGCCCATCACCGACAGGCCCGCCCCGAACGCCGACGGCTCCGGCTGCGGGGTGGACAGCAGCTCGCGCGTCCAGTCCTCCGCCTCCCGCCGCCCGGCGTCGGTGATGCGATAGACGGTCCGCTCGGGCCGGGCGCCCTGCCGGCCGCTCTCCACCGCCTCCAGCAGGCCGTGCTTCTCCAGGTTCCGCACGACGGTGTAGAACGAGCCCCATTTGAGAGGCATGTCCTGGTCCTTGCCACGGGCGCGCAGGACGGAGGCCATCTCGTACGGGTGCATCGGCCGCTGGACGACCACGGTGAGCACCGCCAGTGCCAGCAGGTTTGCCACCGGGCGCCGCTTGCCCATTCCGGTCACCGCCTCGTCTACGAATACTCGTTGGCGAGTATACGTTCACGAGTATCATGCCACAAGGTTGAGTCTCCAGTAGGTGGAAGGTGCAGGCTGCGAGTCGTGAGTGACGGGCTTTACACCATCGGCGAGCTGGCCCGCCGGGCCGGGCTGCCGGTGCGGACGATCCGGTTCTGGTCCGACAGCGGCGTGCTGCCGCCCACCGGCCGGTCGGCGGGCGGCTACCGCCTGTACGACGAGGCCGCCCTGACCCGGCTCGGCCTGGTGCGCATGCTGCGCGAGCTGGGCATCGGGCTGGAGGCCGTGCAGGAGATCCTGGCGCGGCAGGTCACGGTGGCCGAGGTGGCGCGGGTGCACCTGCGGGCCGTGGACGCCGAGATCCGGGCCCTGCGGGCGCGCCGGGCCGTACTGCGCCTGATCTCCGAACGTGGCACTACCGAGGAGGAGACCGTGATGTTGCACAGACTCGCCCAGTTGTCGGCCGCCGAACGGCGGCAGATCGTGACGGAGTTCGTCTCGGGGACGTTCGCCGGGATCGAGCTCGACGGCGACGCGGAGGTGATCGCGGACTGGATGCGCGAGCTGCCCGACTCCCCCTCCCCCGCGCAGCTCGACGCGTGGGTGGAGCTGGCCGGGCTGATCGCCGACGAGGACTTCCGGCGGCGGCTGCGCCGGATCGCGCTGGCCGGGCCCGGCCCGCTGCCCGAGTACGAACTGCGGGCCCGCGTGCTGGCCGAGGCCGGTCCGGCTCTGGCGGGCGGGGTCGATCCCGGGTCGCCGGCGGGCAAGGAGGTGCTGGACCGGGTGGCGGGCCCGGCCGTGGACCGGGCGGCCCTGCTGGAGTGGATGGAGACGGTGGCGGACGCGCGGGTGGAGCGCTACTGGGAGTTGCTGGCCGCGCTCAACGGGCACGGCGAATCCGCACCCGCCGTCCCCGCCTTCCAGTGGGTGATCGCCGCCCTCCGCACACGCGGCATCGGCTGACGGCCGCCGGCCGGCCACGCGGGCGGCCGGCCGCCACCCCTACGCCCCCCGGCCGGCCTCGGCGTCGTAGTCGAGGCCGAGCCTGGGGGCGAGCTCGCGCAGGCAATCCTCGAACATCGGCTCCAGGTCGGAGTAGGCGAAGTCGAGCTGGTTGAGCACCTCCATGCAGAGCAGGCCGTAGAGCCTGATCCAGCACGACAGGAAGACGTGGATCACCTCCACCGGCAGCGTCAGGCCGGCGGCCTGCGCGTACGTCTCCAGCTGCGCCCTGATCGACGGATCCAGCTCCTCCGGCGCGGGCACCGGGAACGGCCGCGCCTCCCACAGCTGCGCGATCTCCTCGACGAAGGCCCGCTCGAAGTCCTGCCCGGCCCGGTCGCGCGGCGAGTCGAGCCGCCGCTCGCCCCTGATCGGGCTGGCGAACACCCAGCCGAACTCCGCCCGGTGCGTGATGGCCCAGCGCCGCATCGCCCGGCACGCCGCCAGCAGCCGGCGGCCGGGCTCCTCCCGCGGGTACGCCTCGCGCGCCGCCCTGATCGTCTCCGTCAGCTCGCGGTAGAAGTCGACGGTCACCGCCGCGACCAGATCGTCATGACCGGCGAAATAGTGGTAGAGCGCCGGCCCGCTCATCCCCATCTCCCTGGCCACCGCGTTGATCGTGACGGCCGCCGGCCCCTGCTCGATCAGCAGCCTGCGCGCCGTGGCGCGGATCTCCGCCAGCGTCGCCTGCCGCACCCGCTCACGCCTGCTGACGCCCTGCGTGGCCATCGCCCACCTTCCTCCGGGAACGCACGTTGACATCCTAATGCGTCTATGTTTCCTTATGGCCTATAAACAAATCTATCCTCACTAAGGAGAAGGAATGGCGCGCAACCCGCTGGCGAGCGCCTTCGCCAGATACGTGATGGAGGGCCGCGTCACCGACGCCGAGCTCGTCACGCCCACGATGCGGCGGATACGCCTGGCGACCGGCGTCCCCATCGCGTTCCCCTACCGGCCGGGCCAGCACATCAGGGTGCAGCTCAACGACCCGCTGTCGGTGTCAGGGATCCTGCGGCCGGCCGACACGCTGCGCACGTACACGATCTGGGACCTGGACCCGGACCGGCGCGCGCTGGAGCTGCGGACGCACCTGTACGACGGCGACGGCATCGGGCTGCGCTGGGCCCGGGAGGTCGCGCCGGGGGACGCGGTGACGTTCTGGTGGCCGCAGGGCGACTTCTTCACCCGCGACGACGCGCCCTTCCACCTGTTCGCCGGGGACGAGACGGCGAGCGCGGCGTTCGGGCCGATGATCCGCGCGCTCGGGCCCGGCGCGCGGGTGCACGGCGCGCTGGAGAGCGAGTCCGCCGAGCACGATCCGCCCATGCCCGGGCCGCACGAGCTGCGCCGGGTCCACCGGCGGGGCGCGCCGGCCGCGTCGTCGAAGACCCTGGTCGAGGCGGTGGCCGGGCTGGAGCTGCCGGGGAACACGGGGGCGGCCTACGTGGCGGGTGAGGCGCGCACGTGCCAGATGATCCGCGACTATCTCGTACGCGAGCGGAACTGGCCGCGCAAGTCGATCAAGGTCAAGCCGTTCTGGGCCCCCGGCAAGCGCGGCCTGCACTAAACCGGTTGGATCTCCGGGGGCCTGTCGGCACGCTGGGGGCGTGAACGAACTACTGGGACACCCGGCCGGAAGCCGGCTGCTGATCGTCAACTGCGACGACTTCGGGATGTACCGGGCGGTCAACGAGGCGGTGGTGCGCTCGATCGAGGAGGGGATCGCGGGTTCGTGCAGCCTCATGACACCCTGCCCGGCCGCCGGGCACGCGATGGGCCTGCTGCGCGAGCGGCCGGAGATCTCCTTCGGCCTCCATCTGACGCTGGTCTGCGAAGCGCCCGGCCATCCGTGGGGGCCGCTGGCCGCCCGGGAGACGGTTCCCTCGCTACTCGACCCGGACGGCCTGCTGTACACGTTCGACCGCATTCCCGACCTGCTCGCCGCGGCGCGCATCGAGGAGGTGGAGGTGGAGTTCCGGGCCCAGATCACCGCCGCCACCGACGCCGGGCTGGCGCCCACCCACCTCGACTGGCACTGCCTGGCGGACGGCGGGCGGGCCGACATCTTCGACCTCACCGTGGACCTGGCCCGGGAGTACGGGCTGGCGGTGCGGGCCTGGCTCGACCCAGCGCGCGGGAAGCTACGGGCCCGGGGCCTGCCGGTGGCCGAGCCCGGCTTCCTGGACAGCTTCGGGCTCGACCTGGACGGCAAGGCGGCCGCGTACGCGCGGCGGCTGCGCGAGGTGCCGCCCGGGCTGAGCGAGTGGGCCGTGCATCCGGCGCTGGACGAGGAGGAGGCACGGGCGGTGGATCCGGACGGGTGGCGGGTGCGGCTGAGCGACTACGAGTTCCTCACCTCGCCGCGGGCGCGGGAGCTGTTGCGGCAGGAGGGCATCGTGGTGATCGACTACAGGACCCTGCAGAAGGCGTGGACCGGCCTTCACACGTGAGGGCTCGCACCCGGAAGGCGACAGGGGGATCAGAAGGCGGCGACAAGGGGTCAGAAGGCGGTGGCCAGGGCCATGGCCGCGGCGGCCTCGTGGCGGAGAACCATGATCAGGAGCGTGGCGACCAGCGTGGCGATGAGCAACCAGCTGATCAGAATGATGACCGTCGAGCGACGCGGCCGGCTCCGAGGACCCGGCGACTGCCCCGTCGACCTCGCCTCGCTGCGGCGAACCCGCTCGTTGAACGACTCCAGCCGTGCGACGAGTCGCGGATCGTCGTCGACGAGGTGCTGCTCGATCTGGGCCAGCATCCGCTCCTCGTCCTGCGACCAGGCCATAGGTGCACCTCCGGAACGCAAGCTCTGTGGCGTCTTTCTGCCCAACCCTGAAGATCATTAGCCCCCGGCTGACCCAGTAATTGCCACCTCTTTTCAGTTTGCGATCAAGCTCGAACCTTTGTTCTAATCATGGCATGCGCTGGGACAACCTGCGCCTGGCCGGGCCCGGCCGGGACGATCCGGCCGCGCCGCTCTTCGCTCGCGGCGCGGTGACCCGAACGTTCGACACACCCGAGTTCAAGGGGATGACCTTCTACGAGATCCGGGCCAGATCCATCATCAACCGGGTTCCCGGGGCCAGCCGGGTGCCGTTCGACTACACGATCAACCCGTATCGCGGCTGCAGCCATCGCTGTATTTACTGTTTTGCCCGAAAAACGCACGAATACCTAGATTTGGATGCCGGTGCGGACTTCGACTCCAAGATCGTGGTCAAGGTCAACGCCGCCGAGCTGGCCCGCAAGGAGCTGGCCGCGCCCCGCTGGGGCGGCCACCATGTCGCCATGGGCACCAACGTCGACTGCTACCAGCGCGCGGAGGGCCGCTACAAGCTGATGCGCGGCATCCTGGCCGCCCTGCGCGACGCCGCCAACCCGTTCTCGATCCTCACCAAGGGCACCCTGATCCTGCGCGACCTCGACCTGCTGACCGAGGCCGCCGACGTGACCGACGTCAGCGCCAACGTCTCGGTGGGGTTCGTCGACCCGGAGCTGTGGCGCGCCGTCGAGCCCGGCACCCCCAACCCGCGCCGCCGCCTGGAGACCTGCGCGACCCTCAACGACAACGGCATCGCCTGCGGCGTCCTGATGGCGCCCGTCCTGCCCTACCTCTCCGACTCCCCCGCCCAGCTCGACCGCACGGTCAAGGAGATCGCCGAATCGGGCGCCACCCACATCGCCCCCATCGTGCTCCACCTGCGCCCGGGGGCCCGGGAGTGGTGGCTGAGCTGGCTCTCCCGCGAGCACCCGCGCCTGGTGCCGCGCTATCTGGAGCTGTACGGGCGGGGCGCCTACGCGCCGAAGTCCTACCAGCAGCGGGTGACGGGCCTGGTCAAGGAGCTCGCCGAACGCCACGGGGTCGGCCGTGCCACCCCGGCCATGGCCCGCCGCCTCCCACCCCGCCGCCCCACCGCCCCGGCCGAGCCCGAGCAACTCCGCCTCCTGTAACCGCCTGCGGCCCGCAGGGGCCACCACCCCGCCGGCCCGCGACCCAGGGCTGCCACCCCCACCCCTGGGCCCGCTGCCGGCCAGCTCGGCACCGTGCGTTCCGGGGCTCCACGTCCCGACGGCGCGCTTCGCGGCGGCCACCCCCCCACCCCTGGGCCCGCTGCCGGCCGGCCCCCACCGTGTGTTCCGCCCTGACCGGCTGGTGCGCTCCGGGGCTCCACGCCCCGACGGCACGCTTCGGGGGCCTGGCGATAAATGGCTCGCCCGCGGCTGGTGGGCGGTGGCAGGATGGCCGGGCTGTAGCCCGTCGACGATCAGGAGCTTGAGATGCGGCGCCGCCTCGGAATCTCCCAGCGCCCCATTGGCACAAGAGTTTCTCGAGGGCTCCTCCAGCATGCACATCCTGAACATCGGCATCCTCGCGCACGTGGACGCGGGCAAGACCAGCCTCACTGAGCGGCTGCTGTTCGAGACCGGCGTGATCGACCGGCTCGGCAGCGTCGACGAAGGCAGCACCCAGACCGACAGCGGCGAGATCGAGCGCCGCCGCGGCATCACCATCCGCACCGCCGTGGCCTCCTTCACCCTGGGTGACCTGCGGGTCAACCTGGTGGACACCCCGGGGCACGCCGACTTCGTGGCCGAGGTCGAGCGGGCGCTCGGCGTGCTCGACGGCGCCGTGCTGGTGCTGTCGGCGGTCGAGGGCGTGCAACCGCACACCCGGGTCCTGATGAAGACCCTGCGCAGGCTGCGCCTGCCGACGCTCATCTTCGTCAACAAGATCGACCGGGCCGGGGCCCGGGAGCGCGAGCTGCTCGCCGACATCCGGCGGCGGCTCGCCCCGTCCTGCGTCCCGGTCAACACCGTGACCGGCATCGGCGGCCGGGCGGCCGTCACCCGTCCCGCCGGCTCCACGCAGGAGGCGGCCGAGGTGCTGGCCGAGCGGGACGACGGGCTGCTGGAGCTGCTCGTCGAGGGCGGGACACCGAGCGCGGACCTGGTACGCGCGGCGCTGGCCCGGCAGTGCGGGGACGGCGTGACCTATCCGGTGCTGTTCGGCTCGGCGATCACCGGGCAGGGCGTTCCCGAGCTGCTCGACGGGATCGGCACGTTGTTGCCCGCCGTGTCGCGGTCCGCGCTCCCGGACGAGCCGGCACGGGGGGCCGTGTTCGCGATCGAGCGGGGCCCGTCCGGGGAGAAGGTGGCGTACCTGCGCCTTCGTGCCGGGGTGTTGCGGGTGCGGGAGCCGGTCGTGTTCCACCGCGGGCAGAACGCCACGTACGACGGACGCCTGACCGCCCTGTCCGTGGCCGGCGCCCCAGCACAGCGGGAGGCCGTCACCGGGGACATCGTCAGGGTCTGGGGCGTGCCCGAGATCCGGGTCGGCGACCACGTGGGCGGGCCGGGCCCGGCCGGGCAGGCCCACTTCACCCCGCCCGGCCTGGAGACCGTCGTACGCCCCCGCGTCCCAGGCCAGGAGCCCCGCCTGCACGCCGCCCTGCTCGCGCTCGCCGAGCAGGACCCGCTGATCGGCACCCGTACGCTGGCCGGCGGCGACACCTCGGTCCTGCTCTACGGCGAGGTGCAGAAGGAGGTCATCGGCGAGACCCTGGCCAGGGACTTCGGCGTCGAGGCGGACTTCGAGCCCAGCCGGCCCGTCTACTTCGAGCGCCCGGCGGGCACCGGCGAGGCGGTCGAGGAGATCCAGCGCCACGGCCGCAACGCCTTCATGGCCACCGTCGGCCTGCGCGTCGACCCGGCCCCGCCGGGCTCGGGCGTCGACTACCGGCGGGAGGTCGATCTGGGGTCGCTCCCGCTGGCCTTCCACCGGGCGATCGAGGACAGCGTGCACCTGGCGCTGCGCGAGGGGCCGCACGGCTGGCCGGTCACCGACGTCGTGGTGACGCTGACCAGGACCGGCTACTCCGCGCCCGAATCCGTGGCGGCCGACTTCCGCGGGCGCACGCCCGTCGTGCTGGCGCGGGCGCTGCGCCGGGCGGGCACGATCGTGTACGAGCCGTGCCATCGCTTCGAGGCGGAGGTGCCGCTGGAGACGTTCGGCGCGGTCACCGCGAGCCTGGCCGGAGTCGGCGCCGAGCTGCGGGACACGCGGCGGCGGGACGACACCTGGGTGCTGGCCGGCGAGATCCCGGCGGCGGCGGTGCACGAGGTCGAGCTGCGGCTGCCCGGGCTGTCGCACGGCGAGGGGGTCTGGTGGTCGGAGGCCGCCGGCGACCGTGCGGTGCGGCAGTCCACTGCGACCAGATAGGTGGTATGTCGGTTTTCTCGTTAGATGGGTATTAAGGGGCTTGGTGCACCAATCCGGTGCATCTCGTCCGTACAGGGGGGATTTCGATGGCAGACACGAAGAAGAAACCCGCATCCAAGTCCGGCAAGTCCAAGAAGCAGGCCATCAAGACCAGCAGGCAGGCCAAGGAGACCAAGCGGGAGGACCGGAAGACCACCGGCGAGGAGTGACCATCGGGCAGCCGTCGCCGGCTGCCCGACCGGTGACATGATCGGACGGCCGAGGCCCCACAGGGCCCCGGCTGTCCGATCGACCGTGGAGCTGCGCCCATGTCGGGTTACCTGCGTTTCCCCGCTGTCTTCCAGGACGTGGTGGTCTTCGCCGCCGAGGACGACCTGTGGATGGTCTCCGCCCAGGGCGGGCGGGCCTTCCGGCTGACCGCCGGGCTCGCCGAGGCCGGCTACCCGCGCATCTCCCCGCGCGGCGACCAGCTCGCCTTCGTCGGGCGCGAGGAGGGGCCGGAAGAGGTGTACGTGATGCCGTCCGACGGCGGCGCGGCCCGCCGGGTCACCTTCCACGGCGCGCGCTGCACGGTGACCGGCTGGGACCCCGAAGGGCGCATCCTGTACGCCAGCGACCAGTCCCAGCCGTTCGAGGGCCGCAAGTGGCTGCACCGGGTGGCACCGGGCGGGGTGCCGGAGCGGCTGCCGTACGGCCCGGCGAACTCGATCGCGCACGGCCCCGAAGGCATGATCGTGCTCGGCCGCAACACCGCCGACCCGGCACGGTGGAAGCGCTACCGCGGCGGCACGGTCGGCGACCTGTGGATCGACCCGCACGGCGACGGCGAGTTCCGCAGGCTGATCAGGCTGCCCGGCAACCTGGCCTCGCCCTGCTGGAGCGGCGGCCGGGTGTGCTTCATCTCCGACCACGAGGGCGTCGGCAACGTCTACTCGTGCACCCCCGACGGCGGCGACCTGCGCAAGCACACCCACCATGACGACTACTACGCCCGCAACCTGTCCGGCGACGGGCACCGGCTGGTCTACCACGCGGGCGCGGACCTGTACCTGCTGGAGCCCGGTGAGCGGCCGCGCCGGCTGGCGGTGCGGCTGGCCAGCTCCAGGACGCAGCGCAACCGCAGGTTCGTCGAGGCCGCCGACTACCTCGACAGCGCCACGCTCAGCCCGGACGGCAGCGCGCTGGCGATCACCGCGCGCGGCAAGGCGTACGCGATGGCCGACTGGGAGGGCCCCGTACGCCAGCACGGCTCCTCCGACGGCGCCCGCTACCGCTTCCTGACCTGGCTGAACGACGGGGCGCGGCTGATCGCGGCGGCCAGCGACGACGGCGACGAGGAGAAGCTGGTCATCCTGGAGGGCGGCGAGGGCGGCTCCGGCACGGAGGTGGCCCGGCTGGGGCGGATCAACGAGCTGGTGCCCGACCCCGCCCACGACCGGGTGGCGGTGGTCAACCACCGCGACGAGCTGCACCTGCTCGACCTGGCCACGGGCCGGGCCGAGCTGGTCGAGGCCAACCCGCACGGCCCGCCGGAGGACCCGGCCTGGTCGCACGACGGCACGTGGCTGGCGTACGCGAGCCCGCTCAACTCCCAGGCCACCGCGATCAAGCTGCACCACCCCGAGACCGGCCGCACGGTGCAGGCCAGCGAGCCGGTGCTGAAGGACTCGATGCCGGCGTTCGACCCGCGGGGCGACTACCTGTACTTCATCGGCCAGCGCGTCTTCTCCCCCGTCTACGACCAGCTCCAGTTCGACCTGGGCTTCCCGCTGGGCACCCGCCCGTACGCGGTGGCGCTGCGCGCGGACGTGCCGGACCCGTTCGTGCCCCGGCCGCGCCCCCTGGAGGAGAAGGACGACGAGGACGAGGAGGAGCCCGGACCCCTGAGCGTCGAGGTGGACGGGCTGGCCCGCCGGGTGACCGCGTTCCCGCTGCCGGAGGGCCGCTACGAGCGGGTGGCCGGGCTGAAGGGCAAGGCGCTGATCCTGACCAGCCCGCTCGAAGGGGACAACACGCTGCACCTGTTCGACTTCGCCAAGGGCGAGAACGAGACGTTCGCCGACGGCGTCGGGGACTTCGAGCTGAGCCGCGACCACAAGACGCTGCTGTACCGGGCGGGGAGCCGGCTGCGGGTGGTCAAGGCGGGCGAGGTGCCCGGCGACGAGGAGGGGCCGGGGCGCGAGAGCGGCTGGATCGACCTGTCGCGCATCAAGGTGTCGGTCTGCCCGGAGGCGGAGTGGCGGCAGATGTTCCGCGAGGCGTGGCGGCTGCAGCGGGAGAACTTCTGGACCGAGGACATGGCGGGCGTGGACTGGCCGGCCGTCTACGATCGCTACCAGCCGCTGGTGGACCGGGTGACGACCCGGGGCGAGTTCTCCGACCTGCTGTGGGAGCTGCACGGCGAGCTGGCCACCAGCCACGCGTACGAGAGCGGCGGCGAATATCGTCCCGGCCCCGACTACAGCCAGGGCAAGCTGGGCGTGGACTGGCGGCTGCGCGACGGGGTCTACCACATCGGCGCCATCGTCACGGGTGACCCGTGGGACCCGCGGGCGACCTCGCCGCTGAACCGGCTCGGGCTCGACGTCCGTACGGGTGACGCCGTCCTGGCCATCAACGGCGCTCCCATCGGCGTGGGGGTGGCGACCCCGAACGAGCGGCTGGTCAACCAGGCGGGCGAGGAGGTGGAGCTGACGCTGCGCCGGGAGCAGCGGGTCTTCACCGTCACCGTGCGCGCACTGGCCGACGAGCAGCCGGCCCGCTACCGCGACTGGGTCAACCTCAACCGCGCCCAGTGCCACCAGCGCTCCGGCGGCCGGGTCGGCTACCTGCACGTGCCGGACATGAGCGCGGACGGGTTCGGGGAGTTCCACCGGGGGTTCCTGGCCGAGTACGACCGGCACGCGCTGGTCGTGGACGTGCGCTTCAACGGCGGGGGCCACGTCTCGGCGCTGCTGCTGGAGAAGCTGGCCAGGCGGCGGCTCGGTTACGACTACCCGAGGTGGGGGGATCCGGAGCCGTACCCGCCGGAGTCGCCGCGCGGGCCGCTGGTGGCCATCACCAACGAGTGGGCGGGCTCCGACGGCGACATCTTCAGCCACACCTTCAAGCTGCTCAAGCTGGGCCCGCTGGTCGGCCGGCGCACGTGGGGCGGCGTGATCGGGATCTGGCCGCGCCACCAGCTCGCCGACGGGACGGTGACCACGCAGCCGGAGTTCTCCTTCGCCTTCGACGACGTCGGCTGGCAGGTGGAGAACTACGGCACCGATCCCGACATCGAGGTGGACATCACCCCGCAGGACTACGCCAGGGGTGTGGACACGCAGCTGGAGCGGGCCATCGACGTCGCGCTGGACCTGCTGGCCGAGCGCCCGCCGCACACTCCTGATCCCCGGCACCGGCCGCGCATGCAACCTTAGGCACCTGTCCGGCGTCTAAAGATCATAGGTGGGGATAGCGCACAGGGGATGAACACCGTGCACTCCATCGACCGCAGGACAATGAGCCGGTGGTGAGGCGACAACCCTCACCTCCGGCCACGTGTGTTGAGACTTCTTCCGCGACTAAGGGGGATCCGACAGGTGCGCGCACTGGCACGCAAGGGCAAGTCGGCGATGGTCCGGCTCTACCGGGGATACAACCGGCGCAAGGTGCGGAACGCGCCGCCTCCCTCGACCCGGCAGGTACGCATCCTGCTGCTGCACGCCAACGGGATGGGCGGCACGATCAGGACGGTGTTCAACCTGGCCAGCTACCTGGCCGAGAAGCACGACGTGGAGATCGTGAGCATCCTGAAGGAGGCCGAGGAGCCGTTCTTCCCCATCGACCCCCGTGTGCGGTTCCGTTTCCTGGACGACCGGCTCAACCCCGGCCCCGACCCGGTGCGCGCGATGTTGTCGAAGTTGCCGAGCAGGCTCATCCCCAAGGAGGAGACGGCCTACCACCGCTTCAACATGTGGACCGACCTGAAGCTGGCCCGCTACATCCGCTCACTCGAGACCGGTGTGCTGATCGCCACCCGCCCGGGGCTCAACCTCGCGATGGCCCAGTTAGCCCTGCCCGGCGTCATCACCATCGGGCAGGAACACGTGGCCCTGCGCACGCAGGCCGAACCGATCCAGGAGCTGATCAAGTGGCGCTACCGGCGCCTGGACGCCCTGGTCACGCTGACGAAGGCCGACCTGCGCGACTACCGCGACACGCTGCCGAAGAAGCCGCGCAAGCTGGTCCGCATCCCCAACGCCGTGCCGCCGATGACCGGTGACGTCTCCAAGCTCGACGCCAAGGTGGCCGTCGCCGTCGGCCGGATGACCCGCATCAAGGGCTTCCACCGGCTGATCACCGCATGGGAGACGGTCGCCGCCGCCCACCCCGACTGGAAGCTGCGCATCTACGGCGCCGGGCCGCAGGAGGAGAACCTCGCCCAGCAGATCGTGGACGCGGGTCTGGAGGGCAAGGTCGAGCTGCCGGGGCCCACCGCCGACGTGGGCGGCGAGCTGGAGAAGGCGTCGATCTACGTGCTCAGCTCCCGCCACGAGGGCTTCCCGATGACGATCCTGGAGGCCATGGCCAAGGGGCTGGCCATCGTCAGCTTCAACAGCCCGCACGGCCCCAAGGAGATGATCACGAACGAGGTGGACGGGCTGCTGGTCAAGCCGCGTACCAACGCCAACCTCGCCGCCTCGATCATCCGGGTCATCGAGGACGAGCAGCTGCGCCGCGACCTGGCCGCGGGCGCGCTGGAGACCGCGCACACCTACGACGTGGACGTCATCGGGCAGAAGTGGGACGCGCTGCTGGCCGACCTGCTGGCCAGGCGCGAGGGCAGGACCCGCCCGGCCGGCGCCCCGGCGGACCTCACACCCCCGTGCCCGTGAGCTCCACCGGCTCGGCGATGACGTCCACGAGTGCGCCGTTGCGGTAGACGGTGATCGGCAGCGGCCGCCCGATCGCGTCGGCGAACATCAGCCGCTGCAGGCTCTGCGCGTCGCCCACCGGGTTGCGGCCCGCGCCCAGCACCAGGTCGCCGGCGTGCAGACCGGCCCGGTGCGCCGGCGAGCCGGGCACCACCTCGACCACCCGCAGCGCGCCGTCCTGCCCCGTGCGCCGGCGCAGCTGCTCCGGCAGCGGCGCCGGGGAGGTCACCAGGCCCAGGAACGCCCGCCTGACCCGGCCGTCCCTGATCAGCGCGGCGATGATGGATCGGGTCGTGCCGTTCATCGGCACGGCCAGCCCCACCCCGACCCCCGCCACGGCCGTGCTGATCCCGACCACCCGCGCCCGCGAGTCGGCCAGCGCCCCGCCGGAGTTGCCCGGGTTGAGCGCGGCGTCGGTCTGGATGACGTCCTCGATCAGCCGCATGTTGGCGCCGCTGCGCGCGGGCAGCGACCGGCCGAGCCCGGAGACCACCCCGGCGGTCACCGACCCGGTCAGCCCGAGCGGGTTGCCCACGGCCACCACGAGCTGCCCGACCACCAGCTCGTCGCTGTCGCCGAGCTCGGCGGGCGGGGGCGTGGCCGTCCGCGCCCTGATCACCGCCAGATCCGACAGCGGGTCACGGCCGACCACCTCGAAGTCGCCGGAGGTGCCGTCGGCGAAGGCGACGGCACCTCCGCGGGAGGAGCCGACCACGTGGGCGTTGGTCAGCAGGAACCCGTCGGCGGTGAACACCACCGCGGATCCGCTGCCCCGGCCGGCCCGCACGGCGGCCACTTTCGGCAGTAATTCGGCTGCCACGGAAGACACGACGCGGGAGTAGGCGTCGAGGGGATCCGCCATTACGTGCACTCCTTTGCTTACAGGATTACACGCTAACTCCGTTGACAGTGGCCCGCGCGTCGAGCCCGGCGGGCAGCAGGTCGGCGGCCAGCAGGCCACGCTGCATCAACCAGCGGCCGAGCGCCACGTAGGCGTCCACGTCGCGGGCGCGCAGGAACTGGTTCACCGTCGAGTGGCACGGGAAGGCGCCCCGGTCGGCGGCCAGCGCGACCAGGTCGCTCGGCATGTCGTCGCTGATGTGGGTACGCACCAGGACCAGGTAGTTCGCCGGGCTGTCCGGGGTGTCGTCCGGGTAGGCGAAGCGGATCCGCTCCACCGGCTCCTTGGAGGTCAGCAGCCGGCCGTCGGCCTCGAACTCCACGCCCAGCTCGGTCCGGGCCAGCGAGATCACCCGCAGCAGGTTGCCCACCCGGTGCTCGTCCACCGCCGCGTCCACGGCGAAGATCGTGCGGCAGCGCCGCCTCAGCAGCTCGACGACGCCCGAGTTGTCCCAGTGGCCGCCGTCGGAGACGAAGACGTAGCGGTGGCGTACCGACAGGTTGCCCAGCGCCTCGCGCCAGGTCGTGAGCGGGCCCGGCCGGTGCCAGCGGCGGACGAACCACTGCGGCGCGTGCGAGGTCAGCCGCCCGGGCGGGCGCCTGCCCACCGGGTTGGGCAGCCACAGGCCCAGCCGCAGGTTGATCAGGGCCAGCGCCATCCTGCTGGCCCGGTTGGTGTAGCGACCCATGTTGGGCGCGACCGCGGCGCCCGAGGCGGCCACCAGCGAGGCCGCGTCCGGCACCGCCGCGCGCGCCTGCGGCGGCGCCTCGCCGATCGCGGCGCCGCCGACGTAGTCGGGCGCGAACACGAACGAGGCGCACCCCTCCCCCGCGGCGGACTCGTCCTCGCGCAGGTTCACCGACGCGCACAGCAGCAGGTACGGCAGCCCGTCGGCGTGCATGTCGGCCAGGTGCACCTGCGACAGCCGCAGCATCCCCTCGTCGCCGCGCTCGCCGAGACCGGTGCGGACCACGTAGGCCCGGTTGAGCCGGCGCGAGTACGGGTCGTGCAGCGAGGTGTCGTTGGCGTGCACGGTCATGGCGAACACCCCCAGCACCGCCACCGCCGTCACCGCGATCACGGCCGTGGCCACCGGGCTGAGCTGGGTGACCTGCGCCGCCAGCAGCAGCGTCGGCAGGATCAGCACCGCCGCCATCGCGGTGGAGAACAGCAGCCGCAGCAGCCGGCGCAGCAGCTGGCGCGGTCCGCTGAAGGACAGCAGCCACTGGGAGCGGAAGACGTACACGGCGATGACCGCCAGCACCACCACCAGCCCGGCCAGGCGGGTGGTCGCCGACAGGTCGAACATGCGGCTGTCCAGCACCCGGGTGCTGACGGCGATGACGTCGGGCAGCACCAGCGCGGTCACCGTGGCCAGCGCCAGGCGGCGGGTCAGCAGCTCGGCGGCGCGGCTGCGCACCCGCATCTCCAGCAGCACCGCGATCACCGCGACGGCGGCGGCCAGCGCCCACCGCTGCCCGATGAAGCGCCCCGCCAGCACGTCGTGGTCCACGGCCAGCACCCGCGTCAGGCTGTAGGCGGCGCCCAGCACCGCCCCGGCCAGCGCGATCGCGGCCACGAACGGCACCAGGTTCACCAGCATCCCCAGCGCGTACCTGGCACCGGACAGGAAGATGTCCGACCAGTCCTCGCCGAGGTAGCGCAGGTTCCTGCGCAGGTGCGCCTCCTCCGGCGAGCCCTTGCTCCACGGCGGCACCGCGCCCGGCGGCAGCGGGTGGCGGCGCGTCTCGGCGCGGGCGGCCATGAACGCGGCGGCGGTGTAGCTGCCGCCGGACACGGCCGACACGTAGCGGGTACGGGCCAGCACGCCGGACTCCTCGGCCACCTGGAGCGCGCCCAGCCCGAGGCAGGCGGCCCGCACGCCGCCGCCGCTCAGCGCGAGGCCGATCTGGTCGAGCCCGGCCGGCTCGGCCAGGTAGCGGTACCGGGAGGTGTGGGCGGTCATGACGGCTCCGGCGTTCCCGAGGGGTAGACGGGCTTGGACGCGGGCGAGGAGACCCTGCCGCGCGCGTTGTACTCGCGGACGAACAGGGGGTGCAGGCAGTACTCCTCGTCGGGCGAGAGGATCATCTGGCCCTCCGCCGCGTAGGCGAACTCGGCCTTGAGGTACCGCTCGCTCTCACCGGTGAGGCGGCCGATGATGCCCACGTCGGTGAACATCTCGCGCACCTCCCGGTAGTCGAGCCCGAACTCGCGCCGGATGCCCGCCTGGTTGCACATCCGGTGCAGGAAGGCGTCGTCGAAGCGGAAGGGCAGGTACGGGATCAGCCGCCGGGCCACGTCGTGGGCCTTGGGATGGCGGAAGTGGTGGGCCGAGAAGACCTCGGGGCACAGCGTGGCCTCGGCCTCGGTCACCGTCTCCAGGATGTGGTTGCCGTCCACGACGGGGCGGCCGGTCGTGGCGATGGCGCGGTGCAGGGCCTCGTTGAAGATGTACAGGACCTGGCGGGGCAGGAGCTGGGTGTGCCGCAGCACGTACGCGACCGACCGCTCGGGCAGGCCGGCCCGGTTCTTCAGCTCGGGCACGATCACCCGGTCGAGCAGCGTCAGGTAGCCGTCGTCCGGCAGGCCGCGCAGCAGCTCGGGATAGTGCCGGGTGAGGAACATGTGCAACCGCGCCCCGACCGTCCGCAGCAGGTCCTGCCAGGTCCAGCGCAGCACCATGCGCCCGCTGAAGTCCTTGATCGGGTTGGCCGAGACCCGGTCGAGCACCGGCCACAGCTCGCTGGGGAAGCAGCACTGGATGCGGAAGTAGGTCCGGTCGATGCGCAGGCCGAGCCGCCCGACCAGGTGGAACAGCCCGCGCAGGACCCCCTCGATGCGCTCGATGTGGTCGCCGATGTTCTCCAGCGAGTCGATCAGCACGAAGACCGGGGTGTCGCGGGCGTCGAGCACGCTCTTGGCCGCCTCGATCGTCTCCTTCCACGGGCGGCGCGACAGCCGGAAGTCGCGGCTCAGCTTCTCCAGGCTCACGACGTTGTCGAACTGGTCGACGTGCTCGATCAGGCGCGTGGTGACGAAGTCGAGCGCCGCGTCGTCCCGGCTGTCGGACCCGGCCACGTCCTGGCGCAGCGCGGCGGTCTCCTCCCACAGCACCTGGAAGGCCCGGTCGGGGTCGCAGTCGTGCCGCTCCGCGACCAGCCGGCCGATGATCGGCGCCCACAGCAGCGTCTCCCAGAGCTCCGCCACCCCCTCCACGCTGAGGACGAGCGGGATGGCGAGCAGCTCGGTGGCCGCCTGGAGGCGCGAGAACACGCCGTGGGCGCTGAGCCGGACCACGAGGTTGCGCGGCTCGAACTCGCGCGACAGCAGCAGCGCCGTCTTCCCCGAGCCCCGCCGTCCGACGATGAACGTGGGCGGGTTGTCCTTCGATCGCAGGTGCAGGTGAACCCGCGTGTCGTAGATGGCCCTCAGCACCGGGATGCTCACCCGGTCGGACACGACACTGGGCCCGAGCGGGTTCCTCGGGGTGAACAGGGTCTCAGCGGGGTTTCTCGCGGCCTTCATGGGCGACCCTCGGGCACTCGGCGGGGATGTCACCGATATCGGAGCGGCATGCGGCCTTCCTGATACACCTCAGGCCAGGGCTTGTGCGAGCGCCAGGCCACAGTAGGCCGCTCCCAGCCCGGCCACCACGCTGGCCACGGCGTTGGCGACCGCGTGGAAGCGCGCCCCCTCCTCCAGCAGTCGCACCGTCTCGTAGCCGAACGTCGAGTACGTCGTCAGCGCCCCGCAGAAACCGATGCCCGCCAGCGCCATCACCCCGCTCTCTGCGGGCAGCGCGGCCAGGAAGCCCAGCAGCGCCGACCCGGCCACGTTGACCGCCAGCGTCCCCCAGGGGAACACCGTGTCGTGCCGCGCCTGCACCGCCCGGTCCGCCAGATAGCGCAGCGGCGCCCCCACCGCCGCGCCCAGCACGATCAGCAGCAGGGTCACCCGGTCACCCGCGCCCCGGCCAGCCGCCTGGTCAGCCACATGCCCCCGGCCACCGCCAGCAGCGCCGCCCCCATCGTCGCGGCCAGATAGACCAGCCCGGTCACCGGCGCCCCCGCCGCGACCGCCCGCTGCACGTCCACCGCGTACGCCGAGAACGTGGTGTAGCCGCCGAGCACCCCCACCCCGAGGAACGGCCGCACCAGCCGGTGGGCCGGCCGCCCCTCCGTGATCACCACCATGAGCACCCCGATGAGCAGGCACCCCGACACGTTGACCAGGAAGGTCGCCCACGGGAAGCCGGTAGGCCCGTTGGGCAGCGCCACCTGCATGCCGTGGCGCGCCAGCGCGCCCAGCGCCCCGCCGGCCGCGATCACCGCGAGGACCGGCCAGTGCAGCTCGGCGCGCTGCGCGGGGACATGGAGATCGACATCCGGATCGATCGGCCGATCGGTCACATAACCCTCCCCGTGTCGAAACGGACGATGCCGGGAATTTCTCTAGACAACCTGGAGTGCACGGAGGCCTGGTTGAGCACGAAGGACGCGGTCGCCCTTCTCGCAGGAGCCGTCATCGTCGTTTCCTTCATCGGCAACACCAAGATCCCGCCGGCCACGGCGGCCAGCCCGCTGGGCAACGTCAGCGGGACGCTGCCGGGTCTGGCCCCCATCATCTCCGACGCCGAGAAGTCGGAGGCACGCGGCCTCATCCAGCGCCTGCGCGTCAAGGGCTACGGACCCAACACCGGCTACCGGCGCACCCGGTACGGCGAGAACTGGGCCGACAGCGCCACCGGCGTGCCGTACGCGCGCAACGGCTGCCGCACCCGCGACGACCTGCTGGCCCGCGACGGGCAGAACGTGAAATACCGGGCGGGTTCGAGCTGCGAGGTCGTCTCGATGGAGCTGACCGACCCCTACACCGGCCGGCTCATCCACTGGCACAAGGACAACGCCGACGAGGTGCAGGTCGATCACGTGGTGCCGCTCAACTACGGCTGGCGCATGGGGGCGCCGCGCTGGCCGATGTCCAAGCGGCTCGACTTCGCCAACGACCCGCTCAACCTGCTGCCCGTGGACGGCGAGGCCAACGAGCAGAAGGACGCCTCGGGCCCGGCGAGCTGGCTGCCGCCGCGGCGCGGCGTCCGCTGCGCCTACGTCACCCGCTTCGCGCAGGTCGCACTCAAGTACGACCTGCCCGTCACCGCGCCCGACAAGAAGGTCATGCTGGCCCAGTGCCGCTGACCGGTGCGGTCTACCGCGGGTCGATCCAGTCGAAGCCGCGCCGGAACGTCTGCTCGGCCAGCACCCGCTGCCCGGCCACGTTGGGGTGGAAGAAGTCCCACTTGCTGACGTGGTCGAGGGTGAACGGGAAGGAGAACACCGCTCCCCCGTCGGTGCGGCAGCCGGGACCGTACGCGGCGCACGCCTGGGCCGCGGCCCGGTTGTAGGCCATCACCCGCGCCCGCACCCGGTCCCGGCGCTCGGCGTCGGCCCGCCGGGTGGAGCTGGGCTTGGCCAGCATGGCCTGGCAGATGCGGCCGGCCGTCCAGAACGTGCGGGCCAGCGGGTTGTCCCTGCCGACCTGCCACAGCCGCCGCAGGTCGGGGATGCTCGCGATGAACACCCTGGCCCGCGGCATGCCGGCACGCAGCTCGGTCAGCGCCGCGTCGAGCCGCCGCCGGTAGGTCTGGACGGGGGTCATCGCCTGCTCGGTGCGCACGCAGGCGTCCTGGGCGCCTATGAGAATCGTCACGTAGTCGGCCTTGGCCGCGACCGCCTTCTTCACCTGCCCGAGCAGGTCGGCGCTGGTCGAGCCGGGCACGGCGAAGTTGAGGTTGTGCTTCTGGAGCGTTCCAGACAGCTTCGACAGGCGCAGGTAGTGGCTGCTCACCTCGCCGTGGTCGCCCGCCGACCAGGAGCGGGAGGTGCAGGAGACGTACCAGCCGCAGGCGTTGAAGCCGGTGGAGATGGAGTCGCCGAGCGCGGCCATGACCTCGGGCACCTGCTGGGCGGGCGCGGCCTGGGCCGGGCCCGAAGCGGACAGGACGACGACGGCGGCGAGGGCGGGCCCCAGGTGACGAGCGATCATGGGCACCAAGGTAAGGAGCCGATCACCGGCTCACTATGGCCTGGCGGCAAGGTCTGTCACTTCAGGACCGACTTCATATCGCCGCTTGACAGGCCGGACCCGAACTGGTTGCACCCAATCCCCATGAGCGTCCGGTTTTTTCCGGGTTCTTTGCCCGTAACCTTGCATTCACGGGGGTCCGAGTCGAACGTGTTCAGTTCCCGCATAGAGTGTCTTGGGTGAGTGTCGCGCTCGGAACAACCCGCCCGCTGCCGGTTCGCACCACCCCTGTTGGCGACCCCGGTGACCTGCTGGCTTCCCTTCCCAGGACGGCCCCTTACGCCTGGATCAGGAACGGAGAGGGCCTCGTCGGCTGGGGACAGGCCGCCCGGGTGGCCGTGCCCCCGGGGCCCGGCAGGTTCGCCTGGGCCCGCCAGTGGCTGGCCACCGTCCTCGGCGACGCGAACGTCGACGACGGCGTGCGCACCCCCGGCTCCGGTCCGGTGGCCTTCGGCAGCTTCACCTTCGACGAGGACGCCCACGGCTCGGTCCTCGTCGTCCCCCAGGCCGTGCTGGCCCGCCGCGCCGGCCGCGCCTGGCTGACGACGATCGGCGAGGCGCCGCTGGAGACGTTCACGCCGATCCGCGATCCCGGGCGGATCAGCTACGGCGACGGCAGCCTGACCGCCCCCGAGTGGGAGCACGTCGTGGCCCGCGCCGCTCAGCGCATCCGCGACGGCGAGCTGGAGAAGGTGGTGCTGGCCCGCGACCTGGTCGCCACCGCCGAGCGGCCGATCGACGTTCGGCTGCTGCTGGCCCGGCTGGCCAGGCGCTACCCGGAGTGCTACACGTTCTCGGTCGCGGGGCTGGTCGGCGCCACGCCCGAGCTGCTCATCCGGCGCACGGGCCAGGAGATCGAGTCGCTGGTGCTGGCCGGCACCACCGCGCGCGGCACCGGCCCGGCCGACGACCTCGCGCGGGGCGCGGCGCTGCTCGCCTCGGCGAAGGACCGCCACGAGCACGAGTGCGCGATCGCCTCCGTACGCCAGACGCTGGCCCCGCTGTGCTCCTCGCTCACCACTCCCGACGAGCCGGAGCTGCTGGTGCTGCCCAACGTGCAACACCTGGCCAGCCACGTCACCGGGCGGCTGGCCGACGGGGCCTCGGTGCTGGACGTGGTGGCGGCGATGCACCCGACGGCGGCCGTCGGCGGCACCCCGACCGCGACCGCGATCAAGGTCATCCGCGAGCTGGAGGGCATGGACCGGGCCGGGTACGCCGGTCCGGTCGGCTGGATCGACGCCCACGGCGACGGCGAGTGGGGCATCGCGCTGCGCTCGGGGCTGGTGGAGGGGCGGCGGGCCCGGCTGTTCGCGGGCGGCGGCATCATGGGCGACTCCGACCCGGCCGCCGAGCTGGCCGAGGCCCAGGCGAAGTTCCGGGTCATGCAGTACGCCCTCGAAGGCTGAAGCCGGGGCGCGTGGCGGTCAGGCGGGGACGTGGAGGTCGCCGCCGATCGTGACGCGCGCCCGCCCGGCGGTCAGCGTGGCCACCCAGTCGGCGAACGCGGCCACCTCGTCGTCCCCCACCGCGACGTCGAAGGTGACCTCGCCCGCGTAGGCCACCTCGCGCACCGCGTGCCGGGAGGCGCGCAGGTCGTTCTCCACCCGGCCGGCCTGGTCGTGCGCGACCGCGACGCGCACGAGCTTGGCCGGGACCATGCGCACGGGCTCGGCCCGGTCGAGGGTCTCGGTCACCGCCGAGCCGTAGGCGCGCACCAGGCCGCCCGCGCCCAGCAGGGTGCCGCCGAAATAGCGCGTCACCACCGCCACGACGTCGCTGAACCCCCTGCCCACCAGCGCCTGCACCATCGGGGTGCCCGCAGTGCCGCCCGGCTCGCCGTCGTCGTCGCCCTTCTGGATGCGCTCGCCGATCACGTAGGCCGTGCAGTTGTGGGTGGCGCCGGGATGCTTCTGGCGGCGCTCGGCGATGAAGGCCGCCGCCTCCTCGACGGTGCGCGCCGGGGCCAGCGCACAGACGAAGCGCGAGCGCCGCGCCTCGGTCTCGTGCTCGACGACAGTGGTGAGAGTGAGATACGGCGCAGGCACATTCGACAGGGTATGCCCTTGCCGCCGGAACTCAGCGAGCTACCATCTCGTCATTCCATAAGGACCTACGGGAGGGTCTCATGGACACTGCGAACAACGTCATGCCCTTTGTCACGGCGGCGATCGACGCGTACGGCACCGGGGTGCTGGCCAAGACCAGCGAATTGGCCGCGGACACGGAGGTGGCCCGCGGCTCGCGCATCCTGCAGCGGGTCTTCGGCCGGGGCGACGCGCACTCCAGGCAGGTGATCGGGCAGGTGGCCGGGGCCAAACCGGACGACGAGCCGAGCAGGACCGCGTTGAAGCTGGCGCTCATGGAGGCGTTCCGGACGGACCCGCTCCTGGCCCGCGAGGTTGCCGCCATGCTGCCCCGGGTGGCGGTGACGGCCGCCGGGGAGCGGTCGGTGGCGGTGGGGAGCGGTAACAGCGGCGTGATCGTCACGGGGGACGGCGACCGGCTCGAGTCGTCCCGCTGACGCTGCGGCATGCACTGCCGCCCGCCGGCTCCTGTGCGGCCCGCACAGGCGGGCGGGGCCCGGCGCCCCCTACGGTTGCGCCCATGAGCTATCGCGTCGCCATGGACATCGGCGGCACCTTCACCGACGTCGTCTGCTACGACGAGCGGTCGGGGGCCGTGACGGCATCGAAGGCGCCCACCACGCCGGGAGACCTGGCCGAGGGCGTCTTCGCCGCGCTCGGGCGGGTGGTGGACGATCCCGCGGACATCTCGTTCTTCGTCCACGGCACCACGCAGGGCCTCAACGCGCTGCTGGAGCGCAAGGGCGCCCGCGTGCTGCTGCTGGCAAGCGCGGGCGGCCGGGACGTCTACCAGATCGCCAGGGGCAACCGGGACCGCATGTTCGACCTGCGTTACCGCAAGCCCGCGCCGCTGGTGCCGCGCCAGGACGTCATGGAGGCGGGCGGCCGGCTGGACTATCTGGGGCGGGAGCTGGTGCCGCTCGACGAGGAGTCGGTACGGGCGGCGGCGCGGCGGGCGCGCGAGGAGGGCTTCGACGCGGTCGCGGTGTGCCTGCTGTTCTCCTACGCCGACCCGGCGCACGAGGTCCGGGCGGGCGAGATCCTGCGGGCCGAGCTGGGCGAGGACGTGCTGGTGGTGCTCTCGCACGAGGTGGCGCGGGAGTGGCGGGAGTACGAGCGCAGCTCCTCGGCGGTGCTGGAGGCGTACACCGGGCCGGTGGTGCGCCACTACCTGGCCAGGATCGAGCGGCGCTTCGCCGAGCGGGGGCTGGCCGTGCCGGTGCACGTGATGCAGTCGTCGGGCGGGCTGGTGAACGCCTCGTACGCGATGCGCCGGCCGCTGCAGACGCTGCTGTCCGGGCCGGTCGGCGGGACGATGGGCGGCGTCGCGGCCGCCAGGCTGCTGGGCGGCGGGGGCGGGACCGCGGCGGGGAACGCGATCTGCATCGACATGGGCGGCACGTCGTTCGACGTGTCGCTCGTCGTGAACGGCCGCCCCGACGTCAGTGCCGAGGCGCGCATCGAGGGCTACCCGGTGCTGATGCCGATCGTGAACCTGCACACGATCGGCGCGGGCGGCGGCTCCATCGCCTACGCCGAGGCGGGCGCGCTGCGCGTCGGTCCCGAGTCGGCCGGGGCCGTGCCGGGGCCCGCCTGCTACGGCCGGGGCGGCACCCGGCCCACCGTCACGGACGCCAACGTGGTGCTCGGGCGGGTGGATCCGGCGTGGTTCGCGGGCGGGCTGATGACGCTGGACGTCGACGCGGCCGGCGCCGCGGTGGCCGAGCTGGCCGGGGAGCTGGACCTCGATCCGCTGCTGCTCGCCGAGGGGATCTGCGACGTGGCCAACGCCAAGATGGCGCAGGCCATCCGCACGCTGACGGTGGAGCACGGGGTGGAGCCGCGGGAGTTCGCGCTGGTGGCGTTCGGGGGCGCAGGGGCGATGCACGCCGCGTTCATCGCGCGGGAGCTGGGGATCTCCGAGGTGGTGGTGCCGCGGTTCCCGGGGGCGTTCTCGGCCTGGGGGATGCTGGAGGCGGACGTGCGCCGGGATCTGACGTTCCCGTACTTCCGGGCGCAGGACACGCTCGACGGAGCCGACATGTCCGGAAATCTCATGACTTTGCAGGAGGAAGCGCTCGACGCGCTCGCCGGGCAGGGCGTGCCGGAGGAGCGGCGGCGGGTGGAGCACGCCGTGGACATGCGGTACGAGGGCCAGGACTACACGCTCACCATCCCGCTGCGCGACGCCGCCGAACCGGCGGAACCCGGCTTCCCGGCGCGGATCGCGGCCCGTTACGCCGAGGCGCACACCAGCCGGTACGGGCACGCCACGCCTGAGGCGCCGGTGGAGTTCGTCATGCTGCGCAGCACCGGGTTCGGCTCGTTCCCGCGTACCACCGCCCCCGTCCCCGGCGGGCCCGGCCGCGCGGCGCCGGACGTACGGGATGTGATCTTCGACGGGGCGGTGCACCGCACGCCCGTGCTGCGCCGCTCCGCTCTCGACGGCGAGCTGGCCGGGCCCGCGATCGTGGTGGAGGAGACCGCGACCACGGTCGTCCCGCCCGGCTGCCTGGCCACCGTGGACGACAACGGCTTCCTCATCGTGAAGGTGGACAAGTGATCGACCCCGTCTCCACCGAGATCATCCGCTGCGCGTTGCTGCAGGCGGCGGAGGACATGAACACCACCCTCATCCGCAGCTCCTACACCCCCGTCATCTACGAGGCCAAGGACTGCGCGGTCGCGCTGCTCGACCGCGACCACAACGTGCTGGGCCAGTCGTCCGGCCTGCCGATCTTCCTGGGCAACCTGGAGGTGTGCACCCGCGAGACCGAGCGCCTGTACGGGCGGGAGGTGTGGCGGGAGGGCGACGTGTGGGTGCTCAACGACTCCTACATCGGCGGCACGCACCTCAACGACGTGACCGTCTACGGGCCGATCTTCGCGGGCGGGGAGCTGGCCGGGTTCGCGGCGTCGCGGGCGCACTGGCTGGACGTCGGCTCCAAGGACCCCGGCGGCTCGATGGACTCCACGTCGATCTTCCAGGAGGGCCTGCGGATGGGCCCGGTGAAGGTGTACGCGGGCGGCACGCCCTGCCGCGACCTGCACGAGGTGATCGCCCGCAACGTACGCTTCCCGCACGCCACGCTCGGCGACATGCGGGCCCAGGTGAGCTGCGCCATGACCGGGCAGCGGCGGCTGAAGGAGATCGTCGACCGGTGGGGCCTGGAGACCGTGATGGCGGCCCGCGACCAGATCTTCGCCCAGACCGAGCGCATGGAGCGGGCGGCCATCGCGGCCATCCCCGACGGGGTCTACGAGGCGTCCGGGTTCCTCGACAACGACGGCATCGACCTGGACACCCCGCTGCCGGTGAACGTGACGGTCTCGGTCTCGGGCGAGTCGATGCACGTGGACCTGACCGACTGCGCCGACCAGGCGCTCGGGCCGGTCAACTGCGGGGCGGCGCAGGCGGTGGCGGCGGTGCGGGTCGGGTACAAGCTGCTGGTCTCCGGTGACGTGCCGCTGAACGGGGGCTCGTTCCGGCCGCTGTCGGTGGAGACGCGGCCCGGGTCGATGCTGGCCGCCGAGTCGCCGGCCGCCTGCCAGTACTACTACTCGCACCTGGGGCTGCTCATCGACCTGGTGGTCAGGGCCCTGGCGCCGGTGCTGCCGGACAAGGCGTCCGCGGCGTCGTACGGGGACTCGATGATCGTGCAGTTCACCGGCACGGACCCGCGGACCGGCAAGCTGTACGTCTCCCAGGAGGCCACCGTCGGCGGCTGGGGCGCGTGGGAGGGCGGCGACGGCGAGACCTGCCTGATCAACAACGTCAACGGGTCCCTGCGGGACATGCCGATCGAGGTGCTGGAGACGCTCTTCCCGGTCCGCGTCACCCGCTACGAGGTGCGGCCGGACACCGGCGGGGCCGGGCGGTGGCGCGGCGGGAACGGGGTGGTGCGCGAGTACGAGTTCTGCGGCGACACCTCGCTGTCGCTGTGGTTCGAGCGCTCGGTCACCCCGGCGTGGGGGCTGGCGGGCGGCGCGGCCGGCGCTCCCCCGCGTGTCACGCTCAACCCGGGGACCGCCGGGGAGCGGGAGATGCTCAAGGTCAACGCGCTGCCGGTCCGGGCCGGGGACGTGCTGCGGTGCGAATCGGGCGGGGGCGGCGGCTACGGCCCGCCCGAGCTCCGCGAGCCCCGGGCCACGGCCGCCGACCGGGCCCAGGGCATGATCACCCGCTGACTCCGCCCCCGCCACCGGCCGCCCCCGGCCCTGCCTTCGCATGGAGGCCGCCCGCCACATGAGAGCCGTCCGTCCCATGAAGGCCGCCCGCCCTGTGGGGGTCACCCGCCGTGTGGGGGTCACCCGCCGTGTGGGGGTCACCCGCCGTGTGGGGGTTACCGGCCACGCGAGGGCCCCCCGCTGCCCCGGGGGCTGCCGCGGTCCCGGGTGCTCCCGCGGTCCCGAGGGCTCCCGCGGTCCCACGGACTCCCGCCGTCCCGGCGCTTTCCCCTGGCGACGGGGCGGCGGGGGCGGGGCGGTGGCGCGGGCGGTCCATCTCGCGCCACTCCGGGCGCACGGCGGCCAGGCCGGTGGTGAGGGCGTAGGCGGCGCCGCACGCCAGCAGCACCGGCGCCAGCCCGGCCGCCGTCACCGCCACCCCGGCCAGCAGCCCGCCCAGCGGGACGCCGGCCCAGGACAGCGAGGTCTGCAGCCCGCCCACCCGGCCCAGCAGATGGCGCGGCACCCGCTCGTACGAGATCGCCCCCAGGATCGGGTTCAGGAACCCGCCGCCGAACCCGCTCACCGCGAACACCGCCACGATCGCCCACACCGGCAGGTCGCCGGCCAGGATCAGGAACCGCGGCGGCCCGGCCACCAGGAACGCCGCGAAGAACACCACCCGGCGCGGCATCCGATGGCCCACCGCCGCCGCGACCAGCCCGCCGCCGACCGCCATCAGTCCCATGACGCTGCTGTTCAGCCCGAGCAGGACGGTCCCGTGACCGGACTCCTTGGCCCACACCGGCGCGAGCACCTGGTTGAAGGCGGCGTCGAGCAGGTTCGTGACGGCGACCACGGCCAGCAGCGCGAGCAGCAGCGACTGCCCGCGCAGGAACGCCAGCCCCTGCCCCAGCCGCCGCCAGTAGCCCTCCTCCTCCCCCTCGGCCACCGCCGCGCGGTGCCCCATGCCGCGCGGCAGCGCCCACGCCACCGCCACGGAGCCGAGCGCGAAGCAGCCGGCGCTGAGGACCAGGCTCGGCAGCGGCCCGATGACCGCGACCAGCGCGCCGCCGACGGCCGGCCCCACCATCTGCGCCAGCCGCTCCGTCACGCCCATCAGGCCGGTGGCCCGCTCCAGCGGCAGGCCGGCGCGCCCCGCCGCCTCGGGAACCATGGTCTCCTTGGCCAGGTCGCCCGGCCCGCGAGCGGCGCCGATCACCACGACCAGGGCGATCAGCGCGCCCATCGGCAGCGCGCCCAGCGCGTGCAGCAGGACGACGGCGCCGGCGGCCGAGGCGCTCAGCACGTCGGCGGCCCACGAGATCCGGCGTGGTCCCGCCCGGTCGACCAGCGGCCCGGTCAGAGCCCTGACCACCACGTACGGGACCATCTCCGCGAACGCCACCACCCCCGTCCACATCGCGCTGTCCGTGCTGCCCAGCACGAACCAGGGCAGCGCGATGGCCGACACCCCGGTCCCGGTCAGCGCCACCGCCATGGCCGCCAGCACCCCGGCCATCGGCCGTAAGGAGAGCCCGGTCACGGCTCCTCCTGCGGCTCCGGCAGGACCTGCGTGATGAGCGAGACCCGCGCCGCGCCGTCGGGCGCCGCCTCCCCGGGCACGTCCCGCCGGTAGCGCGCGATCACCTCGTCCAGTTCCGCACGCAACCGCCACGTCTCCTCCGGGGTCAGGCGCAACGCGAACGAGCTGAGGTCCAGCACCCGCCCCCACTCCCCCGGCATGGTCTGCATCTCGTTCACCGCCCGCTGGGTGCGGAGGTTGTACAGCGCGGCGATGGACTGCATGTACGCCAGCACCGCCTCGGGCTCCCGGTCGGCCAGCTCCGCGTCGTTGAGCCGGGTGGACAGGTGCACCGAGCGCCACCAGCGTTCGCGCGCGTTGCCCCGCTCGGCGTCCTCCTCCACGAACCCGGCCGCGCCGAGCCGGCGCAAGTGGTAGCTGGCGGTGCCGGAGTTCACGCCGAGGCGCTCGGCCAGGCGGGTGGCGGTGGACGGGCCGTGCTTGCGCAGCAGGTCCACGAGCTGCACCCGGATGGGGTGGGCCAGCGCCCGCAGCCCCTTGGCATCGAGGACGACGACGTTCCTGTCGGGGTCGGTCATGCCTCAAAGAATAGACCGCAAACGGTTCTTCGCAAAGACTTCTTCGCGAAGAACCGTTTGCAATCAGCCACCCGTCCTTCGAAGACCGTTCTCATGGGATGTGCGCGGGTCGAGCAGCCACCGTTCCACCGCCGCGCTCATCCTGTCGCCCGCCTCCAGCGCCGCCGCCTTGGCGGTGGCCGGGTCGGTGCCGGCCGCCTGGCCGAGGATCACGCCGAGCACCAGGCGGCCCCGTACGCGGGAGGCCCACATCAGGTTGCCGCCGGCGGCGGTGCCGGATCCGGTCTTGATGCCGATGACGCCGTGCTTATTCAGCAGCGTGTTGGTGTTGGGCAACCTTCTCGCGTCGCCGGGAACGGCCGTGGCGGCCTGTGCCACCACCTCGCGCAGGACCGGGTCGCGCATCGCCTCCCTGGCCAGTTTGAGCTGGTCGGCCGCGGTGCTGACCGTGCTGTCCTCGTTGCCGCTGGCACCCGTGTACGTGGTGCCGGCCATGCGCAGGCGGCTGGCGGTGGCGTTCATCCGCTCGACGAAGCGCTCCTGCGTACCGGAGTCCCAGCGGGCCAGGAGACGGGCCACGTTGTTGCCCGAAGGCACCATCATCAGCTCCAGCAGGCGGCGCAGCCGGATCCGCCGGCCCTCCCTGACCGGGACGGTGGACTCCACCGGCGCGTAGGACTCGTCGGCGGCCGTGCGGTCCACCGTGACCAGCGGGCCGTCGTCGCCGGGCCGCAGCGGGTGGCGGCGCAGGATCACGTAGGCGGTCATGACCTTGGTCACGCTGGCGATGGGCACCGGGTGCGGGTCGCCACTGACTCCCAGGCTGCCCACGCCCTCCACCTCGACCGCCGACTGGCCCTCGGCCGGCCAGGGCAGGGGCACGCCGGGCACGGCGGCCCCGGAGACGGACGGCACGGCTCCGCAGCCCGACAGGATGCTCGCCAGCAGCAGGAGTACGAAGGAACGTCGCATGCCGAACACGGTGGTCCGGCCACGTGTCCGTCCGGCCGTGCCCGCGTCTCCACCCGCGCTCGGCCGCGTATCACCTGTGCATCAGCCCGGCGGCCGGCGAGGCAGGCGGAGGACGGCGACGGCGCCGCCGCCGGGGGCGTTGGCCAGGGTCAGGTCGGCGCCGATGACCTGGGCCTGCCCCAGCGCGATCGTCAGCCCGAGGCCGTGACCGCGGCCGCGTTCGGCGGCGCCCGTGCGGAAGCGCTCCGGGCCGCCGGCAAGGAGCTCCGGGGGGTAGCCCGGTCCCCGGTCGCGGACCTCGATCACGTGGTCCCGCACCGTGATCTCCACCGGGGGCGCACCGTGGCGGTGGGCGTTGAGCACGAGGTTGGCGAGGATGCGGTCCAGGCGCCGCGGGTCGGTCTCGGCCACCGGATCCCCCGGGGCCAGCACCCGCGCCTCGACCCCCACCCGGGCCGCGGACTCCTCGGCCACCTCGGCCAGCGGCACCCGTACCCGATCGGCGACCTCGGCGCCCGCGTCCAGCCTGGAGACCTCCAGCAGGTCCTCCACCAGCGAGCGCAGCACCCGCACCCGGTCGCGTACCAGATCGGTCGCCTCGCCCTCCTCCAGCAGTTCGACCACGGTGACAAGGCCCATCAGGGGGGTGCGCAGATCGTGCGCGACGTCGGCCGTGAAGCGCTGCTCGGCCAGCAACCGGCGGTGCAGGGCGGCGGCCATGGAGTTGAGCCCGGCGCCGATCTCGGCGATCTCGTCCCGGCCACCCGCGTCGGTGCGCGCGGACAGGTCGCCGTCGGCGATCCGGCGGGCGGTGCGGGCCATGCGCCGCAGCCGCCGGTTGGGGAGTTCGGCCGCCAGCACCGACAGCGGTACCACCCCGGCCAGGGCGAGCAGCCCTGCCTTGGCCATGTCGCGGTCGAGCGCGTGCAGGCCGAGCAGCTCCGAGCCCATCGAGATCTGCACGCTCATCGCCTGGCGGCCGTCGCTGCCGTACGGCTGGGCGGCCCACATCCACGGCTCGTCCCGGTGGTCGAGCCCGTACCAGATCACCCGCCGGCCGGGCCGCAGCTGGGCGGCCAGGGCGTCTGGGAGCTCCTCGACGATCACCACGTCGTCGGGGGCGCGGGCCTTCTCGATGGCCACCTCGGCGTCGGCCCTCCCCATGGCGAGAGCCCGCTCCCAGGTCGCCCGGTGCACCAGGAGCCCGACCACGACGGCGACGACGGTGGCGGCGAGCGTGACGAGGGCGGCGATCTTCCAGCGCAGCGACGCCGGATTCACGTGACGCTCAGCTTGTAGCCGAACCCGCGGACCGTCTCGATGCGCTCGGCGCCGATCTTCTTGCGCAGGCGCTGGACGCACAGGTCGACCACGCGGCTGTCGCCGTCCCATCCGTAGTCCCACACGGTGCGCAGCAGCGTCGCCCGTTCCAGCACGATGCCGGGATGGGCGGCGAACTCCAGCAGCAGCCGCAGCTCGGTCGGGCTCAGCTCGACGCGTTGCCCCGCCCGCCGCACCTCCAGCGCGCCGGTGTCGATGCTCAGCTCGCCGAAGGTGAGCCGCGCGGCGGCCTGCCCGGTCGCCGGCTGGGGCTGGGCGATGGTCGCCCGGCGCAGCAGCGAGCGGACCCTGGCCACCAGCACCGGCAGGTCGACCGGTTTGACCACGTAGTCGTCGGCGCCGCCCTCCAAGCCGGCGACGATGTCGAGACCGTCGCCGCGCGCCGACATCATGAGGATCGGCACCTGGCTGGT
Source organism: Nonomuraea sp. NPDC049709 (assembly GCF_040674815.1). Classification (NCBI taxonomy): domain Bacteria; kingdom Bacillati; phylum Actinomycetota; class Actinomycetes; order Streptosporangiales; family Streptosporangiaceae; genus Nonomuraea; species Nonomuraea sp. NPDC049709. The sequence goes on from NZ_JBFANM010000050.1 coordinate 69,821, forward strand.
CTCCCGGATCCTGCGGCACAGGCTGATGCCGTCCAGACCGGGCAGCATCACATCCAGCAGCAGGACGTCGTGGCCGCCCGCCCGCGCCGCCTCCAGGCCGCTCAGCCCGTCGGCGGCGGTGGTCACGCGATAGCCGTAACGTTCCAGGGCCAGGCTGACCGACTCGCGGATCACCGCGTCATCTTCGACGAGCAGCAGGGATGTCATGAATTTTCACCATACCTAGCGAAGTGCATTGACCGGTTCCATGCGCGCGGCGCGCAGCGCCGGGTACAGTCCCGCGAGCAGCCCGACGACGGCGCCGGCGACAGGCGCCAGGACGGCCAGCCGTACGTCCATGACCGGAGTCCACTGCTTGACGGCGCAGACCACGACGATCACCACGATGCCGCCGGAGGCGCCGATGACGCCGCCGGTCAGCCCGGTGAGGGTGGACTCCAGCAGGAACTGCGCGGCGACGTGGCGCCGGGCGGCGCCGAGGGCGCGGCGCAGGCCGATCTCGGCGATGCGCTCCATCACGGTCACCAGCGTGACGTTGGCGATGCCGACCGCGCCGACGACCAGGGAGACCAGCCCGAGGATCAGGAAGAGGGCGTTGACGTCGCCTTCCACCGCATCGCGCGCCCTGGTGGGGCTGGGCGGCGCGATGACCTGGAGGAGAGCCTCGTTGCCGGGGCTGAGCGCGGTCGGCGCCTGCTCGGCTATCAGCTCCGCGGCGCCGAGGCCGGTGTTGACCAGCACCCGGGTCACGGTGCCCAGACCGTAGCGCGCGCCGGCGGCCGGCGGCAGGATGACCGCGCTCGCGAGACTCTTCTCGCGTTCCAGGTCGCCGAGCACGCCGATGACGGTGTACGCCTGGGTGCCGATGAAGACGGCCGGGGCCCGGGTCAGCCGGGTGATGCCCAGCAGTTCGGCCGCGTGCCGGCCCAGCACGACGACCTTGTCGCCCCGGGCGATGTGCCCGGCGTCGAAGTAGCGGCCCTCGATCATCCTGCCCTTGACCGCCGCGGGCAGGCCGGGGCTGCTGGAGAGCACGGTCAGGGTCTGGTCGGTGACCCGGGCCGGGTCCACGACGTCGTTGGAGCGGACGACGAGGTTGGCGCTCTGCTCCGACTCGGCGAGCGCGGCCGCGGAGACCACTCCGCGCAACCGGGTCACCCGGCTGACGTCGGCCCACTCGACCAGGGGGAAGGGGTGCTCCGGCACCTCGACCGTGAGGGAGGTGGCGGTGAGCTCGTCGAACCGGCCGACGATCTGGTCGCCCGCCGTCGCGGCGACGCCCAGGGTGACCACGAGCGTGGTGATGCCGAGCACGGTGCCCAGCGTGGTCAGCGCCGAGCGCACCGGGCGGGCCAGCAGGCCCGCCACGGCCTCGTTCAGCAGGTCGCGCGGGTGCACGTCTACTCCTCCGTGAGGGTGCCGTCGGTGATGCGCACCCGGCGGCCGGCCCGGTCGCTCACGTCGCTCTCGTGAGTGATGACCACGATGGTCATCCCCTGGGCGCGCAGCTCGTCGAACAGGTCGAGGACGGCGTCGGTGTTCCTGCTGTCGAGGTTGCCGGTGGGCTCGTCGCACAGCAGCAGCGACGGCTCGCCCATGAGGGCGCGGGCGATGGCGGCGCGCTGCCGCTCACCGCCGGACATCGTGCCGGGCAGGAACCCCACCCGGTGCGACAGCCGTACCCGCTCCAGGGCGCGCATCGCGCGGTCCCGCCGCCCCGCACGCGGTGCCGCGCCGTAGACCTCGGCCAGCATGACGTTCTCCAGCACGCTGCGGTGCGGCAGCAGGTGGAAGGACTGAAAGACGAAGCCGATCCGGCTGCCGCGGATGGTGGTCCGCGCGCCGTCGTCCAGTGTGGTGGTCTCGATGCCGTCGAGCCGGTAGCTGCCGCCGCTCGGCCGGTCGAGCAGGCCGAGCATGTTGAGCAGGGTGGACTTACCGGACCCCGAGGGGCCGACGACGGCGACGTAGTCCGACCTCTCGACTCTCAGGCTGACGGCCGACAGTGCCCTGACGGGAGGGTCGGCGGGGAACTCCCTGGTCAGGTCGTCGAGCAGGATCACCGGCTCAGGCACTGTTGATCACCACCTGGTCGCCCGGCTCGAGGTCGCCGGTCACCTCCACGGCTCCGTCGGCCGACAGGCCGGTGCGTACCTCGACCTCCTTGGTCCGGTCGGGCGCGATCTCCACCTGTACCCGCGCTCTGCCGTCCGCGGCGGTGACGACCGCCGCGGCGGGGACCACGAGCACCTCCCGGTCGGTGGCGCCGATGGTCACACGGACCGTGACGGCCGCACCGGTGAGCTGTTTGAGGCCCGTCATCGAGGCGGGGGTGATCGTCACCGGTACGGCGCCCTTCGCGTCGCGTCCGCCGAGGGAGGTCACCGTGCCGGGGACGGTCCGGCCGGCCTCGGTCTCGATGCCCGCGTTCAGCCCCGGCTTCACCCGCCCGGCCTCGGCCACGTCCACCGAGCCCGAGACCACGAAGGTGGAGCTGGTCACCGTGGCGACCGACTCGTCCACCAGCTCGCCCGCCTTGACGGCCGGCTTGTGCAGGCGGGCGGGCAGCCTGGGCAGGAAGACGATCTCGCCCGGCGGGACGGTGGTGCCGTAGGTCCGGGAGAACTCGGCCAGCAGCGCCCGGGCCGCGGCCAGGTCGCTCTGGGCGTTGGCCACCTTCAGCTTGACGGGCGAGAGTTGCCTGGCCTGCCTGAGCGCCTGCTCGGCCGAGACGACGGCCTCGCGTGCCAGCCGGACGTTCTTCTCCAGCTCGGCCAGTCGCCCGGCCCGCGTGGTCCCGGCCTCCGCCCGCACGCGCTCCAGTGCCGACCGGGCGGCGGCCAGGTCCGCTTCGGCGTTGGCGACCCGGAGCTCGAGCAGGCGGGTGTCAGCGGGCGGCCCCGCCGTGGCAGCCGCGGTGGCGGTGGACGCCGGGGTCGGGGCCGGCGGCGGCGTCGGGGGCGCGATGGCCTGGGCGAGCTCCTGCCGGGCCGCCAGCAGCTTCTCCTCCGCCGCCCGTACGGCGCTCTCGGCGGCCTCGATCGCGGCCTCGTCCTCGGTGGTGCGGTCCTGGGCCCGCGCGCTGTCCAGTGCCTGCTCGGCCTCCTTCAGATCCTGCCGGGCGTTGGCGAGCCTGACCTTCAGCGGGAGCACGTCCTTGCCCTGGTCCAGGGCCCTGCGCTCGGTCGCGAGCACTTCCTGCGCGGTCCGTACGGCCCGGCGCAGTTCGTCGCGCTGCCGGCGCAGCTCCAAGGTAGGTTGCTGGGCCTCGTAGCCCTTCCTGGCGTAGAAGCGCGACACCGCGGCGATGGTCGCCTGGTCGAACACGCCGGTCGCGGGCGCGGCGTAGCCGAGCCCGCGCAGCGCCTCCTGCAACTGCCGGACATCGGCCCCCTCTGCCCCGGGGACGATGCCGCGATGCATCGGCACCGTGCCGGAGAAGACGAACACCGGGCGCCCGTTCACCTCCATCAGCACCGAGCCCTCCACCAGGGTGCCCCGGCGGGGGGCGCGGGTGGCGCGCTGAGCGGTCTCGCCGCCGCCCACCACCCCGGCCAGCGGCACCGGATGCGGCGAGCCGTACTCCAGGGTGCCGCTGACCACGACGGTGGCGACCAGCTTGCGCCGCTCGACCGCGGCGGTGACCAGCGACGGCCTGGGCGGCTTGCGCGCCGCCGCCTCGTCCGCCGGGGAGCGCAGCCGGGTGCCCACCCCCCAGCCGGTTCCCGCGACCACGAGAACCACGGCCAGCACGAGCAGCAACTTGCCACGAGGGGTACGCATCACCGCTCTTGGAACCCGTACTTCGCCCTGGCCTCGTTGGTGAGCCGCCGCTGCAGGGGGATGAAGGCGGCGTAGAAGTCCTTGCCGCACTCCAGGTCGACCAGCGCCGACCTGATCTCCTTGGCGAGGTACGGCCTGGCCGCCTCGGCGGTGACCTTGCCCGCCTTGCCGAGCCGGTCGGCCTGCTCGCCCCACACCACCATGCCGCGCACGCTCAGCGCGAGCGGCCTGGCCGAGGTCACCCGCTCACCCTTGGCCTTCAGGCACTCGGCGAACGGCGCGGCGAGCTCCATGAGCTCGGGGTCGCCGTCGAGAGCCTTGTCGATGTTCTCGATCTCCGTGCTCATCTGGTCCTGGTAATCGGCGACGGAGGTGACCTTCAGCCCGTCCACCTGCCGCAGCGCGGTGACCCGGCACTCGTTCATGGTCTTGACATAGGCGTCCCGCCTGGCGCCGGACAGGCCGTCGATCGTCGCCTGGTTGGGGTCGGGCGCCCGCTCCTCCGGCGGCTTCGGATAGACCACGGCGGAGAAGACGCCGTAGCCGTTCTTGCCGCGGTCCGCCTTCATGGCGGCGTAGTCGGCCGGGTTCGCGTCGGTCTTCCCGGGGCGGCTGACCGAGGGGGTGTAGGAGAAACCCTTCTGCTTCATGCAGGTGGCGATGACGGTCTCGCGCTCGCGGAGGTTGTCCGTCGTGGCGCCGCCGTCGCCGGTCGCGGGGGCCGGGGCTCCGCCGCAGCCGGTCAGCACCGCCAGGCCGAGCAGACCGCACATCAGCACACGCATCAAGGACTCCTTCTCGGTGGGGTTGCGGTGGCCACTCTGGAGCCCGTTTCCCGCCGCCCGGTATTCGCCGGGCATCGGCGGGCGCTCAGCCGTGTATCCGCCGCGTATCAACGCCGCGCGATCGGCGCCCTTGAGCCGTCGCCACAGGGATCATTAGTCTCAAGCGGGAAACGCAGGACCTCGGTGCCGTCTCGCTCGGAGGTACGGTGACACCGGATTCGACCCCCGCCATCGATCACATCTCAGCCGGATACCACCCGGATCCCGCGCTGTCGATGTCCCTGCACGCCGATGCCTACACGGATCCGGCGTGGTTCGGCGTCGACCAGCGGGCGATCTTCGCGCGCACGTGGCAGTGGCTGTGCCACGTGGAGAAGCTGCGCGAGCCGGGAAGCTACGTGACCGGCACGGTGGCCGGCATGCCGATCGTCGCCGTCCGGGACGAGGCCGGAACACTGCGGGCGTTCTACAACGTGTGCAAGCACCGGGCGCATGAGCTGCTGTCCGGCTCCGGTGTCCGGCGCAGCATCGTGTGCCCGTACCACGCCTGGAACTTCGACCTGACCGGCCGGTTGCGGCGGGCGCGCAACACCGGCGGCATGCCGGGCTTCGACGCCTCCGCGGTGTGCCTGGACCGGATCCAGGTCACCGAGTTCGGCGGCATGGTCTACGTCAATCTCGACCCTGCGGCGGCTCCGCTGTCCGCGCAGGCCGGGGCGCTGGAGGCGGAGATCGGGGCGCGGGCGCCGGACGTGGCCAAGCTGACCCTGGCCCGCCGGCTCACCTACGACATCGCCTCCAACTGGAAGAACGTCGTCGACAACTTCCTGGAGTGCTACCACTGCCACGTGGCCCACAAGGACTTCGTGTCGCTGGTCGACATGAGCACCTATCGGGTCACCACGTACGGGATCTACTCCAGCCACATGGCCCAGGCGGGCCGGACGGAGAACTCCGCCTACGACGTGTCGGGCGCGACGGTCACCGAGCACGCGGTGTGGTGGCTGTGGCCCAACACCTGCCTGCTGCGCTATCCCGGCCGCGGGAACTTCATGGTGTTGCAGATCATCCCCGACGGTCCGGAGCGGACGCGCGAGATCTGGGACTTCTACCTGGAGACCGCGGAGCCCGGCGCGGCCGAGCTGGACAGCATCCGCTACATCGACGAGGTGCTCCAGGTGGAGGACATCGCCCTGGTGGAGAGCGTGCAGCGCGGGATGCGCACCCCGGCGTTCACCCAGGGCAAGATCGTCTATGATCCCGACGGGTCCGGGTTGTCGGAGCACGCGGTCCATCATTTCCACGGCCTCGTCCTGGACGCGTACCGGCACGAGCTCGAACGATCATGATGCGCGTGGAGCCGCGGCTCAGCCGGCGGGCGGTGCTGCTGGCCGCGGGCGGGCTGCTCGCGGGCTGCTCCCGGCGACCCGAGGTCGACCAGGTGCGGTTGCGGCTGGCCACCGGGCCGGCCGGGGCGGTGTACCGGCGCATCGGCGGTTCGCTGGCCGAGCACATCTCCGGGCAGGTGCCGGGCGCCACGGTGAGCACCGTGCCGAGCGGGGCGTCCACCGACAACATCCGGATGCTGCGGGCGGGTGAGGTGCATCTCGGGCTGACGAGCCTGGACGCGCTGATCACGACCGACGGCAGCGCGCCCGAGGGGCTGTCGGCGATCTGCCGGCTGTACGACAGCCACCTGCACCTCGTGGTCATGGCCGGTTCGGCGATCGACGAGTTCCGGGACCTGGAGGGCAAGCGCATCTCCCTCGGCGCCCGCGACTCCGGCACCGAGTTCACCTCGATGCGGGTTCTGCAGCTCGGCGTCGTCGACGCCGACGGACGATACCTCAGCCAGGCCGCGTCGGCGGCGGCGCTGCGCGACGGCGAGATCGACGCGATGTTCTCGCTGACCGGCGTCCCGACACCCGCCATCACGGAGCTGGCGCAGCGGCACCCGATCCGGCTGATCCCGCTGGACGCGCAGGCGGACGCGCTCTTCACCGCGTTCCCGGGTCCCTACACCCCGGCCATGATCCCCGCGACCGCCTACGCCGGGTCCCCGGCCACCCGCACCATCGCGGTGCCGAACGTGCTGCTCGCGCGCAACGACCTGCCCGACGACCTGGTCCACGCCATCACCGACACGATCTTCACGCACGCCGGCACGATCACCTCCGGCGGCCGTGACGAGGCCGGTCCCGAGGCCGTTCCCGAAGCGTGGCAGATCAACGTGCGCACCGGGATCGCCACCGCGTCGATCCCGCTCCACCCGGGCGCGGCCGCCTGGTTCCGCGACCGCAAGCGCTGACCCGAGCCCGGCCGCCTGGTGCCGCGACCGGGCTCGGGCGCCGGACGTCAGGACGGCGACGGAGCCGGGGTGCCGGGCGACGACGTCACGTGAGGGACGACCGGCAAGGCGACGACCGCGGCGAATCCGTGCCCGGACCCGTCCGGACGCGGCAGGCCCTCCTCCAGCCGCAGCTCGCCCCCGGCGGCCCCGACCAGGTCGGCGCAGATCGCCAGGCCCAGGCCGGTCCCGGACACGTTCTGGTGCCGCGGCGAGCGCCAGAACCGGCGCAGCGCCTGGGCCCGCTCGGACGCGTCGATCCCCTGGCCGTCGTCACGGACCACGATCGTGACGACGGCCGGGGGATCGGCCTCCGCACCATGGGTGGCGACGCCGGCGGCCACCTCCACCACCTGCGCGTCCGACAGCCGTAACGCGTTGCTGATCAGCTCGTCCAGGATGCTGCCCAGCCCGCCCGTCGGCTCCAGCAGCCGCAACCCCGGCGGCACGTCGACCGTCAACGTCTGCCCCGCCGTCGCCGTCAACGCCCGCCACCGGTCCACCCGCGTCGCCAGCACCGCGTCGAGATCCACCGGCGACGCCGTGCGGATGCTCTCCATCCGCGCGCTGGCCTGCAACGAGTTCAGCAACCGCTGCATCGCCTTCAGCTCGTCCACCGCCACGTCGAACACCTGCCGCCCGTTCCCCGCCGCGCGCAGATGCGGTTCCAGGCTCTCCACCGCGAGCCGGAGGCTGGTCAGCGGGTTGCGCAACTGGTGCGAGGCGTCGGACACGAAGGCCCGCTGCCGCTGCACGGCGTTCTCGACCGCGTCCATCATGGTGTTGAACGACTCCGCCAGCCGCCGCAGCTCGACCGGGCCGGCCTCGGCGTCCGCCCGGATGGTGAGGTCGCCCTGCGAGATCCGCGAGCTCGCCGCGTCCAGCTCCCGCACCGGCCGCAGCACCCACGCCGACACCGGCCAGGCGACGGCCACCAGCGCGACCAGCGGCAGCAGCCCGAGCCCGGCGAGCTGGGCCCACCGCAGGAGGATGCGGTGGCGCGTCTTCGACAGGTCGGAGATCGTCACGACGGCGCCGATGACCTCGCTGTCGCGGCCCACCGGCTCGGCGACCACGAGCGCGGAGCCGGCCCATGGCGCCCATTCCCCGGACGGTTCGGGCCGCGCCCCGGCCAGCGCCGCCGTCACGATCCGGGGCAGCGCCGGCTCGCCGCGCGCCGCCTCCTGGTAGGCGCGCGTCGGCCCGAGCAGCACCGCGCCGGAGGTGTCGATCACCGCGACCGGGATGCCGTACAGGTCGTGGTAGCGCGCCAGCTCCTGCTGCAGCGCCTCGGTCCGCCCGGTCGTCAGCGCGGTCTCGGCCAGCGACGCGAACCGGCCCACGTCGTTGAGCCGGTCGACGTACGTCTCCTGCATCTCCCGCTCGGCGACGGTGATGCTGAGCGGCACCCCGAGCGCCGCGACGAGCAGCACCGCGAGGGGCACCAGGACGACGAGCAGGCGGCGGTGCACGGCGGGTCAGCCGATCAGCTCCGGCCGGTCGGCCAGGAGCCGATAGCCGACCCCGTGGATCGTGCGGATGAGCACGGCCGGTCCGATCTTGTTCCGTAACGCCGCGATGTGGGTGTCGAGGGTGCGGCTGGAGGACTCCCAGGTCGCGCCCCAGATCTGGTCGAGGATGACGTCGCGGCTGACCACGTTCGGCGCCCGCCGGGCCAGCAGCAGGAGCAGCTCGAACTCCTTGCGGGTGAGCGTCACGGGGGTGCCGTCGACGGCGACCTCGCGGGTGCCGACGCCGATCCGCATCGGGCCGAGGACGAGGGGCTCGTCGGGGTGGCTCAGGGCGCGGGCCACGCGGGTGCGCCGCAGGACGGCGTCGATCCGGGCCAGCAGCTCCGGGATGCCGAACGGCTTGACGATGTAGTCGTCGGCCCCGGCGCGTAGGCCGCGTACGCGCTCGTGCTCCTCCGAGCGGGCCGTCACGGCGATGACGGCGGTCTCCGGACGGTCGCGCAGCTTGCGGATCACGTCGAGCCCGTCGCCGTCGGGCAGCCCCAGGTCGACGAGGACCACGTCGGAGGGGGCGGCCCGCACGGCCTCCGCGGCGGTGGCGAGGCGGTGGACCTCGAAACCCGCCTGTGCCAGGACGGTCACCAGACCCCGCGCCACGCGGTCGTCATCCTCGATGATGGTGATCCGCATACCGGATTGTACGGCCCGGACCGATCCTCGTGTTAGCCCTTCACTTCTTGGGATTTCTCTGACATCCGGCGCATTCCTTGGGATTCCTCTGACACCATCCGCGTCCCTGTCAGCCCAGACTGAGGCCGCGCACTCACCGACGAATGCGAATGTGATGACGAGGAGGCCGCGACATGACCACGACCAGCAGGTACCGGGCCGCTGCGCGGATGATCACCGCGATCGGCGTTGTTTCGCTCGTCGCCGCCTGTGCCGGCAACGGTGGCGGCGCCCCCGCAGGTGGCGGCACTCCGGCCGGCGGCGGCTATCCGGAGCAGAACATCACGTTCGTCGTGCCGTTCAGCGCGGGCGGCCCGACGGACACCGTCACCCGCATGATCGCGGAGCCGATGGCGGCCAAGCTCGGCGGCAAGATCGTCGTCCAGAACGTCGAGGGCGCGGGCGGCACCGTCGGCGCCGGCGAGGTCGCGCGGGCCGAGCCCACCGGCTACACCGTGCTCATGCACCACATCGGCATGTCCACGGCGCCCGCCCTCTACCAGAACCTGGGCTACAAGCCGCTCGAGAGCTTCGACATGGTCGGGCTCGTCACCGAGGTGCCGATGACGATCGTCGCCCGCAAGGACTTCGAGCCCAAGACGCTCCAGGAGCTCGTCACCTACGTGAAGGCGAACGCCGGCAAGGTCACGCTGGCCAACGCCGGCATCGGCGCCGCCTCCCACCTGTGCGGCCTGCTGTTCCAGACCGCCGCCGGCGTCAAGCTCCAGGAGGTCCCGTACGAAGGCACCGGCCCCGCGCTCACCGACCTCGTCGGCGGCCAGGTCGACTTCATGTGCGACCAGACCACCAACACCAGCGGCCAGATCGCCGCGGGCGAGGTGAAGGCGTACGCGGTCACCACGCCGGAGCGGGTGAAGAGCCTGCCCGACCTGCCCACCACGACCGAGGCCGGGCTGCCCAAGCTCCAGGTCAGCGTGTGGCACGGTCTGTACGTCCCGAAGGGCACGCCGCCGGACGTCGTCCAGAAGCTGACCGAGGCGCTGAAGACGGCGCTGGCCGACCAGAAGGTGATCGACCAGATGGCCAAGCTCGGCACCGCGCCGGTCCCGGCCGAGAACGCGACCCCGCAGGCGCACCGGGCCAAGCTCGAGGAGCAGCTCGGCACCTGGGCGAAGGTCATCGCCGACGCCGGCGTCAAGGCCTCCTGAGGTGGAGCGCCGCCGGTCGTTCCCGGACGTCCTCGCCGGGGCGATCTTCATCGTGATCGGTGGCGCGTTCGTGGCGGGGTCGCTCGGCTACGAGCTGGGCACCCCGCTGCGGATGGGCCCCGGTGCCTTCCCGCTGCTGGTCGGCGCGATCGTGGCCGCCCTGGGCCTGGCGATCGTGGTCAAGGGGCTCATCGCGGGCGAGGTGATCGCGTTCGGGCCGATCCCCTGGCGCGCGGTCGGCGTCATCGTGCTCGCCGTCCTGTTCTTCGGATTCACCGTACGGGGCCTCGGGTTCGTACCGGCGTCGGCCGTGACCGCCCTGCTCACCACGCTGGCCAGCACGCGCGTCCGGCCGCTGGCGGCCGTGTCCGTGGCGGCCGGGCTGACCGTGGCCGCCACGCTCATCTTCGTCGTCGGACTTCAGCTGCGGATCCCGCTATGGGGCCCGTGGCTGGGGTTCTGACGCGGCATCCGGATTGAGGCATGGAACTTCTCGACAACCTCGCCCTGGGCTTCTCCACCGCCCTCCTGGTCCAGAACGTCCTCTACTGCTTCGTGGGAGTGCTGCTCGGCACGATGGTCGGCGTACTGCCCGGCATCGGGCCGACGGCGACGGTGGCGATGCTGCTGCCGATCACGTTCAGCTTCGAGCCGGTGACGGCGCTGATCATGCTGGCCGGCATCTACTACGGCGCGCAGTACGGCGGCTCGACGACCGCCATCCTGATCAACCTGCCCGGTGAGTCGTCGGCGGCGGTCACCGCGCTGGACGGGCACGAGATGGCCCGGCAGGGCCGGGCCGGCGCGGCACTGGCCGCCGCCGCGATCGGGTCCTTCATCGCCGGCACGGTGGCCACCGTCGCGCTGGCCGTCGCGGCCCCGCCGCTGGCCCGCATCGCGTTGCGGTTCGGCCCGGCCGAGTACTTCGCGCTGGTGCTGTTCGGCCTCATCGTGTCGATCGCGCTGGCCCGTGGCACGGCGCTCAAGGCACTGGCGATGATCGCCCTCGGCGTGCTGCTCGGCACGGTCGGCCAGGACCTCTACACCGGCACTCCCCGGTTCGTGTTCGACCAGCGCGAGCTGTACGGCGGCATCGACTTCGTCTCGGTCGCCGTGGGCATGTTCGGGGTGGCCGAGATCCTGCGCAACCTGGAGAACGAGCACACCCGCACGGCGATCGTCGGCAGGGTGACGAACCTCTGGCCGACCCGCGAGGACCGGCGCCGGATGGTCGGCCCGATCCTGCGGGGCACCGGTCTGGGCGCCGCGCTCGGCGTGCTGCCCGGCGGTGGCCACGTGCTGGCCTCGTTCACCTCCTACGCCGTCGAGAAGCGGATCTCGAAGCGGCGGAAGGAGTTCGGGCACGGCGCGATCGAGGGCGTCGCCGGCCCCGAGTCGGCGAACAACGCCGCCGCGCAGACGTCGTTCATCCCGCTGCTCACCCTGGGCCTGCCCGCCCACCCGGTCATGGCGCTGATGGTCGGCGCGTTCATCGTGCACGGCATCACCCCCGGCCCGAACGTCCTCACCGACGAGCCGGAGCTGTTCTGGGGCCTGATCGCGTCGATGTGGATCGGGAACGTGCTGCTGGTGCTGCTGAACCTGCCGCTGATCGGGGTCTGGGTGCGCATGCTGCGGATCCCGTACCAGGTGCTGTTCCCGATGATCATCCTGTTCGCGTCGATCGGGACGTACTCACTGGGGTTCAACGCGTACGACGTCTACGCGATCGTCTTCTTCGGGGTCCTGGGCTACATCCTGATCAAGTGCGGCTGCGAGCCGGCGCCGCTGCTGCTCGGCTTCGTCCTCGGGCCCCTGCTGGAGGAGAACCTGCGGCGGGCGCTCATCATCTCCCGCGGCGACCCGTCGGTCTTCCTGACCCGGCCGATCTCCGCGGCGCTCCTGGCCCTGGCCGTGGCGGCGCTCGTCGTCGCCGTCCTGCCGACGATCCGCCGGCGCCGCGAGGTGGTGTTCGCCGAGGACGAATAGGCGGGCCCACGCCCGGCGCCGTCCGCCCCGAGGTCGGCCGCGCGCTCGGCGGCGGTCTTCTGCTTTCAGGTCTTGCCGTCCTCTCAGACGCGGTCCGGCGGGCCGCAGTACTCGCGGGCCGGCCGGAGCCGGTGTAGGCGATGCGGAGCCCGCGCTGGCTGTAGCCGCAGGCGCGGCCGGTCCCGGGGGCGCTTGCTCGCCAGCCGCGCGACCGTCTACCGGGTCCTGGACCGGGCCAGAGCCCAGCAGATCGCATGAGCGGCAGCCGGCCGACCCGGATCAGTCGCATGACAGTCAGCCTTCTTGATGGTTCCGGGCGCCGGGAGCCGGGCCGGCGACGAGTTCGGCCGCGCGTTCGGCGATGGCGTAGACGGTCGCGATGGTGTTGGCCGAGGGGATGGCGGGGATGACCGAGGCGTCGGCCACCCTGAGTCCGCTGAGGCCGTGCACCCGCAGGTCGCGGTCGACGACGGCCAGGTCGTCGTTCCCGAGCCGGCAGGTGCCCACCAGGTGGAAATAGGGCGCCACGGTGGCGCGGGCATAGGCCCGCAGGTCGTCGTCGTCGAGCGTGGCCGGCTCCGATATCGCCTTCTCGTGGCGCCAGGAGTCCAGGGCGCTCGCGCGGCCGATCCGATGGGCGATTCGCAACCCCCTGACCACTGTGGCCAGGTCGCGGTAGTCGTTGTAGTAGCCCGGGTCCAATACCGGAGCGGTGCCCGGATCCGGGCCGCCCAGGCGGACGGTGCCGCGGCTGAAGGGGCGCATGGGTGCCACCGCGATGGTGAAGCCCTGCTCGGCGCCGGCCTCGGGTACGTGGCCCAGGCCGTCGATGAAGAGGATCTGCAGGTCGGGCTCGTCAAGCGCGAAATCGCTGCGTACCAATCCGAAGACCTCACCGTGGTTGTGCGTCCCGGGCGGGACCGGCTGTGCCGAGCGGTACACCACGTTGGCCGCGGGGTGGTCGTGCAGGTTCTCTCCCACCCCTGGCAGCTCGGCCGTGACGTCGATGTCGTGCTTGCGCAGGTGGGCGGGCGGCCCGATGCCGGACTGCAGGAGCAGCAGCGCCGAGCCGATCGTGCCGGCGGCCAGCACGACGTCTTTCGAGCAGGCGGCGAAGTCGCGCCGCCCGTCGGCGCTGTACTCGACTCCGGTGCAGCGGCCCTCGGTGATGCGCAGCCGGTGCACCAGGGCGTCGGTGACCACCCGCAGGTTCGGCCGTCCCAGAGCCGGGGACAGGTAGGCGTCGGCGGCGCTCTGCCGCCGGCCGTCGACGATGTTGAGGTCGACCGGCCCGAACCCCTCCTCGATCCCGCTGCTGACGTCGGACGCACGGGGGTGGCCGGCCTGCAGGGCTGCCTCCAGGCAGGCCGCCAGCACCGGGTTGACCGGATCGGCGGGCGCGACGGTCAAGGGGCCGCCGACGCCGCGCAGGGTGCGATCTCGGCCGGGTGCGTTCTCGGTGCGTTTGAAGTACGGCAGCAGGTCGTCGAAGCCCCACCCGTCCAGTTGCCAGGCGTCGTAGCTGGAACGATGCCCGCGGGCGAAGATCATGCCGTTGATCGAGGAGGATCCGCCGAGCCCGCGTCCGCGCGGCAGGGGGATGGACGCGCCGGTGGCGGCTTGTCCGGTCGTGACGTCGCTCCAGCAGGCCGGGCTGTGCAGCAGCGTGGGCCAGGCGGGCGGCGTGGCCGCGGCGGCCGGCGGCTGCGCGCGGCCGGCCTCGAGCAGAAGGACGCGTGCGTCGTCGTGCTCCGACAGGCGGGCGGCGAGCACGCATCCGGCGGTGCCGCCGCCCACCACGATGAAGTCGTATCCGTGTGCCGTCGATGTCATGGTGTCTCCCCCGAGGTCAAGGTCGTTCCGAGTGGTCACGCCGATGCGTTGCGGCGTTAACACAGCTCACCATAACAATGCTAATTAGCATTGATACCAAAAGGTTGGCATCATTAGCGCCATGGCGATTACAAGGGCACAGATCCTGGCAGCGGCGGCGGGCCTGCTGGCCGAGGGCGGGCGCGAGGCGGTGTCCACCCGTGCGGTGTGCGCGGCTGCGGGCATCCAGGCGCCGACGCTCTACCGGCTGTTCGGCGACAAGGAAGGCCTGCTCGACGCCGTCGCCTCCTACGGTTTCGAGGACTACCTGGCCGACAAACAGGCGCTCGTCAGCCACAGCGAAGACCCGGTCGCCGACCTGCGCCGCGCCTGGGACCTCCATATCGACTTCGGCCTGTCCCATCCCGCCTTCTACAGCCTGATGTACGGCGAGGCCCGCTCCGGCAGGCAGTCGACGGCGGGCCGCACGGCCATCGCCATGCTGCACCAGCTCATCACGCGCATTGGCGAGGCCGGCCTGCTGCGCATGAGCATCGAACGAGCCACCCGCCTGGTGCACCTCAACGGGATGGGCACGATCCTGTCTCTCCTGGCCCTTCCGCCCACCGAGCGGGACCCCGAACTACCGGCTATAGCACTCGAGCACGTGTTGCGGACGATCATCAAGGGTGGCCCGCCCCTCCCGTCCGGGACGGTGGCCGGTCGGGCCGTTGCCCTACGCGAGGTGCTGCGGCAATACGGCACGCCCTCCTTGTCACCCAACGAGGGCGCTCTGCTCGCGGAGTGGCTCGACCGCATCACCAACGCCACCTGACTCGGCCTCCGCCACTGGGGAAACTGCCAATGGCGGCTCGAGATCCATCCTGCATCCACTGGCCGGCTGGCGGTCCGGAGACATGTGCGGCAGGCCGAGCCCCAGCAGGCCGAGCAGGTACGGCTCCGCCACCGCGCCGCTCGCACCGGCCCCGCCACCCGGCTCGGCGAGCGCCCCGCCCAGGTGCCTGATCTGCACGTTGATGAGCGGTTCGACCGGCTTGGCCAGCAGGAGCTCCACCGCGTCCGCGTCCAGACCGGTGAGCAGCTCCGCACGAGCGATGGATGGAGCCGGATCGGTGGGCTCGGCGGTGATGCCACCCAGGCCGGCAACCGGGACGACGCCGCGGCTGTCGGAGATCGCTCCCCCGATCTTGTCGATGCGCGCCAGCAGGTCCTCCCCCTGAGCCGCCTCACCCAGGTAGGCCAGATCCAGCGTCACCATCGGCGGCGCGCCGGGCGGCTGCAGCCGGTTGATCCAGACACTGAGTTCACGCGGCGCCTCGGCGGTGATCTCCAGGAACGCGTCGTACACCTCCCTGGTCCGGTGCTCCGGCCAGATCACGCGCCCGCCGTACAGGACCGGCGCGGGATACAGCTCGAGTTCGAGGGCGGTCACCACCGCGAAGTCCCCGCCACCGCCGCGCAGCGCCCAGAACAGCTCGGGATCGGACTCGGCGGTCACCCGGTCCGGCTCGCCGTCGGCGTCCACGATGTCGATGGCCCGCACGCTGTCGGAGGCGAAGCCGTACTTGCGGCTGAACCAGCCGACCCCACCGCCCAGGGTGCAGCCGGTCACGCTGACCCCCGGCGCGCTGCCGGACAGGCCGGTCAGACCCAGCGGACCGGCCGCCGCCAGCACCTGCCCCCACTTCACACCCGCGCCCACCCGGACCACGCGCTCCTCCGCGCGTACCTCCACCTCGTTCAGCAGGCCGGTACGCAACAGGATCAGGCCTTCCACATCACCGGAGGCGCCATGCCCGCTCGGCTGCGCGGTCACCGTCATACCCGCCCGCCGCGCGTAACGCACGAGCGCCGCCACGTCATCGGCATCCGCGGCCTCCGCCACGGCCGCCACCGGCTGCCGGACGGTCAGATTCCACGCAGTGGCCGCCTGTTCGAAGCCGTCGTCATCGGCCAGGAGCACGCACCCTTTGAGGACACCGCGCAGATCGTTGATCGTCGTCTCCCTTTTCGAGTTCTCAGAAAATGCGAAGGAATACCGTGCTGCACTACGGGAAGGACGGCGCCCCGACCAGCCCGGACAAGCGATCACACCAGGATGAGAATGGCCGCGACCCCCACCATCACCGCGGCGGTGAGGCCGTGGACGAAGAACGCCACCGCCCGCGGACCCCCGTTCCTGAGCACGACGACCATGTCGCCGAGCGGGGCGAACACGCTGGCGAGAATCAGCCAACCGAGCATGTGCTGGTTTCCCGTCACGAGGGCCGGGAGCACGACGAGCCCGGCTGTGATGTCCCGTACGCCCTTGACGGTCAGGTACGCGTTCATGGACACGGGAACCCCGTAGCCCGCCGCCGACGCGACCGGCTGCAGCAGGAAGCGGATGCCGATGAGGATGATCCCGATGGCGATCAGTCCGGCGAGCCAGGTGGCGATGGTGA
The DNA here is from genome assembly GCF_040674815.1 of Nonomuraea sp. NPDC049709. Lineage (NCBI taxonomy): Bacteria > Bacillati > Actinomycetota > Actinomycetes > Streptosporangiales > Streptosporangiaceae > Nonomuraea > Nonomuraea sp. NPDC049709. The sequence goes on from NZ_JBFANM010000050.1 coordinate 86,372, forward strand.
CCATGCCGTCTCCCTAAATCGTTGCTAGAAGTCTTAGCGACGCTAGACTAACGGCGCTCATCTGTCTAGCGGTGCTAGCATCTGGAGGGTGTCCACACAGCAGCGCAGAGAACGCGAACGCGCCCAGCGCCACGACCTGATCGTCAAAACCGCCCGCAAGCTGGCCGAGTCCGAGGGCTGGGACGCCGTGACCACCCGCCGCCTGGCCGACGAGATCGAGTACAGCCAGCCGGTCCTGTACAGCCACTTCGCCGGCAAGGACGCCATCGTCGCGGCGGTGGCGCTCGAGGGCTTCACGGAACTGGCCGTACGCCTGCGCGCCGCCACCGGGACGGGCGAGCCGCGAGCCGCGCTGGAGGGGCTGGCCAGGGCCTACATGACGTTCGCCGAGGAGAACCCCGCGCTGTACGACGCCATGTTCACGATGGCCGTGGACCTGCCGTTCGGCCAGGACGACACCCCCGAGCCGCTCCGGGACGGCTTCCAGGCGCTTTTGGCCGGAGTCGCGCAGTTCGCCGACGGCCGCGACCCGGCGATCCTGACGGAGGTCGCCTGGAGCGCCCTGCACGGGCTGATCGTCCTGTCACGCGGCGGCCGACTCCCCGCCTCAGGCCGCGAGGCCCGCCTGACGCTGCTGCTCGACCAGCTCAGCGCCACCCGCTGACCCAGCCACGTACGGTCAGTCGTTCCGGGCGCGACCTCCAGGCCGGGCCGGCGGCCCGCTCGGGCGGCCGGAGCGCGGCGGGCGGGGTCCAGGAGGGAGCTGACCGAGCGGCGGCCTGTCACCGCGCGGAACTGCTCCGCGTCCGGCTCCACCAGCACCACCCGGGCCTCGTCGCCCAGCTCGGCGACCTGCTCGTGGCCGCCCTTCTTCACGCCGCCGCCGCGGACGACGGGGGCGATGCGTCATGGTGATCCAGCATCGACCAGGAAGACCACAACAAGATCAACACCGTTTGGGGCTCATGACGCGATTCTCACCGGCACCCCTACTCGTCGGCGTAGGGCTTGAAGAGCACGTCGCGTTCCATCCACGACTCGTTGAGCAGCTCGCTGCGCACCTCGCCCTGGACGATTCCCAGGAGCAGGTCGGTGGTGAGCAGGTCGTACCTCTCCCACACGTCGCCGTTCCGGTCCGAGACCCGGATCGGGTACGAATCGGCCACCGCCTCGGGTGAGACCTGCCAATAGAGCGTCAGCCCCGTGCCGGTCGAGGCCCAGGGCAGCAGCCTGGAATCAGGGTCGAGATCGTCGGGCGGTCCCACGACCTCGTCCTCGAACAGGTCCTGGAGCTGTTCGAACTCCAGCCCCGACCGCTCGAGATCGACGTGCTTGAGACCGGGGCCGGGCGCCGGTACGTAGAGCCTCAAGCAGTCCAGCCAGAGTCCGCCACCCCCTGCGTCGAGAAGCTCGCGGTAGTCCTGCGGCACGGACGCCCCGAGCCGGTGCTCGACCTGTTCCCAGTCGAACGGGCCGGCCAGCGGTGCGAGACGTGCCGATTCGATCAGCTGCTGAGCACTGGTTGTCATGCGGGTGCTTTCCTCGGGGTTGCTGGTCCAGGTCCGATACTGTCCGAACCGGATCCCGCCCGCGCCCGGCCAGAAGAGCGCGAGTGGAGCAGGCCCTGGAGAGTTGAAGGACGGAACTCCGTCGGGGGTGGCTTCGGCCTCGGGGAGGAACACGTCGTCGCGGCGCCACAGCCCAGTATCTCGGCCGCGGTTGGCTCGCGCTCGTGGTTCACGTCGTCCTCTGTGATCCGCTGATCTGTACGTTGATCGGTCCGCTCGCCCGAGCGGCGGGCCAAGTAATGTGGGCGCTTACTTGCCTGACAAGTATCCGGGGGTCGTCAGGCATATCAGGTGCACTGCTTTGGTTCTGCCGCCCTGAGCGGGCGGTGGCCGGCGACGAGTCGGTGTCGTGGGTGGTGGTCGATGAGGACCTGGAGTTGCATGTCGAGGCGTGCGCGTAGCTGACTGGGGCTGCGCGTGGCGGGCCGGGCGTTCAACACCGGCAGGTCGGCCGCGTCGAGCTGGTGCCGTAAAAGATGTCGCCCCGCTGCCCTCGGCAGCGGTAACGTCCCGGGTTGATGTGGAGCGAAGTACGACCGCCGACGACGACTCAGGTCCGCGACGCCTTCGGTGTTGAGGTGGGCGAATTGCGGCCGCATCCGGGCGGGTTCGAAGCGGAAGTGTTCACCGACGGACGCTGGTTCATGAAACTGTGGCGTCAGCAGCCCGACAGTGACGCCGGTCTGGCGCTGACCGCTGAGTTGGCAGCTCGGGGCATCCCCGTTCCTGCGGCGGCGCGAGCACGTGACGGCTCTTACACCGCCGAGCACCATGGCCGGCGCTACGCGCTGTTCCCGTTCGTCGACGGCCGCCAGGGAACGTGGAACGACGCCGACGCGATCGCGCGGGCGATGCGCGCCGTACACGAGGTGACCGACCTCGACCTGCCCCGCACCGATATGGATGAGTGGTGCATCGAGGCGCTGCGCGACCGGCACGACCACCCTTGGATCATCGACCGCCGCGACGAGGTCATGGCCAACGTCGACCGGCTCGAAGCGGTGATCGAACGGGCACGCGCCATCGACGTGCCCCACGTCGTGTGCCACCACGACCTGTTCCCTCACAACGTCCTCGTTGACCGCGACGGCCGCATCGCGACCCTGCTCGACTGGGGCCACGCGATGCTGGCGCCTCGCGAGCACGACGTGTTCACCGCCCTGTGCGGGCCCGACCCCGTGCGCTTCCTGCGCGCCTACGGCGCGCAGGGACTCAACCCCACCCATCTCGAGTACGCCCGGCTCGCCCGCTCGCTGCGCGACCTTGCAGTTCGCATCTACAACGAGGTCGACCTGCAGGGCATCAACACCTGGGGCTTCGACGGGTTGCGCCGCGTGGACGCCGATCTCGAACTCTCCCGACCTTTTTGCGATCGCTGAGATCACCCAAGGCGTCGATCGACGAGAGTGCGGCGGGCGGGCCAAGGTGGACATCGTCCGGGCCTGGGGCGGCGGGCTGATCGCCTCTGCGGACGGGGTCCGCTTCACCGTGCCGGTGCAGACCCTGCACGCGGGAACGGCGGGCGATGCCGACGAAGGAGTTGGTGGAGACCCGTCCGACAGCCAGCAGTTCCCTGTCAGTCAGATCGCTCGGCACCGTAGTAGCCGTGGCGCATCCGCGACCTCATGGGGTCGGTGCCGTCCGCTTGGATGTGCCCGATCAGCATCGACCGCAGCGGCTCGGACAGCTGCATGCCGTGCGCGCCGCGCCGTCGAGTTGGGCCGGGCTCGGCGGGCGGGTGGACGAGTGCCGTCTCCTGACCGGCCTGCACATCCGCCGCTCGGTCGGCCGCACCGGCGTCTCCCTCTTAACCGGCTAATACCTATGTTTCCTCAGGTCAGCGACACGCCGTGATCTGCTACCTGCTGGCCGGATGGGGTCATCGCGGATACATCTGTTCTCATGATCGAACAAGGACTCCGGCTGGAAGAGCATGAGGGCAGCTGGATGCTGGCCGGACCGTCCGCCGGGCAGTTCGTCCTGGTTGATGAGTACCTGGCGTATCTGGCAGACCGGAACTACTCGCCCAAGACCGTCCGCGCCTACGGCTATGACCTGCTGGCGTTCT